>JBGSJT010000265.1:0-5398 GCA_041741715.1 Pirellulaceae bacterium | reverse complement strand
CTTCATCACTCCCGGCACATACTATCCCGATGAAACATGGGTTCTCGAGCAAGCAGAGGCGTTCAAACAGTTCATCAAAGCAGAGAAACTTCAATGCAAATTTCTGATGCATGACCGCGATACAAAGTTCACGAAGTCGTTTAATGAGAAATTCTCTTCCGGAAAGAAGGAAGTAAAAATCTCGGCATTCAGGTCGCCGAACACGAATGCGTTCGTCGAACGATTCATTCAGTCGATCAAGCAAGAATGCCTTGACCATTTCATTGTGTTCGGCCAGGGGCATTTCAATCACTTGTGCAGTGAGTATGCCGTTCATTATCACGAGGAACGACCCCACCAGGGTGCTGACAACGCCGTCCTCCAGCAACCCACCGCCACCAAAGCAAAGCCAACCGCTGCCAATGCTGAGATTATCCGCCTGAGTGAGCTTCGCTGCAAAGAGCGACTTGGCGGACTGCTGAAGAGCTACAGCTGTAAAGCGGCGTGAACTATCTTCCTCACGTCTCGGCAATTCGTTTTGCGGATCGAGCCGGTGGTGCGCGCAACCAATTGAAATGGTTTGGTCGAGCGCAAGTTGCTTCGTCAAGCCTCGCGGCAATCGTGTCCTCATTCGGTGAACTGATCGGCGTTAACAATCATGCTTTTCCTGACGAAGGATCAATTCTGCTGCACGATCTAGTTTTTGCACAGGGCGGTTTGCGAACAGGCAAGATTGGGTAGTCTTGCGGGAAGGTTGGAATGTCTTTCTGTTGGTGCCCGATACTGGTACCGGCCAAGTGACGCGATATCTCGCCCAGGTTCTTCTGCATCACTCCGTCGATATGCTGCAGAGCACCCGGCTTCTTGGCCAAGATGACCTGCCGAATCACCGCGTCGACGTCTGCGTCGGACAGTTCAACCCGGACGGTGAAACGTCCTTCGAGCTTCTTAAGATTTGCCGTGCCGGTGACTGCCGTCTGACCGGTTCCGATAAACAACAGTTTGCCACCGATATTCTTACTGCAAGCTTCAACGACTTCTTGGACCTCGATCGAGCGCTGCGCGTCAGAACCGATGAACTGTTGTATCTCGTCGAGAACAACCAGGGTTAGCGGGAACATGCTGTTGGTTGTCAGCGTTTGACGCAACGCTTTCAACATCTCGTCGTTGCTGATGTCGCTGACGTATGGGTACAGATTATTGAGCGTCTCCACACATGCAGTCACCGACGAGAACAACTTGGGCTTGGCTTTCACCAGTGCTTCATGAAGTCCTTCGGCAACGTAAAAATTGTCGAGCTCTTCCTGCCAATTGTGGCCATCACTTTCCACGTTTTGTCGAACTGCCTCGTAAATGCCTTCCGACTTGAGCCACATAACAAATCGAGCCAGTGGATATTGGGTCGGCAGGCCGGCAGATTTGAAAACGATGTTTAGCAATGCAAGACGAACACTTCCGCTTGCGCTCGCGCCGAGTGTTCCTGATGCAGCGTGCAGTCCACCGTGTTTCTTCCCCTGGTTGGTGAGTTCCACCAGTTGGTCGGTGATGTTTTGCGGAAGCTTGGCAATGCTGCGAGCGGTCGTCCCGTCTGAAAACGGCGTATCGACCCACAGGGCGCGAAGCATTTTCACGAGGTGCGACTTACCTGAGCCGTAGAAGCCGCTCACCCAGACGGCAGGCTGTTGGGCCTGGTGCACATTTTTCAAAAATGTCTCCAGGATGTGCTCCAGCCCTTTTTCGTACTGACCATCGCAGACGAAAGTATCGAGCTCGTATCGCAAGACAGCCAAGGCCTGGTCATTGCCTTCATCGTTAACACTGGCGACCCCTTCATTGACGAGCTTGCGCTGAGAAGGGTCCTTGGAATAGATTTCGCGATTCTTCATTTGAATGGTTCCTAGAGCACTTCTTTGTCTGCAGTGATGGGGACCATATTCCCAATGTAACCGGTGACGAGGTCGCTGGACTAGTATCTCGTTACTTCGGAGACTCTGCTCTCGCGCGAGTTCCCTTGGATCGTGTAGCGAAAGTCACCCTGACGTTGCCCAAGACTCCGAAGCTTTGGATAGACGGTAGCTTCGACGGTTTTGACGATGTTGATTCACGCCGTAGTACGGTAGATGACAAGAATTCCTGGTATGAATTCATGAGCACACTTAAGGCCTTCGAGTCTTTCTGCAAGTGTCTCGACAGCCCAATTCAAGCAACTGTCAATTCAATAGTCAACGAACATCTTAACCTGTGTGCGAGTCATAAACCGGCTTGGATCAGTGTTCCGCAGTTGCCAATTGTGGACGGTGCCAATCGAAACAAGATCAACAGAGCATTGGCGAAGGCAACCGGAAAATGGAAAAGTTCTCATGGCTTTTCTGGTCGATTGATCCTTCCTTTAATCTTCATGCACCAGAAGCAATTGACCAAGAAGACAGAGCGCAATCCGAAAGTTCAGCAGGCTGAAAAGTGCTATCACGATGCCCAAGCCGATGGTTTCTGGGTAGTTGATCAAAGCCTACTAGATGACAGCGGTTCATCCACTCTTCATCAGAAGCGATTCCCGGGAATCATTTCTTTGCATGAGGAGTTGAATGATAAAATCACGAGCAAAATAAAGATTGGAGGTCCTTACTGGGGGCTTAATATTGTTCTATGGGCTAAGGGACTTATTGAGCACCCTCTTATCGGAATTGGGTCTGGGTATAACTTCTTCGTCGCCGGAGGAAAGATTCGGCCGCCGAGCGCTAGAATTGCCATTCCATCTCTTAGGCGAAGAGTGAAGGTAACTCCTGATCTTGCAAACTGGCTTGATAAGGCCATGGCCGGACTGGCTACGTCGCACCCAGCGAGAACCGAGTTCGCTGACCTTAAGAAAAACTTGACTCTCTTTAAGGATCCGGCACGAGCGAAGGAGCAGGTAGCAGGCTTTTATAAGAAGTGGTACGACGGCATAGCTTCAGCACCAGCCGCTGGCCGATCGATGGCACTGTTTCAGGATCTTTCCGCAGCGTATGCATTGGGGAAATCCTTGCCGCCATTAGACGACGAGGGGACCGCAAGACGTCCTGAATCCGTAGCAGAACCTCTAATGCTTAGCTGCCTTTAGAACGTGCTACTTCACTCCAGAATTTTTCCGTGCAATAGAGCCTCACAGCAGGATCGTGGTTACGTCCTACGGTGTTTGAATCGATTAGCGATTCGCACCTCGTGGTCGTTACTCCTATCAACCCGATTCCTTGCTTAAAGTACTCTGCCCACGGGGTGGGATTTGCAGCAATTCTTCGTGCAAGTTTTAGTGGAAAAGCCACATACGATTCCTGTGCAAAACCAAGGTTAGCACGGGCTTGCTGCAACGCTTCCTCAATTCGAGTTAGCTTGGCTTCTACAGCTACGATACGATCCTGAAGCGGCATCCATCCGTTACGCTTTTGAAGCCTACCGTGCTTTGTCTGGACCAAGAATCCGTCAGATTGGAGTCGAGCAACATCTCGCTCAAGACATTCACGCGGGATTGCGTTCGAGAATTTCCGTGCCAGACGGTCAATCGAGATTGATCGACGTTCTTCGACGTCGGGAACTTGAAGCAGCAGGGCGGCCCTAGTAATCGAAGTTACGGGTTTTCTCTGGCGGAGCGAAAGCCTGTGCTGTACGTGGGTTGGATTGAACTGAATTCCGACGAAGTCGCAGATCCCCCAAGGTGAGACAAATTCGGTTTTCACGATCAAGCCGTTACGCCGCATTCAGCGCAAAACGCTCGTCGACATGTCTGCTTCTCTTGAAAACATCTATCTCTCCTGGGCCAATTGACTCCGCAAGCACTATTGTATCGGCCTGGCGGTCTCGGAGCATCGTCAAATATCAGGGTCTGACAGATGCTCGGGGTTCGAATCCGTTCTCATCCGGACTCCGAACGAGAACTCTGTGTTAACTCTGGAGGCCCCCGAAAAGAGAGAGTCAGAGAGTTCGGGACCGATTTTTCGCACGGACGGGCGCAACCTTGAAGGTTGCGTTCGAGAGACGGAAATCTCTCTGCAAACAGAGATCGCGGCAGTTTGGGGCGTCGAACCGCGAAAATCGTAGAAAACCAACGAATAACTGGCTAGAAACGAAAAACGCCCGGCAGTCGATCTCTCGACGCCAGGCGTTAAGTCTTTTGGTCGCCAAAGTTAGAACTTTGACGAAAGCTCCTCCGGTAGGACTCGAAGCCATTTTCACCTCGTTGCACCAGAGTTTTATCTGCGTTGCATGGACGTTGTAACTCGTTTCGTGGCAACAATTTGCCGAGACACAACGTTGGATCTTCATTGTAACAAAATTGGCTTTTCGTTGACAACGATGTCACTGATTTGTCACTGCATTTTTCGCCAAAAAATCGCGATCCCTCCGGTATCCACCGATCCTACCGGAGGACGCACCGGCTCAAATATACCTGAGGATCAGGTGCGAAAACGTGAACCTAAGCACGTAGTTTCTCTGCGGTAGGACCTTGTCCTGATGGCGGACCAGGTTTGTGCTCGCAAAAATGACAGTGACAAATCAGTGACACAAAAACATCGAGTTGGAGTGCAGGAGCAACTCAAGTTGCTTGGATCGCGCTTGAGTCAAATCAGTTTCACATCAATCAATAGACTCAATTTCTACCTCTATTCCTGCCTCCAATTCGGACTGCAATTCCTCGACGGCAACCCGCAAGCCGTCATAAATTGCTATTTCACGTCCGACAACCTCAAAGCTCACTGCCAACGCATACCGAGCTGCAGAATCAGGATCTTTGCTCCAGCCTTCGTGCCCCATGACCGCGATGCAAAAGTCTTCGGGAAGCTCGTTCGACTTCACGATTGCCCAGTCCTTCTGGACCGTTCCTGAGCTTCGCTTCGCTCCCTGAATATCTCCTTGGTCAGTGCTTTTAAACAATCAGAACGTCTAAGAGCTGGCACAACGAATCGATCTCGGCGGCCCAAGCCGACATGTGTCGCAAACGGCAATGACTCCTAAAAGGTGGTGAAATGTCGGCCGCTATTTCTCAGTTGCGGCTGGCCGAACGGATTCTTTCCCGGTAGATGATCAGTGAGTTTAGGGTGTGATAGAACGAGTCGGAGTCAATCTGTAGCTTCTGATTTGCGATCAGATCGTCGCATAGTGCGAAGACCGCGCTGCGAACCCACGGTTCATTCAGGCGTTCCTGGGGCAAGGCGATTGCCAGAAACTCCATCGTGAGTCCCTAGGTCCTGCGAAACTGGAGCGAACGGGTTTGCAGCACTCGGACGTGCGTGAGCCGTGCTTGTTGCATCCGGGTCCGTCGTTCGGAGGCCATCGACATTGGCCGCGGTGCTGAAACCAGTGAAGTCCCAAATCTCGACTTTCCCTTGTCGCGAGTTGTCCACTCCAGCGATGGCCAGCCTGCCTTGGGACAGCAGCGCGAAGT
>JBGSJT010000264.1:0-5733 GCA_041741715.1 Pirellulaceae bacterium | reverse complement strand
GCGCACTGAGGATGACGGGTGGCTGCGCCCACATGTCCCGCGGTACAGATCCTCACGTGCTGCGCACTGAGGATGACGGGTGGCTGCGCCCACATGTCCCGCGGTACAGATCCAAGTACTTCGCACTGAGGATGACGGGTGGCTGCGCCCTGAAGATGACAAGTTGCTGCCCCGTGCGTCCATAGTAACATATCGCGACTGTATCCATAAGGCTTTGTATCCAGAGTCCGAAGATGCAATCAACTGATAGTCGTGATAAATCCAACCACGTGGCAAATCACTAGATCTAGGATGCTGAAGTTTGATCGACATCACGCAACTTAATGTTCCTCAACGCACTGCGACGACCACGATCGATGGACCGCTCATGCTGCTTGCCGGAGCGGGAACGGGCAAAACTCGGGTTATCACTTACCGAATTGCCCACATGCTTGATCGCGGTATTCCAGCCGATCAGATTGTCGCGCTTACGTTTACCAATAAAGCAGCTCGAGAAATGAATACCCGCCTAACAGAATTGGTGGGCGGGCGAAGCAAAAACGTCTTGCTGGGGACCTTTCATAGCTATTGCATCAAGATCTTGCGCCGCTATCATGAACAGGCAGAATTAAGTGCCAATTTTGGGTTGGCCGGGACAAGTGACCAGATCGAATTAGTGCGTAAGTCCATTGAAGAGCTTGGTTGGACTGCCTACATCAAACCGGCAGCAGCTCATCACCGGATCAGTCAGGCCAAGAACCAACTAATTAGCCCTGACGACATCAATCAACTGGCGCGCGATCAGAGCTTTGTTGACCCAGCCATGATGACCGAGATCTACAAACTTTATGAGCGACAGCTTCGACTCAATAGAGTGATCGATTTTGACGACTGCATTTTCCGAACGGTCCACCTTCTTAATTTGCATGAAGACGTCCGTCAGGACATTACTCTAAGACACCGCCGCTTTTTGGTCGACGAGTTCCAAGATACGAACTTTTCTCAGCTTAGAATTCTTGAGCTCTTGGCAAAAGATCACCGCCATCTTTGCGTTGTTGGCGACGATGATCAGTCCATCTACAGTTGGCGCGGTGCCATGCCTGAAACGCTCATCAAGTTTGAAGAAATTTTTCCAGAAGCTCTGCAAATCACTCTTGATCAGAACTACCGGTGCACCAATGTCATCCTTGATGGAGCCAATAGCGTCATCGTCAACAATCCGAAACGCAAACCAAAGAAACTGTGGTCGGAGTCGCGCGGACAAGAAAAAATCGCCATTGCGAATCCCGTCGATGATGTTGCCGAAGCACGCCATGTAGCTCAAAAAATTCTTGCTTGGCGGGGTAGGGGACTCGGTCCAGACCAGATTGGCATACTTTACCGCGCCAATAGCCAAGCTCGGGCACTTGAGCTTGCCCTGCGCGAACACCGCGTCCCATACCGAGTCTTTGGTGGACAGAGCTTGTTCGAAAAAAAAGAAATCAAAGACGTTTTATCCTATCTTAGACTGGTAGGCGATCCAGACCACAGGCTTTCGTTTTGGCGCATTATCAATTTGCCCGCGCGAGGTTTGGGATTGAAAAGCCTTGAGGCTATCGAATCCGCATCAATTAAGGCGCACTGCTCTCCATTTGAAGCCCTCGAAAAAGGTCTGGTCGACCTGCCCCATCGATCTCAAGAGGCAGCCTCAAAATTTTGTGATCAAATCCGCTCATTACATCTTCCGAAGTTGGAGCACCCCGAACAAGTCGCCGATCTTACGAGGCGAATCATCAAGACCTTTGCTTTGGAACAAGAATACCGCCAAAAAGCCGGAAGCGTGCAGCAAGCATCGTACAAACTTGAAACTCTGCGGCAACTGCCCGATTGGCTTGCTGGAGTCGCCGAACCATTAGCTAAGGAAGGAGCTTTTGGCTGGAAGGACTTTATGGACTCTTTAAGTCTTGGTGATGAGCCACCGCAACGCGATCAAAAAAACCAACAACCTGCCGTGTCGTTAATGACCATTCATGCCGCAAAGGGTCTTGAGTTTCCCTTAGTCTTTCTCGTCGGGGTCGAGGAGGACCTAATTCCGCACAAAAACAGCCTCGAAGACCGAGCGATAGATGAAGAAAGAAGGCTCTTTTATGTGGCCATGACGCGTGCAAAAATCAAATTGTACTTAAGTCATTGCCAGGAAAGGCAAGTTGGACGCCAGAGGCTTGAGCGTAATCCGAGTCGGTTTATTCAAGAAATACCAGCGGAAGTGACTGAACTGGAAGGAGAAGATACTGCAGCCTCCCAGCAAACGACCCAGCAGCGGCAAGCTGCTACTAACGAAAAATTGGGCTCACTGCGCTCGCTGCTAAAATCGGGCTTCAGAGAAGCTGGTTCAGATCCTCAACATCGATAGAACAATGACCACGGCTGGTTCGTCGACCTCCAATAACCTCTTCAAACAATTCGTATCTCACATAGGATCGTTTGTGTTCCACCATCTCCAGAACTAGTCTCCAATCTCGGTATCGTTCAAGGTCTAGTACTAAGAAGCTGAAATTGCGCCAAAGTCGGTAAGCAGCTCTGGAATCTTTCAGACCGGCATAGCCGTCGCCAGTAAACTCAACTTCAAGCAAGCCGTCCTGCTTTTTATCGCCATGAAATACTCGAATTCCTGCATAGTCGTCGCGACAAGCAAAGATGGGCTGTTCTGCTGGGGGAGGCAGTACTTTTCTGCCGTCTGCCGATGCAACCTGGCCTCCTGCGAAGGGCAGGGTTAAGATCAACACTAAAGTAGGTACGCCAAGCAGACATTGAATAGACATTCTAAAACTCCCATAATGTGTTCGAGCCTTAAGAGATTTTAGGAAAGCTTGTCAAGCAGTATTGCTTCTGGGCTACCCCCAGAATTTTTAGTTGCCTTACGAATTGGATTTCCTAAGTCCAAGTCCGGCATTGTATCGCTACCATTCATAACACCAAAGGACTGCCCCTCATGAAATCAAGAGAAATGGCAGATCGATTCAACGGGCACCGATAGGCCTCTGCCAAGTTTGTAGAAAGTGTATTGTTTTTGAATCAGGGCGCAGCAAGTACAAAGTTGCTTGCCGCTGGCAGCACCAAGCTGAAACGAGGCAAGCGCTTGCGCGAGAGTAAGCGGAGCTCGAATAGGCTCCTGGTAAGGTTCCTTCGGGCGGGGGACACTCGCTTTGGGCTCCTGCCCCGCTATCGAGTAGGAGGAGGCCGAAGCCTCCGTCCTCTCACAGAACCGTACGTACGGGTCTCGTATACGGCTCTTCGCTAAACCAGTGGGTGCTTGTTGAAGGCCAGCCAGCCCCTCTGTCTTTGAGATGTTACTTCCTTAAGGCCGAGGTGATGTTTGAACCATGCGTTATTGAATGCTCGGTTAAGCGCTGGTGAATTCGAAAGAGCCCAAGGGCCGTGATTCGAGTACACTGACTTTGCAGCACTATTTGAGCAGCCCTGCCGTCGAAGCTTGCGATAAAGGTACCGCCGCCTTTTCGATTGGGCCACAAACCTGGCTCTAAGGCGACGCCGAATATGTTTCTCGATCGCCGAGAGTTGATTCGGGTATTGCGTCATCTTGTAGTAGTTGGACCAGCCTACGTACCACTGATTGATGCGCTCTACACTTTTCTCGATGGGAAGGTGGGTGCCTCGGGGGGTAAGCTCGACGACCTTGCGTCGGGCCCTGATTATCGACTCTTTAGACACAGCTCTACAGCCACGTCCGTCGATGGTCATACCAAGAAACTTCACCTTCCGCGAGACAGCCGTTTGGCTCTTTTCGTCGTTAACTTTGAGTTTCAGTTTGTCTTCGATGAATTTGCTGATGCTCGCCATTACACGTTTAGCGGCACTTTCAGAACCGACAAAGATGTTGCAATCATCAGCAAATCGCGCAAACCTTAGACCTCTTCGTTCGAGCTCTTTGTCGAGTTCATCAAGCACGAAATTACTCAACAACGGACTTAGAGGACTCCCTTGCGTTGTACCTTCGCTGGTGATTTTGACAAGACCATCCTTCATAACCCCGCTGCGCAGCATCAGGCCGATAATGCGTAAGATACGCTTATCTTCGACGACTCTACTCAGGCGGCTAATCAGTCGATCGTGACCGACTCTGTCGAAAAATTTCGATAGATCGATATCAACTACGAATCTCTTTCCCGAATTATTCGCGATCTGCGCAGCTTCCACTGCTTGGCGTTGATTGCGTCCAGGCCGAAATCCGTAGCTATGATCGGAGAATATTTTCTCGAGGATGGGTTCGAGCAGGTTCTTGATTGCGGTTTGCACGACGCGGTCACGCACACACGGGACTCCGAGCAGGCGGGTGCCACCGTGTTTACCCGGCTTGGGAATTTCTACACCGCGTACAGGGTTTGGCCGGTAATCCCAGCTCTCGAGATCCTTCTTAAGCTGGGTTAGCTCCTCGTCGAGTCTAAGGGCAAAGTCGTCGACTGTAACACCATCGATTCCAGGGGAACCTCGGTTTCTCTTGACCGCCTTGAAGGCTGTCTCAAGAGTCGGGATGTTGGTTAGATCTTCGAAGAGACTTGTCTTAAACAGCACTGATCATCTTTCCTTATTCTACTTCTATTTGCTCCGACGCATTTTAGCCTTCGACCCCGCGTCGGAGATTCTCAATAAGTTCCAAGATCGGTTAGCGTTCCACCTTTCACCTTTAACCTCCCTGTCACTAGCGACCAGTTTTGTCCTCAGATACGTCACCGCATCCTCATAGGCTGACCGTTTTATGGCTACTCCGGCTTCGTCTGCAGACCCTCTATCCATTGCGACGCATCACTGCGGCGTTTAGGGCTTAAGGTGTCGTAGTTACACCGACCCAGATCAGACGGCCCTTTCACGGGTCAGACCAATAACTCTTTCGTCGTTTACCCACCTTCAATACCCCTATCAGTCGTCGGAAGGACTTTGGGCTTTGCTGGTTGCGGGCAGCTCGCCCCCTGGTAAAGGCCTTACGAAGGTTCACTTGCGTTTGGGCCACGACTTTGACTCGGGCTTCCTCAAGATCCCTCATTGGCAAACGGATCAATCCATGTTATTCGCGATCGTAGAATCGCGGGCAACTACGCCCACGCTGTTGTTCGCGCTGTACCTTTTCGGTACGAATTGCCGCTTGTTTCTTCGGGCACCTTTGCCTCCGTCTACACGTTACCTCCTTCCTAGTCCGTGTCTGGACTTTCACCAGATAGCTATCAATCATGCCGATCACACCGCTGATGGTCTCACTTCGTGTGAGACCAATCCCCCCTTCTCCAAAGGAACCTTTCCAGAAGCCTAGAACGGTACTCCGATTGCAACAGGACATGCGATTAAGACAGACACGCCTAGCTCAGCGTCATGTGATTGATCTCGACGATGAAAGCAGCCTCGGCAAGCTGCCCTGTCGCTATTGAAGCGTAGACCTTCAACGTTGCGAATTTGATTCGATATTGCGCGGAATCGTGGATTGACACTGCGACTAGATCCATTTTTCAGAAACGATCCTTGGGTTTGGGGGATTGTCGAACAGGAAGTTCGACCATCAGTGAGCGGGGCAGGAGCCAAAAGCGAACGTCCCCAAGACCAAGGGTCGTTTCATGAAAAATAGGATCTCCTCCCAGGCCTGCACACGAATCACCACTCAAGCTGGACGTAAGCAACTCATGAAAAGGACCCTTGAGGCTCAAGGGCTCTCGGATTTTGGGGTAGCCCAGGCCGCCATCGATGCCGGAGAGTCAGCCGCGGGAG
>JBGSJT010000263.1:0-1882 GCA_041741715.1 Pirellulaceae bacterium | reverse complement strand
TGACGAACTTGCTGCTCGCTATAGTTGTCTTCGGGACGTGGCGCACTAACGTATGTCGGGTATCAGGTGAGCCCAACAATACTGGGCCTTGATGTCGTAGTTCCAAGCAAATGAGCAGTTCGCTGAAAAATAGTCGAAATTTAAGTAACCTTTGAATTCATCGCCGACCAGATCTTCAAGCACCTTGCGGGATCGGCTGGTGGCAATATGAAACACGGTCATGACCGCTGAACTGATGCACCACACCCAATTCTTCCTGCCGTTGTCTTTGAAACTGGTTTCATCGCTGCCAAGTTGTGGTTGATCTGGGATGGCGGCTTTAGCTTCTTCATAGGCGTCCGCGAGAGACGCAGAAACAATGCCCGTGCAGAGTTTTGATAGATAGCCCCGCGAAACCGGGACACCCAGCACGTCATCAAAGTATTGATCGATCGTGGAATAGCTGCTTAGCCTGCTTCTCCACAAGCGCACGAAGATCGGCAATAATGTCGTCCTTGCTTTCCATGCACGGAGCATACAAAATATCCAATTTCTACGCACCAGCAATTTCATACCCGTGAACGGTTACTCATGAATTAACTCCTACCTTAAGTCGATGACATGTCAACTAGTTAGGTAAAAAGGGGATGATGCCTATCGAGTCTAGGGAGGGCAGGCCAGCCAGATGAGAGGGTTTGATGTGTTCAATTTCAAAGTTTTCTATTGCGATTGCGGTCGGCACTACTGGCCAAGATCAGTCCCTCAAAGCGGCACCTAATGGAACAATTGCTTCGTGCAACGTTGGCCGACTGCGGATTTGCTGCGCCGAGGTGAGCGACCGACGAAAGGCTCCGATGTAGGTAGATTTCATGATGATTTATTTTCCTCGCTAAGCAGTTGAAGCACTCGAAACGGTGCAAGTCTGACAGCTATCGAGTCCTTCACAGAGAGTGCGAAACAATGAATGAACCTGCTCACGTGGTGAAAGCTGGCATGGGGGCCATTCCCTACGAGGCTGCCGTGGCATTTCGCGTCTGGGCACCGCATGCGGATCACGTGTTCGTCATGGGTGCGTTCAACAACTGGACGGAATCGCATCCCATGCAACCGGGCGACAACGGCACGTGGTACGTCGAGATTCCCGAGGCGAAGATCGGCGACGAGTACCGTTATCTCGTCTGTTGCGGCAAGCAGAAATACTCTCGCATCGATCCTTATGCGCGCGAAGTGACAAATTCGGTCGGCAACAGCATTGTCCATGATCCGCATTTTGATTGGGGCGAGGACCGTTATCAGCTGCCACCGTGGCCCGAGTTGGTGCTGTACGAGATGCACATCGGCACATTCAACGGTCCGCTGGGAGGCGGACACGGAACCTATGCGATGGCGGTTGAGAAGTTCGATCACCTGCAGCGGCTGGGCGTCAATGTCATCGAAGTGATGCCGACGGCCGAGTTCGCGGGCGATGTCTCCTGGGGTTATAACCCCGCATATTGCTTCGCGGTGGAAAGCGCCTACGGCGGCCCCAAAGCCTTCAAGGAGTTTGTCAAAGCGGCTCATCGCGCAAAGATCGGCGTCGTATTGGATGTCGTCTATAACCATTTCGGTCCCGGCGATCTCGGGCTGTGGCAATTCGACGGCTGGAACGAGAACGATGGCGGTGGCATCTATTTCTACAACGATTGGCGCCGCAAAACTCCCTGGGGCGATAACCGGCCCGACTATGGCCGCAATGAAGTTCGGCAGTTCATCTACGACAACTCGTTCTACTGGCTCGACGAATTTCACCTGGATGGGCTGCGGTTCGACATGACGCTCTACATGCGAACTGTCGACGGGAGCAGTTCCGGTCAAGACCTACCCGATGGTTGGAGTTTGACCCAATGGATCAATCGCGACATCA
>JBGSJT010000262.1:0-7814 GCA_041741715.1 Pirellulaceae bacterium | reverse complement strand
GCGCCCCAGGGTGAATATAGAGTTGGCATCGCGGTCATGCACATCCCCGAAGAAGAAGGGGATGATCAAGTCAGACGCTTGCCACGCGGCATGAGAATTCCCATCAAATATGCTAACGCTCAAACGTCGGGTCTAACAGCCACGGTGAACGCCAGTGCAACCGCTTTGCCCCCCTTCGCCCTGTCCAATAAATAGCTCTGTCGGAAGTTGAGTTTGCACTTTCAATCCCCAGAAGGAATTGCCATGAAACGTCGCGCCTTTACGTTAGTTGAACTGTTGGTGGTTATCGCCATTATCGGCATTTTGATCGGTCTGTTGCTCCCCGCCGTGCAGGCGGCCCGCGAAGCGGCGCGTCGCATGTCGTGCCAAAACAATTTGAAGCAAATCGGACTATCCCTGCACAATTTCGAGAGCTCCTACAGGTTCTTCCCGCCAGCTAGAATGGACGCGGCTCCAGGTTTTCCAGTGGTCGAGTTCGGCATTCTCGCCCCACGCTCAGGCACCATTCAACACGGACCAGGAACACTGCTGCTGCCGTACTTGGAACAAGGTAGCTTGTACAATCGATACGATCTCGAGCAGACGTGGTCGAGTGCCGCCAACGCGGCTGTGATCAAAACGCGGCTGAGCATCTTTCTTTGCCCTTCCTCTCCAGAGCATGAAACCTTCGATACCGGCAACACTCCAGGGAGTACTGCGACCCCCAAGTTTTATGCAGCCCCCAGCGATTACGCTATCGCCAATGGTTTCAACGGCAAGCTCGGCCTGGCCCCGTACAACCTAACGCCCCCCATTCCTGGATACAGTTCATTCAATCCCAGCACCGACGCCACACAGTACACCGGTGCGATTCTTCCCATGGGTATTATCTCGTCGGTCACCACCGGCATGAATCCTCCGTTCTACAACAATCGCACGAAAAGTACGTTTGGAAATATTGCCGATGGAACTTCCAACACTCTCGCCTGGGTCGAAGATGCGGGACGCCCAGCACTCTATCGTGTGCGCACTAAAACGAATCAACGAGCCAGCGGCGCAAGTTGGGCCGATCCAGCCAATGAATTTTGGGTCGACGGTTATTCGACCGATGGCGTCACTCCACTGGGACCCTGCCCCATGAATTGCACCAACAACAATGAACTCTTTTCATTTCACAATGGAGGATCCCAAGCTGTTTTCTGCGATGGGAGCGTGCGTTTTTTGGCTCAAAAACTTTCGATGCCCGTGCTCACCGCTGTCGTCAGCGCCAGCTTGGGCGAAGTGACGGCTAACGAAGTTGAGTAAACCCATCGCGCGTGGACACGGCCAAAGCGTTTGAGTTAGAATTGGATCGGAACGACCAAACTGAGCCCCGGCAGCCATACAATGACTCACTGGCTGTCCCCCTATCGTATTGGAGAAAACCAATGAATCTCGATTTGCCAGTGGAAGCGAACGATTTTGTTAAGAGCCTTGTTGCGCAAGGAAAATATCAAAGCGAAGAAGCGGCCGTTGTCGATGGCATTCGATTATTGATGGGACGCGAGAGGCTGCGTGGTAAAATCGACACAGGCATTCAACAACTCAATCGCGGCGAGTCGTTCGACGAGGCAACGGTTTTTGCGGAAATTGAGTCAGAGATCTGTCGGATCGAATCGGAAGAATGATTCGATGCCTAGACTACGTTATTCCGCTGCATCGAAAGACGATTTGAAAGCAATTGCGGTATTTATTGCCAAAGACAAACCCGCTGCCGCAAGGCAATGGGTCGCGAAGCTTCGAGACAAGTGTAGGCTAATCGCAAAGCATCCAAACATTGGAGACGAACGACCCGATTTCGGTGACGGCATTCGATCGACTTAAGTTGGCAGCTTCATCATCTATTTTCGATTACAGGAAAACACACTGGAAATAGTTCGAGTGGTTCGTGGCGATCTCGAGTTCCCGTTCCTTTAGGAACTCTCAGTTGTGGCGCGGCGGTCACTCCGGATCCGGAATGCTCGACAGAATCGGCGACTCAAGCGATGCGCCGTTGGGACGCAAACCGATGACACGCAAACCAATTTGTGTCACGCGGACCTTCAATTCGGGACGCGTAGCATACAGATACATCACCGCGAAGATGCGACCGATGGACGACAGAGCAAACAGCGCATAGTAGGCGTCGACGGTCGTCCCCCAGGTCGATAGTAAATACGCCCCCACTGTCGCGCCGACGCACCAAGCCGAAGTGTTGGCTAGGTTATAGTACGTCAGCATCCGCACGCGACGTTCAACTGGCAAGGCTTCAAAGAACATCAAGAACAACCCCAATTCATAAGCCGCCCAGGCCACGCCGTTGATCGTCTGAATGAAGATCAACCAATAGTAATTCTGCGATACGATCCACAACGAGGACAACGGCACGATCGCGGTCCCTCCCACGGTCAGTAGCCAACCCGCGCCGCGACGCCGCGCCAACTGTCCCCATGCGGCTAGCGAGATCACTTTGGCCACAAAGGCCACCGCGATCAATCCGGTAAAAGCCAAGTAGGACAGATGCAAGTGCTTGAGCATGTAGGGGGTAAAATAGGGACCTGAAATCTGGACCATTCCCTGCACGAGCACCAAGTAGATCAGCAAGTGCTTACCGGAATACGATTTGGTTGACAAGCCGACCTTCGCGGGCTGGGTCGTTACAAACAGTTTGCCATGGGCCAGTTTGTCATGGGGTGGAACGCTATGCAGTGCCAACATGAACGCAGATAGCAATCGGGATGCAAAGGCTGCGGTAAACAGGGCCGCAAAAGCCAGCAACACCCAACCACTCTTTCTGCCATACTGCAACAGCAGGCCACCCGCGACAAAGCCGAACAGGGTCGCTAACTGACTGGCCCTCGTCCGCTTGGCGAAATAATTGGCCCGCATCTGCTTGGGGATAATCCGCTCGATCCAACTATTCCAGGCTGGTCCCGAAGCCAAGCCCGCCGCCCAGTAGAATGAAGCGATGGCCAGCAGAACTGGTCCCGAAACCGATCCATGGTACGCCACCCAAATCAAGGGGATAAAGGCCAACGCCTGCAGACCGGCCGACAACACCACCCACCACTTCGGTGAAAAGCCACGCGACAAGACCCACAGGGAAACGAGCTGCAACAGCCCGCCTGCCATTAACGGGACGCTCCCCACAATCCCGGCCGTTACTTCTCCCAGCCCAACGGCCAAGGCAAAGGCAGGGAGAAACGTTTCTCCAACGCCCACCATAACTCCGTACGCAGCCGCGTCCGAAGTGCTAGCAATCATATTGCGACGAAGCTGAACCGAAGGGAGTAACATGACCAATCACGGGTGAAATTTACAGGGAATCCATGGTCGCACGGCCCCTGGGGTAAAGGGGTCAGGAGTCAATTGTGCAAAGCACCCGCAGGGCCGTTCCGGCAAATGACTCCTGACCCCTTTACCCCAGGGGCATCGAAGTGCCGATTATGGCTTCCAAATCGCGGCGTGGGGAGAGCAGTTTAGGTTAATAATTCGAACGATTGGACGCCAAAAAATATTGACAGGTTCACTGGCAAATCCCACTTTTCCCGACTTGCACAGCAAGGGGTCCATCGATCACAATAAGAGTTGAGATGGTTCCTGCCCCCGCCATACAACCCCGCCCAATTAATACCCTCCACGGATAGTCGCTGATCGCTTCGCCGATCAGTTGCTTTTCGACGCCGTTGCAATTTGTTACAGTTGAATCTTGTTGTTACAGTTAAATCTTGTAACTCGCGAAGTTGACGCTAGCGGGTTGGCCCGTCGTGAGCACGCTGGACCGACGTAGCGAACCGAAACTTCTTTGACAAGCACGACGGATACGTAAAGTTGCAGCCGACGTAACATCCCACCTCAACCCCATGGTGCCGCTATGCTGACCTTGTTTGGAAGAGCTGATCGTTTTTGCGATGGACTTTCGCGCCGAAGCTTCTTGACAATCGGCGGTCTGACCTTTGGCGGCAGTGGATTCGGACTGGCCGATCTGCTGCGTGCTGAGTCGATGCAGAAGAATATAAAATCTGGCTTGGGTCATAAGGCGGTGATCAATGTCTTCTTAGCGGGTGGTCCACCCCACCAAGACATGTGGGAAATTAAGACCGAAGCACCATCTGAAATCCGTGGCGAATTCCAACCGATCGCCACCAACGTACCAGGGATTCGAATCTGCGAAGTCTTTCCCAAACTCGCGGGATTGATGGACAAGTCGGCGATTATCCGTTCCGTGGTCGGCTGCAAGGATCGCCATGAATCGTCGCAGTGCCTCAGTGGCTGGATCTCGACTGAGATGCGCAATCTGGGTGGCCGTCCATCGATCGGCTCGGCGGTATCGAGGCTGTATGGCGCGGTCGACCCTTCCGTTCCTCCCTACGTCGGACTGGCCGCACATACGCAACACGCGCCCTGGTCCGACGCGGGCACGCCTGGATTTCTCGGCACCAGTTTCTCTCCCTTCAAACCCGATGGACCTGGCATGGAGAATATGAAACTGAATGACATTTCGTTGGAGCGATTGCAAGATCGTCGCCAACTTATGCGTAGCCTGGACAATTTGCGGCGCGATATTGACACCACAGGCAGCATGGCTGGCATGGACGACTTTGGGCGGCGGGCGCTCGACGTATTGACCAGTAGCAAACTCCTCGACGCACTCGATTTGTCGAAGGAAGACCCCAAAGTTGTCGCGCGCTACGGCGATGGCAAACCTTACAAGTTCCAATACGATGGCGCGCCAACTTGCAACGACCACCTGTTGATCGCCAGGCGATTGGTGGAAGCTGGCGCGCGATGCGTCAGCCTCAGCTATGGTCGCTGGGATAGTCACGGCGACAATTTTAATCTGGTCCGCGATCATGGTGGTAAACTCGATCAATGCCTCAGTGCGTTGATCGAAGACTTGGATCAGCGCGGACTGCTGAATGATGTGACAGTGATTGTGTGGGGGGAGTTTGGCAGAACCCCCAAGATCAATCCTCAAGCGGGCCGCGATCACTGGTCACCGGTCAGTTGCGCATTTCTGGCTGGTGGAGGCATCCGCGCTGGCCAGGCCATTGGTGCCACCAATCGCTTGGGCGAACAGGCCGCTGAGCGTCCCGTCGACATGCAAGAGATCATCGCCACGCTGTACCACAACCTCGGGATCGACACAGCCACAACGTCGTTAACTGACCCCACCGGCCGCCCACAATACTTAGTCGAACGCGGCCCAATAGCTGAATTGATTTAATCTGTTTCACAAATCCCCTTCCTCCGTGATATTCGCGTTCACTAGCGCTGTTAACGGGCAAAACATGCCTGTCAACGTGCTTAGCGCGCTATGAAGGTGCACCCCATGCAGCACGCCACCAACTACTTACCGCTGCTCCTATCGATTGGGACACTATTGGAAGGGACGCTTGCAATCGCTGCCGAGCCCACACTACATTTCAATTTACCACAACCCATTTCTGAATCTTCCAATCAGCTACCGACGATCCCATTGCATGGTCGCGACGCGCGCTGGCAACTTCAAGTGACGCAAATCCCCAGCGAGGCACTCACCATCTCGCGCGATGTCACTCGCCAGGTCATCTACCATCTCGTCCCCTCCAACATCGCCACCATCGACGCCACTGGATTTTTAACTCCGCTAACGTCAGGTGCCGCCACCATCACGGCGGAGCTCGATGGCCAGCAGACGTCTCCGCTTAGTTTCGAAGTCTCTGGTATGGAGACAGTGCAACCGGTCAACTTCCCCAATCAAGTCGTCCCCATTTTCACCAAGCTAGGTTGCAACGGTGGAGGATGTCATGGCAAGGGGGCGGGGCAAGCTGGTTTCAAGCTATCGCTGCTCGGCTTCGAGCCGCGCGAAGACTTTATCCATTTAGTTCACGAATCGCGTGGGCGTCGAGTCTTCCCTGGCCTCCCGTCTCAAAGCTTGTTACTCCGCAAGGCGACCAATCAATCGCCGCATGGTGGCGGCCAACGACTGGAACCCGATTCCCACGAATATCGGCTGCTCGAACGTTGGATTGCCAGTGGCCTAACCTATGGCGACGACGCAAACTTGCGAGTCGCACGAATCACAGTACTCCCGGAACAACTCCAAGTTGAACGCGACGCTGCACAACAACTTTCTGTTATCGCCACCTATTCCGATGGCAGCTATGAAGACATTACGCGCACCGCCCAATACGAATCGAACAATACCGACTTGGCGGAGGTCAATTCACAAGGGCTGGTCACTTTCACCGACCGACCTGGAGACGTAGCCGTCATGGCGCGTTATCAAGGCCAAGTCGCTGTGTTTCGCGCCAGCATTCCTTTGGGAATTCCAATTGACGTTTGGCCAGAGTCACAAAATGTGATTGATGAGTTGGTCTTTGGCAAACTAAAAGCTCTCGGGATTCCGCCATCACCGCAGTGTGACGATGCGACCTTCGTTCGCCGCGTGACCCTTGATTTGTGCGGTCGCCTGCCAACTGCCGAAGAATCTCATGCCTTCCTTGCGGATCAATCACCCGATAAGTTCCCCGCGACCGTCGATCGCTTGTTAGCCAGTTTCGATCACGCTGAGTTCTTTGCCAAAAAATGGAGCGTGATCCTGCGCAATCGGCGTTCGTCTCCCGCAGAACAATTTGGCACCTTTATTTTTTTCAATTGGCTCCGCGACAGCTTTTATAACAACAAACCCTACGATCAATTAGTGGGCGAATTGTTGACCGCATCAGGTTCGGTGGACACCAATCCCGCAGTGGCTTGGCTGCGCGAAGTCTCATCGACTGAGGCGCGAGTCGAGGACGCTGCACAGTTGTTCTTGGGGCAACGACTGCAATGCGCGCGCTGCCATCACCATCCGTTCGAAAAGTGGAGCCAAGCCGACTACGTCCACATGGCAGCCTTCTTTTCGACGGTCACCCGTCGCGACGGAGCGACTCCCGAACAGCCACGTTTTGTCTCGCGCGGCACCTCCGCTTCCGCCAAACATCCCAAATCAGGCGAAGACCTGTTACCCGCTGGGCTAGACGCCACACCGCAGGCGATCCCTGCTACGGTAGATCCGCGTCGGGAACTCGTCGAGTGGATGGTCGCTCCCGACAATCCCTTCTTTGCCCGGGCGCTGGTGAATCGCTATTGGAAACATTTTTTTGCGGTGGGGTTGGTCGAGCCCGAGGACGACATGCGCGTCACCAACCCAGCCACCAATCCGGAATTGCTTGATGGATTGTCGAAGCACTTTATTGACAACAACTATGATCTGCGAAGTTTGATGCGGCTGATTTGCACTTCGACCACGTATCGTCTCAGCTCGGACGCCAACCAACACAATCTACGCGATCACAGCTACGCGCGCTACTACCCCAAACGTCTGCAGGCCGAAGTGCTACTCGACGCGGTCGACCAAGTTCTGTTGACCCACACAGATTTTGCTGGAGTCCCTCTTCAGACGCGCGCGGTGAGCTTACCAGACAACAACTTTCCTTCCTATTTTTTGGACGTGTTTGGCAAGCCCGATGCGACCACCGCTTGTGAATGCGAACGCTCGCAGGAAGCCACCCTAGCCCAGAGCCTGCATCTGCTCAATTCAAAGGAGATCCAAGCCAAGCTTTCGAGCGACAGTGGATTGGCAGCGAGTATGGCTGTTAGCTCTGACAGTGTCGAACAGAAGATTGAGCAGTTGTATTTGGCCGCCCTCAGTCGCCCGCCGACCGATAAGGAAATCGATATCGCAGCGCAGTACATCGGCGATAAAGTCGACCAGCCACGACAAGCCTACGAAGATTTAGTCTGGGCCATCCTCAATAGCAAAGAATTTTTGTTCAACCATTAAGGCGCGG
>JBGSJT010000261.1:0-43950 GCA_041741715.1 Pirellulaceae bacterium | reverse complement strand
CGTCGATAACACTCTGGCTACCGCCATGATCGACCGGCTGATGCATCACGGGGAGGCGATCGTCATTCAAGGAGAAAGCTATCGAACCAAAGACGGTCCTAAAGAATAACACAGCCCGCTAGCAGCCGCGCTCAAAGTGTGCACCAACGCACTGAACACGCTTGTGCAGCATCTAACTCCACACCCAGCTCGCTCTTCGCGTCGATACATTGACGCGAAGCCGCGGGCCGCTGGTATTCTTCGTCACCCATCTTGCGTCTCGCTCTGAGCTTCAGGCACTATGCGCCTTGAGCGACCAAACGTCGCCAGCCATATCCCGTTGCTTAACCAAGATCAGCATAACCCGTGGCGAGAAAACCGCACGTCCGCAGCGAAACGAAGCGATGCCCGCCCAACGCGTCAACACTTCGTACTTCTAGCACACTTCAGCGCCAGCTCAAGCAACAATTCGGCACATCACAAACTCCGCAAAAACACTTGCGACGAGCTGTGCTAGCCCTACGTCCCTGTACAAAACCACTCCCTCAAACGACCAAATTGGCAGTGCCCACTCCGCTGAAAATGGCAGACTTTTCAGTCTCGGTCACACGCATGGCTACCGCCGTAGATCTTCAGCGATTCGATGTCGGAAGAGAGGCTGTCGCTAAAGTACGCGCCAATTCCGGCCTCTCGTGATTCGTAGAAATCGGAACTGGCCGTAAGGTCATGCTCTGCCTGCTCATGGAGGCGAATTTTCAACCGTGGCGCTCCCGAAGTCGCATTTTCACGTCTGCCCAGTCGACGAGTTCTGCCGTTCCATCCTCAAGCGACCGACGGCGATCAGCCAGTACATCGCCGTGCCAATCCGGCGGCTCCGTCGTACCAGGCGATGCGTTTAACCGCTCCCAAATAATTTGAAGTGCAGCAATCTGTTCGGATCGCGACATGCTATCAACCAACGCTTCAATACCCATGAAAGACTCCCCCCGCTCATTGTAGCTATGGAGCGTTGGGGCCGCAATTGCTGGACCAGGCAATCCAACCAGTCGATAATGTCCCTTGAGATCTGTTTGACAACGGTCTTGCTGACCATGCACAGTTACAGGATCAAATTCAGGCAGTTCGCTGGCAAACTTATTTGTCAGAAAAGGTAAGAAATGTACGCGGCGTGGTGTCCAGTTTCGTCATGCTCTGCATCTCCCAATCCTCTTCTGTTTGCCTACCGCCCGCAGGCATCCTTACCGACGCATGGTAGGTAGGTCAAGTGTATTTTTTGAGAAATTGAAGGTTAGAAAATGGTAGGTTAGAAAATGCAATTCATATGCATTCCTGAGAAGCTTCATTCTTTTGCCAAACTCTTTAGCTCGACACCAGACGAAAAGATGCAGGGGGGACACAGCGTTTAGGATCTTTTGAACAGGAGAAAAACGGAGGTGACAGAGCAAGCGGCGAGGTGGGGGATGATCATCCACACGCCAGCACAGGCTCCCTGTTCTCTCCTGTTCAGAATATCAAAAGAAGCAAGTGAGCCATCATGGTGCTATATCCCCAGGCTCCCAGGGCTTTCACCTCAATAAGGCCCAACGTAAGTCATCCTCCCACCGAAAGTTGCGTCTTTGTGACGCGACCTTCGGTAGGGAGGGTCGGAGCCTCAGCGACGGGGAGGGCAATGGCTTGAACTGGAGTGCGTTCCACGCTGTAGGGTAGTGCCAATTGAAGGCAGCAAACTTCGTTGGGATCGATCTCGTATGCAAACGATTCAGCGGTCGCCTCCACATCAGTCGTTGCCATTTTACGACAAAAAAATGTGCGGCAAAAAGATGAAGCACTCGCTATGGACACCTCCGTCCTGTACGGACCGCACAAAGCGCCTAGCCAGCCCGATGGTCAAACCCTCATCTTGTAGTGCAGTTGAAATGCAACTTAATTTGATCCACTTTCGGATTACCTTGCAGCAAACAGGCATTTACTGTCACTATTAGAATGGAGACCGGAATCCGTTTTCAACAGCCTTTTCTAGAGGTGGTAATGTGCAGTACTGACGACGAATGTGTACGACTCTGCCTGAATGGCCACCCAGAGAAATTTCGTCACTTAGTGCTTCGCTACGAGGTGCCATTGCTGAAGCACCTGGTCGGACGGCTCGGTAACGAAGTCGACGCGGCGGAAGCCGCGCAGGAAACCATGGTCCGCGCCTATTTTAACCTGCACGCCCTCAAGAAAACGGAATCGTTCTACGCATGGCTTCTGGGCATCGCAAACCTAGTTGCAATGGAAAGCCATCGTAAGAATCAACGTCGTGTCAAATCAATAGATGGTGCAATAGATATTGAGACTGTGGCTGACAAAACCGACGCCCGTGACGATCAGAGCTACTTCCCAGACCAGGAACTGGCCCAGGCAGTTAGCGAATTGCCCGACTTGTACAAGCAAGTAGTTTTGCTGCGGTATTACGGCGACCAGTCGTGTGCTGATATCAGTCGTAGTTTGAACGTGTCATTAGGAACAGTGACGAGCCAGCTTTCGCGGGCGTACTCGCTGCTGCGCAAGTCTCTGAGAAAGCCTACTGCTAACGAACAGAATCCGGAGGTGGAGCTATGAATTGCCTGCAATGCGAAGATCTATTTGCGTCCTACATCGAAGGCCTCTTGAACGATGAGCTAGTAGGCGAGTTCGAAAAACACATCGCCGATTGTAGCACATGCCCGACCTCACTAGAAGAAACGCGACAGACTATTGATCGCCTAACGCAAGACGGCAAAGAGATGTCTACCTTTTCGATGAGCACAGCCGTCATGGATCAGATTCTTCAACAACAATCTCGCCAACTACGGAGACTCCCAATGGTCCGATTCGTGAAATTCGCCGTCGCAGCTAGCTTGCTGGCCACCGCGTGCGCCGGAATTGCGTATCTCGTCTCTGCTGTCGGTGGCGGCACTGTATACGCCGATGTTCCGGAAGCTGTTAAGCAGATCGAACGGGCGAACACTGCAACCTGGAAGCAGAAGTTCTACCAAAGGCGAATTCGCGATGACACCGCAGGGCAGACGCGCATCAACGACCACATCGAACATCAAACGCGTGAGTATGCTTACAAAGCTCCCGGTCTTTATCGTGATGTAACTCGCGACGAAAATGGACGGGTGACATCGATTGAGATCAAAGATTCAATTGGACTAAAAAGGCTCCGACTAAGTCCCACAGAAAAGAAGGCGACCCTATTTCATCTATCCCAACCCGACTTGCCCGCGAGCGGACTTTTTACAGATGTAATGGAGTATCTTAGAAGCGATAACCTTGAGTGGCTGGGAGAGAAAGAGATTGCAGGGAGCAAGGCAAATGGATTTCGGCACGAATTCTGGTTCGAAAGGACTAATGAAAACGTGAGCTATGACTTTTGGATTGACGCGGAGACTAAACATTTGGTCGCGCACCAGGTTCCAGGGGTGAACATTCTTGACCCCGATAAAGTTTACGATAAAAAACCTGCGTCCAACCAGGGAAGATCTGGTTTCCTGAAATATGACATCAGATTCGGTGTGGAGCTGGATGACTCACTTTTCAGTTTTGATGTGCCAGAAGGGTATACATTGCAGGTGGAACACGCTGTTAAGGTCACAGAAAAAGAGGTGATTGAGTTTCTCGGCATGGTGGCCGCATACACTGACAACACCTTCCCGGATCGAATGCCGCAATTTGATTACGGAGCAGAGCAGACTAGGCTTAAGCAGGTGCAGGCGAAATCAAAAGAGGAACGGACACCCGTCGAAAACCGATTAGTGGAGACCATTGACAAATACATGCAGATGTCCCTCGGGGGCCCCGGACCGACTTACGAATTCATGGAAGCTAATATCGTTGAGGGTAGCTGGATGTACATTGGAAAAGGAGTCAAGCTGGGCGATGGGGAAAGGATTGTATGCTGGTACAGACCGAAAGGCTCTCAGAAATTCAACGTCGTTTATGGTGATCTTAGTGTGAAAAGCATGGCGGCCGACGACCTGCCATTGCAAGTTGAACCGTAGCGGAAGGTTCGTTGGGAGTAGGGCACCCAACCACCTGAATGAGACTGATGGCCCCAGTTAGCCATGAGCTGCGAGCTTGGCAGAATGATGGTGGCAGAAAGATCCAAGGGAAGTCACTAGCGGGAGGATTTGATGCTTATCGCTGCCATCGATAACCTTGACGCAATCGAACAGGGTTACCACAATGGTGATACTTCATTAGGCCTTTTGGGTGAGACAAGTATGATTAAGAAACTAGTCAAGCATGGGAGGTGTACGGGGACACTGCTTGCCAGTGGTCAGTACACCTCCGCCAGAGGAGGGGGCGGGTCGAGCCCAGGATCCCAGAGTGAGTGATTGGGACACTGCACTTTTAAGAAGAGCGCGTACGTAACCCAATGGGTTGGGGTTGAGCCATCAAGGTGCTATGTCCCAATAGTTTCCCTTTGTAACTAAGAACCAGCCAACAGCGCAGCCTGGATAAGCTAGTTGGCACCTACTATTCATATACCAAGCCTGACCAACAGGTCCGCTGGGGAGAGCGACGGAACGGGGCTGTGGCTAAATCCAGTCGTGTCGCGCGTGACGATGTAATCGGCGGATACCGATTCGGCGCAGGCGATGATCACGTTGTCTTCGAAATCGTTGCCTAGCATCGTCGCCGCCGATTCAAGCTCAGCGTGGCCAACTGACACGACGACGAAGTCGTGAAGGCAACGATCCACCGCTAAGCGAGCAGTTGCTTCATCGACCAGTCGGCGAAGGATGTAGAAAAGATTCGTGATCTCGGTCGCTGCCAGAGTGCCATCGAATTTGCCTTCGGTGTGGGCCTTCCATACCGCTGCGGACTCCGACGCAAATGGCACCCGTTTCAGCGCGACGTCGATGACGATATTCAGATCCAACAAAACTTTCATCCGCCGTACTTCCGAATTCGATGCTCTTCAATAATGGCGTCGCATTCCTCGTCGGTGGGCGGCGTGCCCGTGAAGCCAACCATGTTGGCAATACCCTCCGCAGTCATTCGTTGCCCGACCGGAGTCCGGTGAACGGTGGTACTATCCTCTACAGTTTGCAAAATCTGTTGAGCCAGTTTGATGCGATCGCGAATGGGCCAGCGAGTGACGCTGGCGACAACCTCTGGCAGATCTTCAGGATTTACGGACACCATGGGTTTTCCCTCGCTTTTCTTTCTGCTGAATTTCAAACATATTTTACACGAAATGAAGCAAGACTGCATGCAGGCGTAATGGCTTGAATTGGAGTGCGTTCCACGCTGTAGGGTGGTGCCAATTGAAGGCGGCGGACTTCGTCGGGATCGATCTCGTATGCAAACGATTCAGCGGTCGCCTCCACATCAGCCGCCGCCAATTTACGACAAAAAAATGTGCGGCAAAAAGATGAAGCACTCGCTATGGACACCTCCGTCTTGTACGGACCGCACAAAGCGCCTACTTATCGGAGGTTCAGACGAAATGCTATGAGCTAGCGATAGCGTCGGCGTTTCACTCCGATGAGTCGTAGCTTCAGGTCGAAAGTGCACCGGTCTGCTAACCTCTGCTGCTTAGCAAGTTGCGTTTCGACGTTCGAGGGAGCCAAAACTTGACTAGCCAGCTCGATGGTCAAGCCCTCATGTTGTAGTGGAGTGAGAATGCAACTTAATTCAATCCATTTTCGGATTATCCTGCAGCAAACAGGCATTTACTGTCACTATTAAAATGGAGACCGGAATCCGTTTACAACAGTCTTTTTAGAGGTGGTGATGTGCAGTACTGACGACGAGTGTGTACGACTCTGCCTGAATGGCCACCCAGAGAAATCTCGTCACTTAGTGCTTCGCTACGAGGTGCCATTGCTGAAGCACCTCGTCGGACGGCTAGGTAACCTTGACGCAATCGAACAGGGTTACCACAATGGTAATACTTCATTAGGCCTTTTGGGTGAGACAAGTGTGATTAAGAAACTAGTCAAGCATGGCAATAGCTGGGCAATCGTGATCGATCGACCAATTTTGGATCTTTTGAAGATCAATCCTGAATCACAGGTCGAACTCACTACGGATGGGCAGACCATTACGATCTCTCCCCACTGCGAAGCAGAGAAGAAGTCTCGCGTTCGAGCGGCTCGCACAACGGTCAACGAGAAACACACCAAGGCATTTAAGAAATTGGCCGAATAAATGGCCACCGAAGTTTTGTTCTTAGCGATCGACGAAGTATTGGAGTCACACGCATGTCAAATTCAAACTTACGGCGGTGATGATGGTCTTCGAGATGTTGGCTTGCTTGAGTCTGCGATCGCGCAACCCCAAACATCCTTTGGCGGCAACTATCTCCACGCTTTTCCGTTTGAGATGGCAGCCGCTTATCTGTTCCACTTGGTGATGAATCATCCCTTTGTCGATGGCAACAAGCGGGTCGGCCTGGAAGCAACGTTGGTCTTTTTGGAAATCAATAATATTGCGATTGAAGCAACCGATGAAGAACTCGTGCAAATTGTGCTCGACACAACAGCAAGCAAAGTTTCGAAGCAAGACATCGCTGATTTCTTCCAGTCGCATCGAGTCTCAAAAGACTAAGGCAACGTTTCCGAAGTGATGGGGCCACTGCACATTTAAGAAGTGGGGGAGGTGTACGGGGACACTGCTTGCCAGTGGTCGAGTACACCTCGGCCAGAGGAGGGGGCGGGTCGAGCCCAGGGTCCCAGAGTGAGTGATTGGGACACTGCACTTTTAAGAAGAGCGCGTACGTACCCCAATAGGCTGGGTTTGAGCCATCAAGGTGCTATGTCCCCAGGCCCTTTCGCTTTCAACGCTGGGAGGCCCAACACAATGCTGCCATGAGCTGCAAAGTTGACAGAATGATGGTGGCAGAATGATCCAAGTTCAGCGGACCGGCGACGGAGTTAACTTAGGGTAGTTCTTGAGGGTTCGACAGAGCACTTGAGGCAATTACAGGTGAAAACCCAGTCGCAACATCGGATTCGGGAAACATCGAAGTATCAGGAGCGTCCAATCAGCTCTGGTGGCCTGAAATACTCTCGGGATGAATTGCATGAACGCCATTAATACAAATACAGAAGGAGAGAGACTATCAGGATGTTGACCCGCTGCTCAACTGTGCCGCGCCAAGCGTCGCAAAAACGCAAACGAGTGTGAACAGAATTGTCATCATCAGATTTTGCTCGTAACGAAAGTAGTCCAGCCAAGTGATTGATCGAACTTCAGGCAAACTCTCCAATCGTTGCAAGCTCGCCTCGCGAATACAGGCCCGGCTGAGTAATCGAGACCACTTTTCATTGTAGTTCGGACGCAGGTAGGAACGTAGCGCGTCAATCTGCACATCATCGGGCACACCGTAGATCTGCATCAATTCAATCGCATCAACCGTTGCCTGCTCATCGCTGGAGTTCAGTTTGGCACTAAAGGTGAAGCCACCGGGATGTTGCCCAAAGCGAGTGCTAAGACGCTGGTAACTGACCAGCGTCTCGTGAACAAAGTCGCGATGCAACTGGATATCCAGGGGCCGATCGATCAATAGTGCAAGCTTAGTGATCGCCAACTGCTCTTCCAAAATATTTCCGTAGGACTTCGTCCTTAGACTTTCCATCGTGACCGCCAATCGCGCGCCGAGACAATCTCGCTCAAAGTCGCTCAGTTCATCACGCAAAACTAAGGCGTGAATCGTAAAACGTGTTAAGGTATCGACCGAAATGAAAGGTTTTCCACGGTCGTAATCGCTAAACATGCGATTCTGCGACTCAACCAACTCGTGTATCTGCTCCAGATCTTGCGGCTGAAACAAACCAGCCTCGATCGCGTAACACAAGATCGTTTGGTTCGGCTTGACTTGCGCGAGTTCCGCTTTTAATAACGCATGTGGCTTGAACAGATTCAGTTGCAACTTTGAATCACGCAGCCATTCGACTGGCACTTGCCACTGCCGCCAACTCGCCGAGGAAAATCTCGCATGATCGAAGGATTCCACGTGCGTTTTCAGATCTTGCGTTGAAACTGGATTCCAGAGCGAACTGGAGTACCAACCGGCCATCAGCAATAGGAATACGCCGAGAAACGATTTGAATAGCAAGATAGTGGAACGATTCATAAGTCCTCCTGAGGGGTCACTCATGACCATCATTGCCAATCCGCCTAGTACCAACACAGCAGGTATCAGCATTTGATCCAGAAACGGGAAGCCATGGTTGAACATCGTCGTCATGTGTGTGAGTTGCACCAGTATCAACAATCCCGGACACAATGTTGCGGCAATCGTGTTGCGGTCGACGAGCCGTTCTTTCCCAAGCCTGGTAATCAAAGAGACCATCGTGATTCCTGAAACCAGGAAGATTATGAAAACGGGAATTGTGTAACCGGTGAGCATCAACAACAGCAATACGCCAGACATACTCGCCACCAAAACTCCGAACTGTCGCCACCAACCGGCCGTAATTTCACCCACTTTCAGCGCGTCCATCTCGCCAGCGGATTGTCCATGCTGAGCCCGACGGATCTTTATGATCGCCCAGATCGTTGCCGTTACCATTAGCAGCAATCCTATTGCGGGAAGTGCAGCAACGGCAACGATCTTCTTACCCAGCGATATTTGTCCAAGCGATAACTTGACCAAGCCCCCACCCCCTCCCTTACTAAGCAGAGGCAATGGAATCACGACTGCAGCCACTCGGAGCCAGTCCGAACGATCCAATCGCGTGTCTTTGGAATCCCCGTCTTTGCACAATCTGATTTCGGCTTCTTGAATGCGTTGCCGAATGCCTGCTACGAAACTGTCAGGATCTGGCCGCAAGGGTTGAAGTGCAGCCCGTAGATCGGCTTCGTCGACCAATTTTTTTGAGTGTTTTTCGGTCATAGCACCGGTCCCTTTCCAATAGTCGTTGCTGAGGGTTCGTCCATCATTCGCCTCAGCGCGAGTCTGGCTTGGTACAGTCGACCTTCAACAGTTTTTGCCGTCACGGACAGGAGGGCTGCGACGTCGTTCACACTCGTCTCCTCTAGATAGTGCATCAAGACGACTTGACGTTGCTTGGTCGGCAGTTTGTCGATCGCAATCCGCAGCTCGACCACGCGCTGATCCTTCGCAACGAGTGGCGCCTCAACGGTCCGTTCGAGAGTTGCAGTATCGATCGAGACAATTCGCTGTTCGCGACGTTGGCGAGACCGCAGCCAATTGCGAAAGTTGTTTCTCGCCACACCGCGCAGCCAACGACCGAAAACTTCAGGTTCCTGCCAGTCCCCCCGACAGCTATTCCGATTCAAATAAGCATCAACAAAACTGTCCTGAGCAAGTTCCGACGCGTCGACATGCGTTACTCCCCACGAGGCAATGAGCCCTACGAGTGGTCCGCGAAATCGGTTGATGGCGTCGGTCAAGTCCAAGAAATAATCCTCCACCACTAGAGTGTCTGCTCACCGGAGTTATCACTCAAGAAACCCAAAAAAAGATTTCTGGCTGAACTCCACCATCTGTTGCCAAGCTCTGCTTGGGTTCGCGTCTAGGTCGCCAGGTCGACGCGGGAGGCGGAGCCTCCAAGACAGTGCATTCCCAGGCAGGAGCCTGGGAACGAGCATACTCGCGGTGGTGAATTAGCTGTATGGAGCTGTGTGGGGACATAGAGCTGTATGGGGGACATAGAGCTGCATGGGGGACATAGAGCTGCATGGGGATGTATCATATTCAAGTTGGGGCATCAAACCAGCTGGGTCAACATGCAGGCGTGGTCAATTTCGTGATGTCGGAGTACACTGACCGGATGCACATTCCCCACACGCTGCTCTCCTCTGAAGCTCTGAGAGCTATCGTGGAGGAGTTTGTCACCCGCGACGGAACGGACCATTCTTCGATCGAACTAAGGATCGAGACAGTACTGCTCCAACTCCACACAGGCAGAGTCGTACTACATTTCGATGGCGAACCACCGACCTGCAATATCGTTCCGGCAGAAGATAACCCAACTGTGAAACGGCGAAACAAATAGCCGAGTCAACCGACCAGACTGCGGTTTCTATCCGATCGACTTTAACAAACCGTGCACCCAAACATGCAACTGCACTTCATCAACATTTCAATCGTGGTTCTTCTGGCGATAGGATTCTGCCCTGTTCAGGCGCAAACCGCGCACGATTTATCTACAGAAACAGAGTTGCGACTCAAAGCGATCTACGAAGGAAATGAGTTTCGTCCTCAGCCGTTCCAAGCGGAATGGCTTCCCGATAGTTCAGGCTACACGCTCCAAGAACGTGATCCAAATACGGACACGATGACCAGGGCTACGTACAATGTTCGTACCGGCGAACGGATCGCATCGATATCTGAAAAAGAAAAGCAGCCCAGGCGTAAGATCGAGTTTCAAGATCGAAATCTCTTCGTGCGGGATCTTGAGAGTGGTCAACTTACGCAATTGACCCAGCGATCGCCTGAGCGCGATGTGCAGTATCGCGATCCGGTTTTGAGTCCCGATGGGAACCGAGTCGCATTTGTAGAGTCCGATGCAACCAACGTACGACAGCGACCGGTCTTGGTCCCCGATGACCCTTCGTATCCAGGGGTGCAGAAAAACCGGTTTGCGAGAGTCGGCGAAGAAATCGCAAAACTTCGCGTTGGTGTGGTCGAATCCGACGGGCGAAACCTGCACTGGTTGCCCATCGAATCGCCGGAAGAAGGATTCTATCTAGGACAAGTTGAATGGGCAGGAAACTCGGAAGAAGTGCTCGTCGAAAAATTTAGTCGCTTCCGCGATCAACGTGTTTTTCTACTCGCGAATACCAATAGTGGTGACGTGAGAGAGATCTTTCGTGAATCGAACGCTGCTTGGGCTGAGTCGAGTCAAGGAAAGAATTCTGGGTTGAGTTGGATTCGGGGCGGTCAAGCGTTCGTCGTGGTCAGCGAGAAAGATGGTTGGCGGCATGCAACCCTGTACTCACGCGAAGGGGAGGAGCTGGCGGTACTAACGCCCGGTGAATACGACATCATTGATCGCGCAGTTATCGATGAAGCCGCGATCGATGAAGCCGTGATCGATGAAAACAGCGGCTGGTATTATTTCTATGCCTCGCCCGACAACGCAACTCAGAAGTATCTGTACCGTGTGCCGCTTGACGGATCGGGTAAGCTGGAGCGAATCACACCGGCGGACCAACCCGGCACGCACGTGTACGATTTCTCGCCCGATGCCAAATGGGCCTTTCATACTTTTTCTACTCTCGATTCTCCGCCGCGCATTGAGCTTGTCGAGCTTTCCGGACACCGGGTGGTTCGAGTAATCGAAGACAACAGCCCACTCCGCGCGAAGATGCAGGAAGTCATATCGCATCCGACGGAGTTCCTGACGCTTGATATTGGCAACGGCGTCTCCATGGACGCTTGGATGATCAAGCCGAAGGACTTTGATGAATCGAAGAAGTACCCGGTTTTCATTTATGTGTACGGCGAGCCTCACGCGCAGACAGTGTTGAATGAATGGGGAGCAGCCCAGATTGACTTTCATCGTGTCGTCGCGGATCTGGGATACTTGGTAGTGTCGATCGACAACCGTGGCACGCCCGCGCCTAAGGGAGCGGCCTGGCGGCGGTCGATCTTCGGCAGCCTGGGACCGCTTTCCACAGACGAGCAAGAGGCGGGGCTAAAGGAGTTGGGGAGGATGCGTCCGTACGTGGATCTGTCGCGCGTCGGAATCTGGGGTTGGAGCGGTGGCGGTTCGAACACGCTCAACGCAATGTTTCGCAAGCCCGATTCGTATCACGTCGGCATTGCGGTTGTCCCTAAGCCGCAACCGCATCTCTACAACGCTTGGTTTCAAGAAATCTACATGCGCACCCGGGAGGTGAATCCCGACGGATATCAACGCGCGGCCGCGATCAACTATGCGGATGGCCTACAAGGCAAACTGCTGATGATTACCGGCTCGGGTGAAACGAATACGCACATTCAGATCATCGAAGGGCTAGTTGATCGGCTAATAGAACTCGGCAAGCCGTTCGATTACATGGTTTATCCCAATCGTGATCACGGTCTACGCGAAGGCAACGGGACAGCGGTGCACGTTAGAATGCTGATCATCCGATATCTTCTCCAGCATCTTCCACCTGGAGCGCAATAGCGAACCGCTCACGGAATGGGAACTGGCCGGCAGGGGGATTGCCGCTGCCGGCTTCAGTTCGTAAGCGGACGCACCGCAATGCGGCAAGTTCCGCTAGCTGCTACCCTTAGCCTTCTTATCCATTTTCGCTTTGCGCTTTTCTTTGGGATTGAGCTTAGGTTTTTTTTGCTGCTCTTTCTTTCCCTTATCCTTTTTTCCGCCGTTGTCAGCCATGTCTATTTCTCCGATTCGAATGGACTGGAATTTGAACGAAAAACGGGCAGATTATTGTGCCACTTGGACGTTTTCGGCGCAGGGGCCCTTTTCTGTGCGTGCTTCTTTAAACGTAACTTCTTGCCCTTCGCGGAGTTCGTCGTAACTCACGCCAACGACGCTTGACGAGTGGAAGAACAAATCCTTGCCGCTGCCGACATCAATAAATCCGAAACCTTTGTCGGTGAGCCGCTTAATAGTACCTTCAGCCATGATCCATCCAATTTAAAACTTTTGCTGCAGCGCTTACCTGTCCAGGACTGTCCCAGCCAGTTGTCCGCAATTGATATCATACCAGAATGCAGCGAAGCGAACACCAGATGCGCAGCCCAGTGAGCAGACCTTATTTGTTCGGCCATCGTCGAATGGAACTCAGGTACAAACGTTCGACTTTGTCTCGCGCCCACTCTGTTTGCCGCAGGAATTTCAGACTGGACTTGATCGATGGTTCACTGGTGAAGCAACGAATATTGATACGTTCGCCCAGCTCCTGCCAGCCGTACTCCTCGACCAGGGTTTCCAGAATGTCAGCCAGTTTCACGCCGTGCAGCGGGTTGTTGGTTTGCTCGTTGGGTGGGCGAGTATGTATTTCCGGCTGATTGTCCGGTGTCATTTTGACATCTTATTTCCAGGGTATCACGGGTCCATTGCTTTCACCATTATTCGCACAGTGCCCATTGAATTCAAGGCCAGCAGAACCCTCCACAGTCGCTTACCCCATGGCGAGACTGCACGCCATCTGGTTAGCGGAGGCCCGAAGAGGCCCGAAGGGACAGACCTCTTTGCAGGGTGGTTTGATGAGCCCCCGTTACAGCCATCGGCCTGGGCCGACGATCTGCGAGTCCACATCCCCTGAGGCGACAGGAAGATTTAATAACAGGAAAATGACTGGACGGATTCTCTAATTTTCCTGTCGTAAAATATTCCTGTCGTTTTCGAGCCATCCGCCAAGGTAAAGCGAAGCGGGGACAATGCGCCAGCGGGGCGGTGCATCAACCCCAGGGAAGGGGTAAAGTCAGCACGAGCCACCAGTCCTACTGGCTGCAGTTAATTGACCTCTTGCATCGGTCGGGTACGACTCGGGGGGAGGGGGCGGGCTGTAGATTCGAATTGGCGGACAACTTCATCGACCACGTCGCACAACTCGGCATACACCTGGCGCGGATCGTCTCCGTGGATACCAGTGATAAGATCCGGGCACTTGCCGAGGTACGCCTGATCCTCCTCACTCCATTCGACCCATTTGTGATATCGGTCACTCGTTTTCATCTTGAACCTTGTCGATGGCCTGTTGGACCTGTTTCTCTTGATACGGCTTGGCGTCGTCACCGGCTTGTCCACTGAGCGTGACTGCACCCGCATACCGCGCGTGTATTAACTTGCAATGAGACCCCTTGCCGCCGGGTATTTCCTGGAATCCGGCAGCCTTTAGCTCTTTAATCAGTTGGCGGATCTTCCGTGGCATAATTTCTTCGACCGTTACTAATTTCTTTCAGCTACCTCCATTCTACTCCATAACGCCATTAGTCGCGTATTGATGGTTCGATGAGCACCCATTCAGGCCATAAGCATGGGCCGACCATACCCTTCCGCAGGAAGTAATGCTCTTGCCCGTCGGCGGCTAGTATCCCCCTTCGATTCCCATCCACTGAAGCGACAGGAAGATTCAATAACAGGAAATGACTACAGAAATTGGACAATTTTCCTGTCGTAAAATCTTCTTGTCGGTTTCGAGCTATCCGTACTGGAATCTTGTCGTGGCTGTCAGTGGCGGTAGAAAACCCAGTGGGAATCATCGAAACATTGTTCACTCCAAAGTCTCTAAGTCTGTCACGCTATCGGGAAATCTCGGCGATGATGCTATGAAAAGCGAAGCGGGGACACAGCGCGCCAGGGAAGCGAAGCGGGGACACAGCGCGCCAGCGGGGCGGTGCATCAACCCCAGGGAAGGGGTAAAGTCAGCGCGAGCCACCAGTCCTACTGGCTGCAGTTAAACCACCCGGCAAAGTGCTGTGTCCCCTTGGTGTCTGTGTCCCCTTGGTGTCTCCCCAGTCCTACTGGCTGCAGTTAAACCACCCAGCAAAGTGCTGTGTCCCCTTTGCTGTGTCCCCTTTGGTGTGTCCCCTTTGGTGTGTCCCACCTTGATATCCCATCGCTTGGCTTTCGCCGGAGGTAAAGTACTAGCCCTTTGGCGGGCTGTGTCCCCGTATGCTGCTCGCTCTGCCCTAATTGCCCTCGACGGCAAACGCGTATTGAGCGCCCTGCGAGTTGGCTTGGCGACCGCAGCGCACGCGCAATTCGCACGCCAGCTCGCGGAAAAAGGATCGGTTCCATAGGGCTTCGCTACCAGCCAGACCTCATCAAATCTCCGAGGCGCCGGCAACAATATCTCATGATTGGTTGAAGGCAATCTACGAGCCCCCCCCCTGAAGCGACAGGAAGATTTTACGACAGGAAAATGACCGCGCAGATTGGCCAATTTTCCTGTCGTAAAATATTCCTGTCGGTTCCGAGCTATCCGTAGTGGAATCGTGTCGTGGGGGGTAGCGCTGGGGGACATAGTACCTTTCTGGCTCTATCCCTACCTATTGGGGACGAACGCACCCTTCTAAAATGTGCAGTGTCCCCGTCGCTTGCACGCCCTTCTAAAATGTGCAGTGTCCCCATCGCTTGCACGATTGGACGCTTGCGTAGCTTCAACAGTGCTTGCCAGTGTAGAATATTTGTTGATGCAAAACTGCCGTCACATTGCCAATGCTCACGAACTTCCTCGACGGTGTCGTCTACGCGAGGCCCCCGAACTTCCTAGAATTTTAATCTGTACAAGAGTCTAAACCATTGGCTTCCATAGCAACCAACATAGACGCCGATTCGCCGAGTGAGGAAGGCTGGCCGGTGTTTGAAACGGGTGACCATCTCAGCCAACCCGAGTTCCACGCGCTGTATGAGCGAGCGCCCGAACACGTCAAAGCGGAATTGATTGCGGGAGTCGTCTACATGCAATCGTCACTCAAGCGATCCCATGGTCGATCGCACAGCCTGTTGATGCGTTGGATGGGGAGCTACGAAGACGAAACGCCCGGCGTCGAAGCTTATGACAATGCGACGACAATAATGAATCCGGACAGTGAACCTCAGCCCGACGCGTGTCTAGTCATCGTTCCCGATAAAGGTGGGCAGACGCGTTTTACTCTCGATGACTACTTGGAGGGTCCCCCTGAATTTATCGGCGAAGTTGCTTCCAGTAGTCAATCAATCGACTTGCATGCCAAGAAAATGGACTACCAGCGCGCCGGTGTATGCGAGTATCTAGTAGTCGCGCTGCGTCAAAAGAAGGTCTACTGGTTTATCAATCGCGATGGCAAGTTCGAAGAGCTGACACCTGAGGCCGATGGCTACTTTCATTCGCAAGTCTTCCCCGGTTTATGGCTCGACCCCTCTGCCCTAATTGCCCTCGACGGCAAACGCGTATTGAGCGCCCTGCGAGTTGGCCTGGCGACCGCAGCGCACGCGCAATTCGCACGCCAGCTCGCGGAAAAAGGATCGGTTTAATAGAGCTGGATCAACATTACACCCAATGTCGCTAGGCTGGAGCCGGTAATATGCAGGTTAGAAAATGGAAGGTTAAAAAATTCCATGCATGCATCGGAACCCCAATCGCGACCAAGGTCGGACAACAGCCAAGTATGAAGCATATTGGCCAATTTTCGGACACTTCTCGCTGAAACCACCATTCTCTTTTGTTAATCGTGCTCGTGCTCAATGAAATGGTGCTCGTGCTCGATTCAATTCGAGCACGAGCACGAGCACGAGCACGAGCACGAAAATGCAAGCAACAGTTAGCTTTTACTGATTTCGCGATACGAATTTGGTGGTGATCAGCGAGAAGTGCCAATTTTCCTGTCGTAAAATATTCCTGTCGGTTCCGAGCTATCCGTAGTGGAATCGTGTCGTGGCGGTAGAAGAGCGATTGACCGGCAGAGCGGTCAACGACTTTCTTACTACTCTGCGGGTCCGACTACTTTCACCGTGGCGCAGGGGCGGAGGAGGGTGTGCTGAGCGACGCGCATCATATCGTCAGCAGTGACAGCGGCATAGCGCGAAAGTACCACGTCCAACGGTTCATAGTTCTGGCGATTGAGCCATGACTGCCCCAAGGCAAATAGGCGATTACTGGGGCGCTCATCGGACAAGATCAAACTGCTGGCAATCTTATTGCGGGCCAAGTCGATTTCTTTTTGGGTGACTCCCTCGCGCAGGGTCTGTTCCATCACGGTGCGCATGAGCTCTTCGTTCTCCTCGGCATCCTCAGGAGCACAGCACAAATAGCCGATCACACACCCGCATTCGTCAAAGAATTGCGGCCAGAGGGTGGCGGTTTCGGCCTTCCCCGTGTCGATCAACTCCCAAAACAATCGACTTCCCCCTTCATCGGCCAGCACCGAACAGAGCAACCGCAGTGCGTAACGCTCGGGAGCATTGCAACCGACGCCAGGCCACAATTGCGCAGCGTAGTGTTGATGGGTCGACTCGCGCTCGATCAACAATTCGCCACTACCAAAGGTTGGCAGGTGCGGCTTACGAGCAGTCGGTTTCGACGGCCAATCGGCGGTAGCCTGGGAGACGTAGTCGACCAACTGCGCAAAGTCGATCTTGCCACTTGCGGCCAGGAACATGTTTTCTCTGGTGTACCGCGCGCGATGGTACTCGTGCATCTGCGTGACCAACATATCGGACACGCTTTCCGTTGTCCCCAGCACGCGCGTGCTGAGGGGATGATCGCCAAAGAACAACTCAGTGACACGTTCAAAGGCACCGTAGGGAGGTTGATCGTCGTACATGGCGATCTCCTCCAAGATGACTTGTCGCTCGGTCTCAAAGTCTTCCTCACGCAAGGTGGGTTGCATCAGATCGGTGAGCAAGTCAACAGCATGATTTTGACATTCGGGAAGAACCGAAGCGTAGAACACCGTCGAGTCTTCTGAGGTATAGGCGTTGGACTGCGCCCCCAGATGATCGAGTTCGCGATTGACCTCCTCGGCGGTGCGGCGCTTGGTCCCCTTGAAGACCATGTGCTCCAGAAAGTGACTGACACCGGCCATCTCTAGCGATTCGTCGCGGGCACCGGTCTTTACGAACCAACCCAACGAAGCGGTGAAGGCAGAAGGGTCGTGCAATACGACAATCTCTGGCCCGGCCCCCGATTTGTGCGTTAACAATTCCATCACGCGGTCCCCTCTGGCAACTCCAACGATTGTGAACCAACCGTGACCAACGAAAAATTCTTGGGCAAGTACTTGCGAAAGTGGTCGAGCAAAATATCACACGTTAAACCATCAACGCGAGCACACACCTCGGCGCGATCAGGGACGCGACCTAAATAAAACCAATCGCTGGCTATCTGACTACTCCGGGCCGCCGACGACTCCTGTTCAAACACCAAGGAACTCTTGATGCGGTTTTTTAGTCGCTCCAGTTCATCGGTTGTAATCCCATCACCTAGTGAATGGATCGTCTCCAGCAGCACTTGTAGCGTCTCCTCGGCGCGATTGGTGGTCGTACCGGCGTAGCACATCACACTCCCCTGCCCCGCCATGGAAAAGCAGGTGGCGAAAACGGAATAGACCAAGCCACGTTTTTCACGGACTTCCGAAAAGAGTCGCGAACTCATACCATCGCTGAGCACGCCAACTAGCGCCCGGGCTTCGTAGTACTCGGGGCTTTCATACGATGCACAGTCATAGGCCAACGCCAGATGCGTTTGATTGGTGGCGTGATCAACGTGCATACTGCCGTAATTGGAATGAAGCTCGGGGAGATCGACCGTCGGCGTTCCATGCCAATCGCCCAATTGTCGCTCGACCGCCGCGCAAACTTCTTCCCAATCAAAATTGCCAGCGACCGCTAAAATACTTCCGGCCGGTTTGTAGTTGGCACCAAAGAAATCCTGGATGGAGGTGATGTCAGCTCGCTCTAAACCGGCCTTGGAACCTTGCGAGATGCGACCAAAGGGGAGCGGGTAGCGAAACTTTTTTAGTTCGCTAAAACAGCGATGCGACGGTTCATCTTCAAGTGCCCGCAACTCTTGCAAACATAGTTGCCGCGCATCGGAAATCTGATCTTCGGGAAGATGCGGGATACGAACCAGATCACTGTACAACCCCAAGACGGTAATTAGCACTTCGGCTGGCATAGCGCAACTGAAGCCGGAATGGCTGGTAGTAATGGAACTACCCCGCTCGACACCCAACTCGTCCAAGCGTTCTAAAAAATCGCGGCTATCTAAGTCGCCACAACCTCGCTGCACCATTTCACTGCACATCCCGGAGAGCCCATCCAAGCCGGTTGGTTCGAAACAGGTACCCGCGGGGAGCAAGAACGAAAATGCGGCGGAACGGAGCCAAGGCATATGCTCTCCCAGCAATACCAGCCCATTGTCGAATTGCCGGTGGAGCAATTGTTGATCCATGAAGGTCTTTCAGCGCCTGTTCGAAATCTTCTTATAAACCGGGATGAATTCGCATTCGTATCTTTTGGCCGCACATCTTTTTGTCGGCGCGTTTTCAATTAGCACGAGTCTATCCGCTACCAATCTCCGGCAAAAAAATGTGCGGCAAAAAAATGGAACGCTCAGAATCGAAAAGTGCCGACCAGTTCATTCCGACTTGCTGCTCGAGCCGCCTGACTTTTTCTTACCACTCGGCTTAGACTCACCGCCGGAACTGGAGCCACTCGATTTCGATTCTCCGCCGGAACTGGAGCCACTCGATTTCGATTCTCCGCCGGTAGTGCCGCTCGATTTGGATTCGCTGGAACCGCCACTGTCGCTCGGCTTGTCAGCCGCCTTGGCTTTGTTGTAGGACTCACTACGGTAATCGGTTTGATAGAAGCCCGAGCCCTTGAAGACGATGGCGGCCCCTGTACCAATTAAGCGTCGCAACTTGAGCTTGCCGCACTCCGGGCATTTCCGCAGTTTGTCAGCGTTGATGCCTTGATAAAATTCGAATTTATGATCGCACGCATCGCACTGGTAATCGTAAGTTGGCATTAAATAATGCTCCGCAGACATAGGAGAGCTTGGCTGGTGCAAGCCCTAAATTGGAATTAAGGTTCGTTGTTGTATTTGCAACGCATCCAGCGAATGATGTGTAAGTATCAGCTCGACACGTCAGCGAGAGCTGCGCCGGTTTTGTCGGAGGTCGCGCATCACAAATTCGACATTCAGCTGACCCACACGCTGGCGCATCGAGCTAACATTGCGTCCTAAAGTTGTGCAACAAAAGAACTATTAAAAATTTAGCCCTTCGGGCCGGTACTGACTATTACGCTGCTGGGACGGACGACTCGATCGTGCAACAAGTATCCGGCCGCGACCTCTTGCGAAACTAAGCCAGCGGCATGTTCCTCGCTGGACATCTGGGCAATGGCCTCATGCACGTTGGGATCAAACTCGCGCCCCACCGACGCGATCGGCTTGCAACCATACTTATTTAAGACGGTAGCCAATTGACCGAGCACCATCCCCACGCCGTCAAGGAGGGCAGAAGCATTGGCAGCATCTTGATTGGCCGCTTCCATTGCGCGATTCAAATTATCGACCACTTCGATCAGATCGCGAATCAGCGGCACGTTGGCGTACTTCAATTGCTGATCGGAGTCGCGTTGCATACGCTTGCGAAAATTCTCCAGGTCAGCCCGTGCGCGGAGCACTTCTCTTTCCGCCTCGAGCAGTCGCGAAGCGGCGGAGTCTTCGGAGCGGGATGCCCCTCCAAAATCGCCCATCTCTAACTCTTGATCGAGAGCCGCGTCGAAGGCCTGCGAAGTGGCGTCAACGTGGTGTGCTCCACTCTCCCTTCGCGAATTGCTATCTAATTCCTGGTTCTGATCTTTGCTGGACATTATTTATAACTCACTTTTGCTTAGCGGCTTGATCGTCTGCGTGCCGAAAGTAGGTAAGCACGCGGTCGAAGAACGACTTGCGATGCGGCGTCACATGCTCCTCTTCCAACTCAGCCAATTTGCGTAACAACTCTTCCTGCTTGGTACCCACTTTTTTCGGTATCTCAACAAAAGTTTGGACCAGCAGGCTGCCGCGTTGATTACCCCGAGGATCGGGCATTCCTAGTCCACGCAGTTGGAACACTTCGCCACTCTGCGTTCCCTTGGGGATGCTGATTGTATGCCTGCCACCCAACGTCGGAATCTCGATCTCCGTCCCCAGCACGGCTTGGGAATAACTCAACGGCACTTGCAGCACCAAGTCGTTCCCCTCGCGATGAAACATCTTGTGAGAGCGGACTTTGATGAAACAGTACGCATCACCGGCGGGTCCACCATCGGGACTGGCCTGTCCCTCCCCGGCCAACCGCACGCGCATACCATCATCGACACCGGCCGGAATGGTAACTTCTAGCAATACTTCGCGCGGCAACGCGCCTGAACCGTCGCAGCCTTGGCAGGGAGTCGTCGTGATCTTGCCACGGCCACGACATTGCGGACAAGTCGTCTGCACGCGGAGGATACCATTGGCCTGAACTACTTGCCCCTGGCCACGACAACGATTGCAGACCTGGGGCTGCGAGCCTGGTTCGGCACCACTCCCTTGGCAAGTCTTGCATAATTCGTGACGAGTCAGCGAGACCTTCTTACGAGTTCCAGTGGCAGCTTCTTCTAGATCGAGCGTCACATCGCAGCGAATATCGGCACCACGTCGCACGCGCGTCCGTTGTCCACGTCCGCCGAAGATATCGCCAAAAATCGTGCCGCCGAACATATCCCCGAAAGCTTCGAAGATATCTCCCATTTCTTGAAAGCCCGCACCATCACTCCCCACACCCGCGTGACCATATTGATCGTACCGCGCGCGTTTCTGTTCGTCGTTGAGAATTTCGTAGGCTTCCGCCGCTTCCTTGAATTTGGCAATCGCATCTTCATCGTCGCGATTGCTGTCTGGATGGTACTTGATAGCCAGCTTGCGATAGGCACGCGACATCTCAGCCCCCGAGGCAGTCTTAGTGACTCCCAAGACTTCGTAGTAGCAGCGTTTGGTAGTTGCCATGGTTACGTGTCTTCCTGCCCAGCTCCGCCCGGCGAATATCCAGTCGCAAAATCACTTACAATGCACGGCGGGAGCCCGGCGGCTTACGCCGCTCGGCTCACCGAAAAAACTTGAAAACCCTCGTTCCCAGGCTCTGCCTGGGAACGCACTGCACTGGAGGCTCCGCCTCGCCTGCAAGGTTTACCAGGCGGAGCCTGCGAGCCAGTGGGTTCCCAGGCGGAGCCTAGAAACTAGAATTTGACACGTTCAACTAGCGTGCAGCCAGCTTTGTGAACAAAAGGCCACTCCCTTGCGAGAGCGGCCTTCAAATCGTTTCACGCCAGTAGAACCACTGCGGCCAACTGGCAACATTGCGAGCTCGCTAGGAGACAGCTCCTTCAGCCCGATGCTTGTGCTTGTCTTCCTTATCGAAGTTCGTCACTAGCGCTTCGGTAGTCAGCAACAATCCGGCAATACTGCCAGCATTTGCCAAGGCAGTCCTGACAACCTTCACAGGATCGATAATGCCGGACTTAAGCATGTCGACATACACACCCTTATTGGCGTCATAACCGGTGGAAATTGGCTTTTGCCTAACTTCGTCAGCCACGACCGAACCGTCAATACCAGCGTTATCAGCAATCTGACGCAGCGGGGCAGAGAGCGAACGCAGGATAATCCCCGCACCAATCTTCTCGTCACCCTTGCACTTGGCGATCGACGCTTCGACCGCTTCGGAGCAGCGAATCAGCGCGACACCACCGCCGGGAAGAATACCTTCTTCCATGGCAGCTCGCGTGGCGTGGAGCGCGTCCTCGACGCGTGCCTTCTTCTGCTTCATGTCGGCTTCGGTTTCAGCACCAACACTAATCACCGCCACGCCACCAGCCAACTTAGCCAGGCGCTCTTGCAACTTCTCGCGATCATACTCGCTGTCGGTTTGCTCAATCTGCGTGCGGATCTGAGCCACGCGTTGATCGATCGTCTTGCGATCTCCGCCACCTTCGACAATCGTCGTATTGCTCTTGTCGACCACCACCTTCTTGGCGCGACCGAGTTGATCGAGCGACAGCTTCTCAAGCTGAATACCCAAGTCATCACTGATGAACGTACCACCTGTCAGCGTAGCGATGTCGCCCATCATGGCCTTGCGGCGATCGCCAAATCCAGGTGCCTTCACAGCGCACACGTTGAGCGTGCCACGCAATTTGTTGACCACCAAGAGTGTCAACGCTTCAGCGTCGATATCCTCAGCGATGATCAGCAGTGGACGACCACTCTGGCTGGCCTTCTCGAGAACTGGAACCAGATCGCGAATGTTGCTGATCTTCTTTTCGAACAACAGCACCAATGCGTCTTCAAAGGTACACGACATGTCATTGGGCGTATTGATGAAGTAAGGGGAGATGTAGCCCTTGTCGAACTGCATCCCGTCGACGTACTCGACATTCGTTTCGGCCGTCTTCCCTTCTTCGACAGTGATCACTCCGTCTTTACCGACGCGCTCCAGCGCTTCGGCCAACAGTTCGCCAATCTTCATGTCGTTGTTGGCACTGATCGCACCAACATGGGCCACTTGTTGACGATCACTCACTGGCTTGCCCAGTTCGTGCAGCTTCACTACAGCCGCTTCGATGGCCTTTTCAATGCCGCGACGAATGGCCGTTGGATTGCTGCCAGCCACGATATTGCGGAGACCTTCCTTGAAAATCGCCCGCGCCAGGACGGTCGCGGTGGTGGTGCCATCGCCGGCCAAGTCGCTCGTCTTCTGAGCTACTTCCACAACCAATTTGGCCCCCATATTTTCGAAACGATCTTCCAATTCGATTTCCTTGGCTACAGTCACACCGTCCTTGGTAACCGTTGGACCGCCAAAGCTCTTGTCGATGATCACGTTGCGGCCAGTTGGCCCCATCGTGACGGCGACAGCATTCGCCAGCTTCTCGACGCCTTGCAGCATACGAGCGCGAGCGTGATCCTCAAACATAAGCTGTTTAGCCACGCTATTGATCCCCTATTACTAAAATTCGATTTGTCAGTGAACGCTGTGAATTACGCCAGCACTTTGGCGAGGATATCGCTCTCGCGCAGAATCTTAACTTCGTCGCCATCGACTTCGATGTCGCTACCACCGTACTTGCCGTAAATAACGACATCGCCGACAGCCACCGACAGCGTCCCACGATTACCATTGTCGAGCAGTTTCCCGGGGCCAACAGCCACAACAGTGCCGCGCTGTGGTTTCTCTTGAGCCGAACCAGGAAGGACGATGCCACCGGCCGTGGTCTCTTCCGCCTCTTCAGGCTTAACAACGACACGGTCATCGAGTGGGCGAATTTTCAACTTAGCCATGCTTTGAGTTTCCTATGATTTTGTGAGGGATTCAGTTGCGAATGCAAATTCAAATAACAGTTAAAGAGCCGCTGAGCTCAAGAGACATTGAGCCCCAGCGGAAATCGGAGCAATCAACGCGACGGACTACATCATGCCGCCCATACCACCCATGCCGCCCATGCCACCCATCGGATCCATGCCACCGCCACCCATGCCGTGATCATGATGATCGCCACCACCACCTTCTTCCTCTTCTACTGGAATGTCGGTGATCAGCGACTCGGTGGTCAGCAACAGTGAAGCGACGCTAGCTGCGTTCTGCAGCGCCGTCCGCACTACCTTCGCTGGATCAATAATGCCAGCAACGACGAGATCGGTATACACATCAGCATTGGCATCGTAGCCTTCGTTAACACTCTTTTGATGACGCACACGATTGACAACCACAGCCCCATCCACGCCCGCATTGTTAGCGATAGCTCGCAAGGGAATATCAAGAACGTTGGCCACGATCTGAGCCCCCATCCCCTCGTCACCTTCAAGCTTCAATTTCTTAATCGCCGATTCGCAACGGATCAGCGCAACACCGCCACCAGGGACAATCCCTTCGTGCAACGCGGCCTGGGTCGCGGACTTGGCGTCGTCAAGCAGAGCCTTGCGCTCCTTCATTTCCGTTTCGGTAGCTGCACCGACTGAGATCTGCGCCACGCCACCGGCCAACTTGGCCAATCGCTCTTGCAGCTTCTCTTTGTCATAATCGCTGTCAGTGTTTTCGATTTCGCGACGAATCTGATCAGCGCGACCAACGATAGCGTCCTTCTTACCAGCGCCACCGACGATAATGGTCTGCTCACTGGTGATGCGAATTTTCTTAACCCGCCCAAGATCTGTGAGCTTGACGCTCTCCAAATCGACCCCCAGGTCCTTGAAGATCGCCTGCCCGCCGGTGAGGACCGCCAAGTCACCCATGATGGCCTTACGACGATCACCATAACCGGGCGCCTTCACGGCACAAACATTGAGAATGCCTCGCATCTTATTGACTACCAGCGTAGCCAACGCTTCGCCATCAACATCTTCGGCGATAATCAACAATGGCTTCTTCGACTTACTGATCGCTTCCAGCAACGGAATCATTTTCTTGTTCGAGCTGATCTTCTCTTCGTACAACAGCACGTAACAGTCATCCAACTCGACACTCACGTTATCCGCGTTGGTTACAAAGTGAGGCGACAAGAAGCCGCGATCAAACTGCATCCCTTCGACCACTTCGACGGTCGTTTCGCTACCGCGTCCCTCTTCGACAGTGATCACACCATCCTTGCCAACCTTCAGAAACGCATCAGCCAACACGTCGCCGATGGTAGGGTCGTTGTTACCAGCGATGGTGGCAACCTGCTTGATTTCCTTCTTGCTTTTTTCGTCAATCTTGATTGACATCTTTGTCAACGCATCGCCGACAGCCTGAACTGCTTTTGAAATCCCGCGAGACAGTGCCATGGGATCACCGCCAGCGGCCACCATCTTCAGCCCTTCGCGGAAGATCGCTTCAGCCAGAATAGTAGCAGTGGTAGTGCCGTCACCGGCCACGTCGTTAGTTTTGCTGGCAGCTTCCTTGACCAACTGGGCCCCGAGGTTTTCAAAGGGATCATCCAAGTCGATATCCTCAGCCACGGTCACACCATCCTTGGTCACCTTGGGCGAACCCCAGCCTTTATCCAGGACTGCATTGCGACCACGCGGGCCCAACGTGCTACGCACCGCGCGAGCCAACTTAGAGACTCCAGCCAACAGGGGCTGCCGCGCCTCATCATCAAAAACCATTTGTTTTGCCACGTTCAATATCCTCCACAATGGATTGGAAATGCGCTGAACCGAAGGGGTTAATTCGTTAATTCCGCAGGATGGAATATGACTACCTGGGACCGTCCGGCTAAAACAGCCTCCTCAGCCAACCTGGCAGTCACGTTGTTGCGTCGGGTGCAATGCAAAGCCCGTGCCACACGCCAAAAACGCTTGCGATACAACAGCTATCAACCGAACTGCTCTAGCCAACAAAGCGCCTTTCCGGAAGGATCACCACTGGCAAATTGCTTGCTTCATCCCTCGCATTGGCCACTTGCCATTTTGACAGCGGGGCCCTGATTTCGCATTGAAGAGTAGACAAGCCCGCAGCGCCATCATTTTCGTCAGCACTCCCCTCGGCCCCGAAATATTCATTGAGGAAGTTTTTCATGGTCGATGCCGAAAACCCGTTCGCCCCCCCCGAGCCTGCGACAGAACCGCCACCCCCTTCCGACGCCAAGACTGCCGCAGAAAAGCACGCTCCCCGAACTCCGGCTGTTTCGCTCGCGGTGTGGACATGCGTGTGCGTGGTGAGCGCGGCTCCAAGTTTCTTTTGGGGCTTAGGGACAGTCGCGAAAGAACAGTACTTGGCGATGATTCTCGGCGTTTGCGTCTTCATCGCCCTCTACACTTGGGTCGATCAATTCACTCAATTGCAAGCCTGGCGGCGAGTCTTTCCCGTCCCCCTAACGCTCAAGATTGGCTACATCACACGCTTGCTTCTCTCCGTTGTTTTTCCAATCGGCGCTGGGCTCGACCTGATTTGCGGGCTGATGTCCGTCGGGATTGTCGAATCGATATTACCCACGATTCGCTCCCACCCCGGCGGAGCGGCTGACATGGAAGGCGAAGTCGGATTCTTGGGTGCCTTCATTATCACGCTCGTCCAAGGGATCACACTCAACTTCGTTTTACTGTGCTACATGAGCGTCGTCTTCGGCATTCTCGCAACCTTCAAATCTCGGCAATCTTGACCAAAGTAGCCTGACCAATACCAGCTCGAAGCGCCAGCGAGTGGGTAAATGTCTTTATCGCTCAACCGGCCCAGGCAAAACAGGCCCAGGTAAAACCGGCCCAGGCAAAACAGGCGGACAACCCACTCGCTCGCGCGTTTTGAAGTTGCCTATTCGTGTTTTTCCGTGGGAAATCGTAACCCGCCGCGTAAGCAAGGTCGTAGTCAATATCATTTCTTTCTTGCTAACGCAGCGGGTTACGATAAACGTGCAACTTCAAAACGCGCGCGTCGAGCAAATATTGCCAACGAAAACGACAAACCACCCAAAAGACAGGGTGCGACTTTCTGGAACTCGCCAACTTTCTGCATTTCGTTATTCCCAAGGGAGAACATTCCGAGTATAAATAGTGGAGTGTTGTTGACACTGAGTCTCAATTGCAAGAAGAGTCCTGAGATGATCGCTCCCGGAATTCAAGAAGATGTCCTGCCACTCGAGCTACTCAAAGCCAACGAAGAGGCGAGTATCGTCGAGCTAATTGGTGACGAAGCTCAAGTCCATCGTTTGGCAGAAATGGGGCTACGAGTTGGAGCAAACATTCGCATGGTTCGCCCAGGTGCTCCCTGCTTGCTAGCCATCGATGGTAAGCGACTAAGCCTACGACTCAATCACGATCTGGATGTCCTGGTCGCTACCGCAGTAACAGTCTAAGAGCTCTCATGTTGACGCTCGCGAATATCGCTCCGGGACAATCCGCCACGATCATCGAAGTGCTGGGGGATGACGCGATTGCCGTGCGACTGATGGAAATGGGGCTGACCGACGGTGAAACGATTCGCATGATCGGTGCCGCTCCCATGGGAGATCCGCTGGAGATTTCCGTTCGCGGTTACAAACTCTCCTTGCGAAAAATCGAAGCGGCTCGCGTGAGTGTCACTCCACCCGGCACAAGTCTTTAGGTCGCCTGTCAATTCAACGCAAACTCGCATGGATTCCGCTCAGCCAATTCCGAAATTCCCCACTGCTCACCGCTCAAGTGTCGACACGTTGACCGTCGCTCTGGTTGGAAATCCCAATACGGGCAAGAGCACCTTCTTTAGTGCGCTGTGCGGCGTTCCCGCAAGAATCGGCAATTACCCCGGCGTCACGGTCGAGAAGAAACTGGGCCAATACCGGGATGAGCAAGGGAGTGTGAGTGTCATCGACCTGCCTGGAACGTACAGCCTTTCAGCCCGCACGCTCGATGAAAAAGTCTCCGTCGACGTGTTGCTTGGTCGACAACCGGACGTGCCGCACATCGATCTCATCGTGGCCATCATCGACGCCACGAACCTAGAACGCAATCTCTATTTGTTCACACAACTACGACAGTTGGACAAACCGATCTTACTGATCCTCAACATGTGGGATCGCGTCCAGGCCGAGGGACACTTGATCGACGTAGATGAACTCTCGCGACGTTTGGGGGTGCGCATCCTCCCGGTCTCTGCGAGTCGCAAGCAAGGAATCAACGAAGCCAAATCTGCCATTCGACAGGTCGCACACCAACCAGCTCCGACCAGCCAATCACTTTTCGGCTCGCTCTTCCAAAACGAAGTCCGTGAGTTGAGCCAATGGTTACACTCCCACGGTGTCACTACCATTCAACCGTTTCTGGTAGAGCGTTTGATTTTCGATGTGGGGGGCGCTCACGCGACGGAGCTGGAGCAGCGTCCCGAACTGCGTGGTCTAGGGCAAGAGTTACAACAAGTCCGTGAGCGTTTGGCTGTCGCTTCGCAAAAAGTCCCCGCCCTGGAAACTCGCGAACGCTACAAATGGATACGCTCCCAACTTGCTGGCATCGCATCGGTTCCCGATGAACAGACGCGAACACTGTCCGATCGCATCGATCAGGTGCTGACCCATCGGGTCTGGGGATTCTTGGCCTTTGCGCTGATCATGTTCGCTATCTTCCAGTCCATTACCACGGGGACGGTGTGGGCCATGGACTGGATCACCGACAACTTTCAGAATTGGTTGGTGACGCTAGTCGAGAACTGGCTCCCACCTGGAACTCTGCGGAGCCTGATCAACGATGGCATCGTCGCAGGCGTCGGTTCAGTGATTATCTTTCTTCCTCAAATCTTGATGCTCTTTTTCTTCATCGGCATTCTGGAAGATTGCGGTTATATGGCCCGCGCCGCTTTCGTGATGGACAAACTGATGACCAAGCTCGGATTGAGTGGTAAATCTTTCCTACCGCTGATGTCCTCGTTTGCCTGCGCCGTCCCGGGCATCATGGCCACGCGCGTGATCGAGGATCGACGCGATCGGATGGTAACCATTCTGATCGCACCGCTGATGAGCTGCTCCGCGCGGCTACCAGTGTATATCCTGTTGGTGACCACTTTTGTTCCCACACTAAGTATCCTCGGTGGCTGGATTGGCCTGCAAGGAACAGTTCTGTTTGCCATGCATGTGATCGGTATTGCAGTGGCCATACCGGTGGCTTGGCTCCTAAAAAAGTTTGTATTCCCAGGCGAGATTCCACCCTTTGTCATGGAGCTCCCCAGTTACAAACTCCCTTCTCCGCGAGTCGTGTTCTACCGCGTGTGGGAGCGGGCTCAAGCGTTTTTGACGCGAGCCGGCACACTCATCTTCTGTACCGCCATTTTAGTTTGGGCTGCTGGCTACTTCCCCGGTGATCACGCGCGAGTGCATCAACTCGCCACTGAAATCGAAGCCGCCCAAGCCGACTCCGCGTCGGAGGTGGAAATCCAATCGCTCGAAGCCCAGCGACGCCAACTCAGTGGCCAGCTCATCGAGCAGAGCTTCTTAGGCCGCGCTGGTCATATTATCGAGCCCGCGGTTAAACCTCTCGGTTGGGACTGGAAGATCGGTGTGGGAGTGATTGCCTCGTTCCCCGCCCGCGAAGTGATCATTGCCACGCTGGGGACGATCTACTCGCTCGGTGGCGACGTGGATGCAGAGGACGAAGGGTTGCAAGCCGCGATTGCGCGCAGCCGCTGGCCCGATGGTCGACCGGTTTATACGCTACCGGTGGCCTTCTCGATCATGGTGTTTTTTGCGCTCTGTGCGCAGTGCGCTGCGACGTTGATGGTGATCGGGCGCGAGACCAATTCCTGGCGCTGGCCACTGTTTACCTTCGCGTACATGACACTCCTAGCCTACATCGCCGCGTTTCTGACCTATCAAGTAGGTACAATACTATTGCGTACGTCGGGCTTTCCTGCCTGACACCGGTGCCCTGCCAGCTTGTCCTGAACGAACCCAAGTCAGGCCAGAAAGCCTGACGTACTTTAATTCCTCTAGGCTCCACGATGGATTGGCAAACGATGGATTGGCAAACTTATACCGCGATAGCGATTGTCCTCTTGGCGGGGAGTATCCTACTGCGTCAAGCCATTCGCTTCCTGCGTGGCACCGCGCGCGGCGGTTGTGGCAGTTGTCCTTCGAACAGCGCCTCAAGCCGCGTCAAAAGTTTCCCACTGGTTCAGATCAGCAGCAATTCCAATACGCCCGCTATCAAGCGCGACAGCCGTTCGCAACAATCACAGTGAATGCCAGCTCGACGCACCAGCGAGTGGGTATTGGTCACGAATCAGCTACCGTTCTGGTTTGGCTTCTAGGGTGAATTGGCCACGTTCACGTGTGTCCTCGGCAAACTCTTGCTGAGCGTGCCGCCGCGAGCTTCATCCCACAGCAAATGCTTTTCCAGCAATCTTGCATGAGGACTCTCCGGGAAAAAGGCGAGCAATTGTACTACTTGCGCCCGCGCCTTACCCGCGTCGACCAACTCCTGGGCGCTGCTGTCGACGCCCCAATCACCAGAGTAGATTCCAGTCAGCATCCAACGTGCGCGTTCGACATGAGCCAACGTATCACCACGCTGGGCAAGCTGTTCGTAGATCGCGGCGGCTTGCTGGAAATTGCCGCGATAGAAATTAAAGTCCGCGTCGATCTCTAGTTGATCCGATTCGAAAACGCGTCCTGCATTTTTCTTAGCCTCACCAGCAAACTGATTGGCTAAGCGGCGTTTGGCAGCCGCACCCGCCGCGTCACCTGTGGCCCCGAGGATTTGAAACTGACCGAAATAAACATTGGCCAACAAGGCGTTGACCAATGGATTGTCTGCTTCCAACTTTAACGCGGATTCCAGGTCGACTTGGGCTTCGTCCCACAGTTGGGAGCTACTCCCCTGCCCCAGTTCGACTTGCATGGCATCAGCGATTCGTCCCCGCGCGGCCAAAGTCAGCCGCTCCACCTCTTCGGTACTGGCGACCAATCGCGTTTTGAATTTACGTTCAACGCGGGCCAACTGCAGCGGATCGCCCGATTGCTTGGAAGCCTGTGCCAATCGATCGAGCACGGTGGAACACAAACCGGCGCGAACTGGGAATTGTGCCGCCACCCCGCCGGGAATACTAACCACAAACTTACCCGATTTGGTATCAAGGATCCCCGAGTCAACTTTTCCTGGCGGGCCCGAATCGAGCGCACCCCAAATCACATAATCTGCCGCTACGGCTAAACCAAGCTGTTGCAGGGCCGCCTCGCGACTCATCCCCTTAATGGCGAGCTTAAAAAACGTCCGCTCCAATTCATAGCTGCTGACCACGTCGACATCCAACCCAATCGTTTCCAATTGCGAACGCATTTCATCGGCGAATCGTACGGCAGGATCGCGTCGCGAAAAATTCATTTTCTCCAATTGCAGGTGTGGCATTACAGCGATCCGAACACGACCAGTGGGAGCCAGAGCTGAATGTTTGCTGACCGCCGTGGCCCGCAACTCCTCCAGCTCAGCCCGTGTGATCGGCTCGATCTCGATAAACTCCGACACGGCTCCCTGCGCCGCCGCAGTGATGCTCTCAAGCAACTTTGGATCGGACAGGTCGAGCATCCAACCACCAGTTTGACTGGTCAACTCTCCAAAGAAAAAACGGGTCAGCCCCACCACCTCGTCATAGATGGCGGCGTCCTTGGCGCGGGTGGGACAGATGATCGCGTTGATTTCGATGCCGAGTTGTTGAGCCCGTGCAATGAGCTGCTCGGTCGAATACTTGCGCTCGGCACCCGTTTCGGGTTCTCGAAAGCCACGATCAAAGGGAGGCGCATCACCGATCAAAAAGATCCAGCGCGTAGTCTGAGCATCTTGAGTCCAGTTGAGATCGTTGAGTGCGGCGTACAAGCCTTGATCAACGGCTTCGTGAAAGTAGGGAGCCCCCGATTCGGGAATCAATTTTTCCAATCCAGCTTGGATCGTTTGTACGTCGCGGGTAAAGGACTGTGCCCCCATGGGTAGCGCCACGGCGCCACTGGGGGCAGCACTATCGCGATACATGACCAGTTGCACGTAGATTTCATCCCCGGCAACTCGGCGAACATCTTCGATCATCGATAGCAGGCGCTGCTGAATCCCCTGCAACTGTTCTTCCATGCTCTCGGTCGCATCGACGACCAACGCAATTTCAATCCGTCCGCGACTTCCAGCCACGCGGTCGATAAAGTTGCCTCGCTGCAACAAGCCCATCGTGTTGGCTTCTGCGGCCGATCCTGGATTGAAAAGACCACGCAGCGCACTGCCGACTGCCGAGCCTTTGTCCTCCGCCTGGACAATTGGAGGAAGCGCCAGTTGACATGCGAATGCTACGCTGAGGATCGCTAATTGGAAGCAAGTCTGTCCAACTAAAATTTGGTTGGTTTGTCGCATGAAAATCATCCTTCGTGGCAGCAGTGACCCGACGCTTCTTCAAACTGGTTGTCGGCGGAAGCTGCGTTGAGTTGCTTGATTTCTGGTTCAGGTTGGTTCTTTATACACTGCTAAGTTACGCGTGGCTCAATTTAGGGAGTAGCTAAGCAGAGCATCGGGCCACTTTTGAAGCAACAATTCGCGTTCTCTGCCGATAACCTATAGAATAGAGCTGCGTCACCCCGTTTCTTACGTGAACCTCAGGCGCTAGCCGTAGGCTCTGGTGGCCTGGTTGAGCCCCCAGGAGTCCAAGCTCCCAGGGCCCCACGGCTAACGCCTAAGGTTCACAATGCATTCGCGGCGGTTCACGACGTTCTCTGCTGGCTCGTCACACTCCGCTTGAAACACCTCCATGCTCCAGCCATATCGACTGTCATCTACTGCCATGTGTTGTCAGCACAGCAATTATAGGCTGTTTACTAGGCTGGCCTGGATGACTTGTTGGCTGACATTGGCAACTACGCCACCAGCCCCGGCTCAGCCCCCTACGGACCAATCGGCGCATTCGGAATCATCGCTACCAAGCTACTATTACACCTCCCCTTCAGATCGAGTGCAGGCCGAGGGTGCCCTTCCATCGTCGGCTGCCGCGCTCCCTAGCGAATCGACCGTGCCGGGCAAGCAGCGTGTCGCGGCACCGCAGCAGAACCTGCCCGACGAATCGCGGTTGCCTAAACCAGTCGCGGCACAACCAGCTCCGCAAGACAATTCGCTGCAAGACATCTTGGCTGATAGCCGTGATCACACTCCCTGGTTGCGACTGATCGAAGCCGAGCATACCGCTCCGATCCGCGTGATCGAACTCGACGCATCAGGTAAAAACTTATTCACTGCGGGTGAAGACAAAGTCGTCCATCACTGGAAACTGGTGGAAAAGCTGGCGGTTGTGGGACACTGGCAGCACCACGCGACCTATCGTTGGCAAGTTCAACGTGGTGAACGAGGAACCATTCTTAGTCTAGTCAGCAACGGTGATGAACTGTTTATCGCTGGAGCTGGAGCCGATGGTCAACAGGGGGAAATAGTAGCGATCAATACCGTCACCGGTGCTTGGCTCGCCCCGCTTATCGATCCACGGCTCGGACATCACTCTCCGATTCTGAAAACCAGAATGCTGTCCAGCGGCCCGCAACGTCGGCTAGTGTCGCTGGATCACCAACACGGCATCGGACTTTGGACTCAAGATCCGAATCTTGGTACCTGGTCCTTCCGCTCGTTGCGCAGGCCGAGTGCCAATCAGCAATTCCAATTTGCGCCGATGGATGTCATCGATCCACGGACGTTGGTGGTCGCCTCGCAGGCTAATCCGTGGACAATCGATTTCATCGACGTTGATAGTGGCGCACGGACTCGCCAATTGCGACGCGATGCCAAGCTAGTGAATCAGCAGGGAATGGCTCAGGCAATTCAATTGGCCGCCGATCATTTCCGTTCAACTGAAGGAAAGAGTTATACCCCCGCGCAGCTTACACCTGTGATTCGCGATAACCATGGGCAACTCGTAACCAGCTTAGCTATTGACGCACAGAGCCAGACAGTAGCCGCAGGTGACGACGCAGGGTTTCTATATGTTTGGAATCCAAGTGGGCAATTGACACTCAAGTCGGTCGCCAGTTTTTCTGGTTTTCGCTTTCACACACTCGCCTTCTCACGCGATGGTCGCTACTTGGCTGCGTCGGCTAGGAGCGCGCAAACGGGGGCGAGTATCTTGCAACTGTGGCAATTGGCAGGCGACAAGACACCGACACTTGTCCGAGAAGTCCGACGCGCGGCAGCCGTTGATGGCTTAGTATTCTCGCGCGATGGCTCGGCGCTCATCATCGGCAATGGCCGACAAATCGAAGTGCTGGCTACGCAGCAAGCTGACGACGCTCAAACCATCGTAGAAACACAATCGATTTCCCTCCCCAGCTCCGTTGTGTTTGCCGACCAGCTACCCTATCGATGGAAATTCAACTTGGCCGACAACCAAGTCGCCTTTGATGGGGAAGCGATGAAGTGGATGGAGACCAAAGATGCATCGTGGCGGAACATCACCGATTCCAATGCGCGATTTGCTTCTGGCGGGTGGACTCTGGCCTCGCAAGCCAACGCGCCACAAGCCCCCTCCGACACGTGGATTATGCGCGGGAACCAGCGCATTGGTCGCTTGGACCTCGACGCGCATTATCAGCGACGCCCCGAAAGCCAAGTGCAACAGGTCGCGTGGATCAACAACCAACGCAACGAAGTGACTGGACTAGCCATCTCGCTCAGCGGACAGAACGACATTTGGGTTTTCGCTCTCCCTCCAGCCGGAAAAAACACTTGCCCCCTACGACGCGTTTTCCGTGGCCACGAGGGGTCTGTCCTATCGCTCGATGCATCCCCCGACTCACGCTATCTGATTAGCAGTTCCCAAGACTGCACGGTCCGATTGTGGCCCTTGATCGGGCTCGCGGAATTCGGTGGCAAGGTATCCGACGGTGAAGAGACTGAGCCCGTCCATACGAAAGTCGCCAACCCTGCGACTAGAACACACTGGGGGTTTGATTTCGAAGTCATCGATGGACGCGCAACTGCCGGTCAACCCTACTTCACCGGCCCACTCTATTTGAAAGGGATGCGGGCTGGCGATCAACTCACCGAAATCTCCTACGAGCAGCATCAAACCGATGGCACACTCCGCCGCACCACGCACGTCGACGCAGAGCAGATTGTCGATTTTCTTGGCAAACCCCATTTCGATGTGCCCGTACGTTTTATCTTCACTCGCGGAGGGTTGGAGGTTCCTGGTTTTCAGACCTATCCACATTGGCGAGAAATCGCTGCGCAGATCATCGCCGCCAATCGCGAATGGGCTTTATGGACTCCCCCTGGATTCTATGATGCATCCTTCAACGGCAATAGCCTCTTCGGATGGCAAATCAATCGCGGGCTGGAACAAGAGCCTGACTTCTATCGCGCCGATCGCTTTCAAGCGACCCTGGAACGCCCGAATTTTATTCGTCGGCTGCTCGCTACCGGTAGCGTCGAACAAGCGGCAGACTTGGTTGGTAAGCCAAGTATCGGCTTTGGGGACGTCCTCCAAAACTCGATCACCTTGCAACCGCGAGTAAACATTCTATCCCCAGTAGCCGGTGACGTGCTCAGCGGTCGACAGGCCACGCTCCGCGCCGAAGTAATACTCGAGCAAGGGCAAGAATTGGCTACTGCCAAAGCGTACGTCAGCGGCGTCGTCGCCACGCAGCGGCGCGAAGTTGGGCGTGAAACACTCCCCGACGGACAGCAGCGCATCGAGTTGACTTGGCAAGCTCCACTCCCCTCAGACCAAACGCTGCAACTACAAGTGCTGTGCGCCACGCGCGAAAGTCTAGTCGGCACCGATTCACTTCGTCTATCACGACAGAACAAGCCGCCTGCCAACGACCGACAGGCGGCCCGCAAGCCTAGGCTTTATGTCATTGCCACGGGCATTAGTAAGTATCGCGATAGTCGCATCCCAAGTTTGGAATTGGGCGCGGCCAACGCGGAAGGCTTTATGAAAACGATGCTCGCCAAAGCAGGTTCAGTGTACGACGTCGTTCCGCTTTCCCTGACCGATGGCAGTGTCACACCCAACGTCTGGCGCAGCACGGTGGAACAACTAGACCCCAGGCTGCAGGATGCCAGTCCCGATGATGTGATTGTTTTGTTCGTGTCGGGTCACGGACTGGTCGACCCGTCGAGCGGTGAGTACTACTTTATCACAGCCAATGCGCGGTACAGTGATTTAGTGCGTCAGAATTATCGCGACTGCCTCAGTTTCCAAGAGCTGATGCGGTGGGTCGATGTTCCCTGCCGTAAGATCGCCATCCTCGACACTTGTCATAGCGGTGCCATTCAAGCACTCGATGGACAGCATCTTAAACAAGCGGTGCGGACGCTACAGAGTGACATGGTGCTTACACTGACCGCTTCGGAGGGGGATCAATTGGCGGCCGAATATCGCGGTGCTCAAGCCAGCCTGTTTTCCGGAGCCATTCAAAACACTTTACAACAGCTCCCCGATGCGGACGGCGATGGCTTGTTAGACTGGCGGGAGTTGGTGCAACAAGTGCGGAAGACTGTTACCACGCAATCTTTGTCCGGAGCTGTTCCACAATTCCCAATGGCTGGTCCCAAAGATTTACTAGAAGTGATCGAGTTGCCGTTGGCAGCCAGTCGACCTCAGACGCTAGCCGTGGGCTTTTAGTCGCGCAGTGGTTTTCGCTTCCGTCCGGCTCGTCCGGACGGAGCGAGCAACTGGAAGCCACCTCACTCGTAGTGTCCAATCCTTCTTTTACATTCGTTGCTTACGCGGAAAACTTAATGAGTTCTTTCCATCCCAATCGCTCCGATATCGTGGCCGGCCTAGCGTTGGTGTTAGCTATGTTGTCATTGGTGTGGGCCAGTCGCGGGAGGCCGCCGACAGTTCCACCTACCCCATCGCGCTCTCCCGACAGCAAAGCTTCTGTCGCGGCCATTGAACCGTTCAACCCGCCCTCCCCCAGTAGCGCGTCCAGCGGCCTTACACCGCTAGAGGCCTTCTCACTAGCCTCCGCTGAGATGGTCGCCCGCGCTAGTCGATCGATCGTTCGTGTCTCGCATGCAACCAAGCGCCGTACTTCGACAGACGATGATCTAGAGCTCTACTTCGACAAAATGCCAGCGGAGACATTCGGTTCGGGCTTCGTGATCGACGAGAGTGGTTTAGTTTTGACCAACTATCACGTGATACGTGGAGCAGAACGGGTCGAAATTCGCAGCGCAGACAACACAACTTACCCAGCTAGCCTGGTCGGGAGCGATGCCTTGACCGACCTGGCGCTGCTCAAGGTAAGCGAACTGCGACTCCCCGCGCTGAACTGGGGAGACAGCCGAAAGGTAGTCAGTGGACAACTGGCGTGGGCCATCGGCAGCCCCCATGGACTGGACCTGAGCGTCTCGTTGGGAATCATCAGCGCGGTCAATCGCCCAACTTTGCTGGATAGTCCGTTTCAAGATTTCCTGCAGACCGATGCGTCGATCAATCCTGGCAGTAGCGGCTCACCACTTCTCGACTCACAGGGGGCGATCATCGGTGTCAACACGGCCATGGCGGTTGATGCTTTTGCGGGGATCAGCTTTGCGCTCCCCGCCCACATCGCTAAAAATGTCGTCTCGCAACTCCGCTCAAACGGCAGTGTCCCGCGCGGCTGGATCGGTGTGCATCTCGGGAGTGTAACCTCCACGCGGGCCGCCATGGCTGGCCTGGAAGCGGGCCAAGGGGCCTACATCGAATCGATCTCGGCGGGAGATTCGGTTCCGGCAGTGGAGGCTGATTTGCGCGTGGCCGATATTTGCACCGCGTTTGAGGGAGGAGCAGTATCTGGTCCCGTGGGACTCATTCGCAACATCGCGGCCCATCCAATCGGTACCACCGCTAAACTCACTCTCCACCGCGCTGGACAGGTGGTGCAAGTTGACGTCATGATCCAAACACGCCCCATCCCAACGGTGAATCTTAGTCGCTAGCCATGGTCTCCTTAGCCACCCTGGCCTGATTCACTGCTCGCCCCCCGCTGCAACAGGCTTTACCGACACAGCTTCACGAAAACCCGGTGCTCGCTGGTAAATCCCACCGACTTTCGGCTTGCCATCGCACAAGTCGTGTTTCGAGATCAGCCGATAAGAAGAGTACTCCCCCAATCTCGCTTCGCTGATAGTACGGCAACCGCGTCACGGAAGACGCTGAACAATAGGAACTCGGTTATGAAACGCATGGAAGCCACCAACCGCCAACACGGCCTTTTGTTTCTCGGTGTTTTAGGTGCACTGTTAGTACCGGCCCTGCTACAGGCCGAAGGGTTGCTGCGGCGTTGCGAACACTGTGGCAAGTCGTGCCAGCCCCATACGCTGGTCGAAAAGACCATCATGTGTCCCGTGAAAGTCATCGAGACACGAGTTAAGCCGTGTGTGGTTCAGAAATGTGAAGAGCGTGACGAGAAGTACACTGCCTTCAAATGCGTCGAAGATACGCGCACGATCAAAAAGGAGTGCTGCTATCTGCTAGACGAAGTTAAGTCTAAGGAGATCGTCGACAAGAAGTGTCAATTGGTCGACATCAACGTCTCGCGGACCAAAAACGTGTTGGTCCCTAAATACGAGTTGGCAGAAACATGCGTTCTGAAAGAAGTCTGCACCAAGTGCGGTCCGGTCTGTGTCGAAGAGCATTGCCTCGAGGAGAAAGCTCGTTTGATTCCCGATTCGCGTGACGAACAAGATTGCGAAAAGCAACTAGTGTTCGTGGAGACTAAGAAAGACTTCTACTACTGCGTCAAAACACCTAAGAAACAGACCATCGAATGCGCTAAAGAGACGATCTTCAAGCTAGAGCCAGTCGAGAAGACACGCAAGGTCCAAGTGATGGTCCCCAAGATCGAGTACCAGCCCTACGAAGTGGAAGTCACCAAGATGCTCCCCAAGACCGTGCTGTGCTGCGTCCCTTGCAGCAGCCAAGTTCGCTAAGCATGGAGCAGGAAATCAGCGTCGAGTCTTATCCCGTAGCTGAGGTCGCCAGACCGCACGGAGTCAATGTTCTGGCGAACGTAGCTACGACTGTCCGGGCCGCCCGACTGCTGACGCGTCACGGCTCACTAAATTATCTGTGTTGTCAAAGCGCGGGCATTATTTGCGATCTCGATTCGGATGCGGCACATCATCGGGCAGTGGCCCAGCCATCGGGGGCGTCTCGAAAAACTTACCATCGTCGACGACGCGTGGATCGCCACTGCTTGTCAACTCATCCATCAGTCGCTTTCGCAAATCTTCGAGGACTTCGGCATAAGCCGGATCGCTGGCCACATTCTGCATTTGATTGGGGTCTTTCTGCAAGTCAAACAGTTCCTCGCGCGGCCGCTTGCCATACGCGTGCTCAAAAGCGCTTGACCATTGCGGATCGTTACGATGATCGACCAACCATGCCTTGGTCGGCCCCGCATCCTCATCGGGCAAAGTAACGAAGGTCGTCTCTGTCACTTCCTCAGTCGTTGGCGGATGGTCACCATGCAGCAAATAGGGGTCACCCAGTGGATAACGGTCAGGTTTAAAATTGATCACCAACGCATAGTCGGCAGTACGAATTGCCCGCTGCGGATAAGGGAGATTCCCCTCGCGAGCCATCTCAACATGTCGCTCGCGACCGATGAATACTTGCCTGCGAGCCGGGTCGACTTGCCCTTCACCAGCCGCGCGTAGTACGGGCCATATACTCCGCGCAGTCATCACGCCTGGTATCGCCACGCCGCCAGCTTCCAGAAATGTTGGCGCCAAGTCGGGGAGACTGACAAAGTCATCGACCACTCGTCCACCCGTCACGTTGGGACCAGCCACTGCCAAGGAGACGCGCGTACCAAAATCGTAAAGATTGCATTTCCCATGCGGAAAACCGGCCGGTCCATGATCACCACTGATGGCTATCAACGTATTGTCATAGAGTCCCGCCGTCGTCAGCTCTTCAATTAGTACACCCAGCGCCGCATCGAAGGCTTGCGCTTCACCCAAATAGTCAGTGATGTCCTCGCGAATCGTTGGTACGTCGGGGAGGAATGGCGGCAGCTTTCCCTGAAGTTTGTCTGGATCAATTCCCCACAACGCCTTCCCCGAACCACGTATCCACTTGCGATGCACGTTGGTCGGACCATACCAAAAGCAAAATGGCTGATCGGGATCGCGGGCAGCCAAAAAACCCTTGAAGTTCTCACGAACTTCGTCCAGCAATTCTCGTTTGGCCTGCTCGACCGACTGGCCACTTTCGACCAGCTTGGTCGCGTGCTGTGAAAACTGATTGATCCGACCGCCAGCTTTTTCAAATGCATACTTCTGTTCGCCAATCGGCGCATCGCTGGGCGTTCCTGGACTCCAGACTTTGTAGCTCTTGCCGAGATGATAGCCACTGTCGCGTAACAGCAGCGGCCACGCCGGAATGTTGCTATCCCACACTGCCCCACGCAATATCGCCCCACGACCCGTCCGCCAAAAATACTGTCCCGAAACAATTGAACTTCGGCAAGGGGTACACGACGGAGCATTCACAAATGCATTCTTGAATAATACACCCTGTTCAGCCACGCGATCAAAGTTGGGTGTCGTCACCGCGTCGCTAATCGTCCCCGCCCCATCGACTTGAGCGTAGATGCCCGCCTGTCGTCCCCAATCGTCGGCAAAGGCAAACAGGATATTCGGTCGCTGCTCGTCGCCCGCATGCGCCGCGTGACAAGAAAACACAGTTACGACAACTGAGGCAATTAGCCACACAATTCGAATCGGCGGGATACTCATTTCGAAGATCTTCATAGAGGCAATTTTGCGTGAGAGTACTGGCGGGCAGTTCAACTTGGGTCGCCCAAGTTTACCATATCGGGAGTGATAGAGTCTCTAGTCTCTAGTCTCTAGCCTCTAGCCTCTAGCCTCTAGCCTCGCCTACGGCCCAGACTGCACATAGGCGATCAAATCTCGAATCTCTTCATCATTCAGCCCATCGAGCAACCCGAGGGGCATGATCGAATCGCTCGATAGTCTTCTTTCGGCGATATCCTGAAGTGGTAGAACCACTCGTTCATTCAATGTCTGCACCACCAATGTTTCGCCACTGGTAGCTTCGACTAGCCCAGTCAAAACGCGATCATCGACCGTCCGCAAGACTTCCATTTGATAGTCCTTGGAGACTGCCGCGTTGGGATCGATGATGTTCTCCAATAGGTAATCGAGATTGTGACGTTGCGCGCCGGTGATATCGGGACCAATCTCACCACCCTGGCCGAAGAATTTATGGCAGGCAGCGCATTGCTTCACAAACAGTTCCCTTCCATGTCCGCGATTGGCTCCGGCCAGCGCCCCAGCATCGAGCCACATTTTGATCTTCGCGATCTGCTCTGTCCGTTCTCGCGGTGATTCACGCACGGCCCCCCAGAGCGTGTTCAACTTGGCATCGATGTGTTCATTCCCAAGTGTCCGCATCACCCGCACTGGATAGGCTGTCAGATCGTGGCTGGGAACTTGCTGGGCTTCGATCGCTTCCAACAAAGTCGTTGCCCAGGCTTCGCGACCTGCCAGCGTCAATAGCGCGGTCTGCTTGTCGCTGGCATTTAATTCCGCATACACATGCAGTACCGCGCGCGGCGTATCGGGATGGTTAAACGCGGCCAGCGCCTTGAGCACATCCGATCGTAGTGCAGTGTCTCCTATGAGTTCGATCAGCTCGGCATCCCAACCGGGCAAGCGCTTCGCGACCAATGCCTTGATCGCCCGTCGACGGCTGGCGACAGTCTCATCGGTGTTGTGGGCCACGCGTTGCAAACTGGCCATAGCCTGTTGATCGTCCAACAGTACTGCCAAGTTAACAGCTCGGTCGCGAACAATCTCCGACACACTGTTTGTCAAACGCGCATAGGCGGCAGGCCAAGATCCTGGCATGGTGACGCGACGCTCCCCTTCGGTTCCTTGCAGTATGCCATCTAGCAGGTCAGCCGCGAACGCATCGTCTTGTCCACTAGCGTTTGTTGGCTCCCCCAATCGTCGTACCATCAGCTCCAACCCGTCAACACGACGGTCTGAATCCATGATTCGCCGTGCACCATTGATCCGTACCTGTGAAATCTGCGATTCTCCGACCAACGCCTCGAAGCGTGGCAAGTCCGAAAGCACCAATGGTTCACAGCCGTACCAAATCATCAAAGGCAGATTCTCGTCGTTCTCATCCTCGTGATGACTAGCCAGTCCAGCAGCCAGTTCCCAGCGACGATTGGCTGGTAACCGCTGCAGAGCACAAGCCAAACTTAAACGCACCAATGGCGACTTATCTTCGTGGGAGAGTGTCACACAGCGTTGCAGCGCAGATATCGAAGGTTGGCCTGTCTCACACAGCAACGTCACCGCCCAACCACGAACATACTCTGAGTCGTGTGACAGCCATTGCAAAAGCAAACTTTCACTCAAGCCACCCGTCACATGCAAGCCCCACAGGGCCCGCAGTTTGCGTGGCACGTCCACTCCCGGCGCATTAAACTTTTCTAGCAGCCTCGCATGCACGTCGCTCATGGCGGTCCCCTGCGAGGCTCTTTCCTGCAACAGCCGCCGCGCGTGGCGCACATACCAATCGTTGGCATGCCACTGCAAATCGACCAACTCCAGATCTGCTAGCTTCGCCAGATCGACCGAGGGAGCAACCACATCACCATAAGTTAATCGGTAGATGCGACCAGTACTTTTGCGAGTATTGCGAATGCTGTGACACTCGCCCGTGTCGGACCAATCGCTGACATAGATCTCACCCGCAGGCCCATACGCCAGCGTCACTCCCATGAACCACTGATCCTGAGATCGCATGAGGTCAGCGCCATGCGATGCCACATAGCCGGAGCCCTTGCGTTTCAAGATGTCGTTATTGATACGACGGCCATGGATGTTGTTGGTAAAGAGTGTATTGCGATACTCGGCAGGAAAATTATCTCCCAGATAGATCATTGTGCCGCAATGCGCGTGCCCCCCTCCCGCCGCATCCTCCTCAGCGGAACCCAACCCGCTTTGCACATTTTTTAGACCGACGAAATGCAAGTGATCGGCAATAGTGTCGATACGCTGATAAGCATACTGGCTACTCTCGCGTCCGCGCCAAGGTTCATAGTGCGCACCTTGGATGACTTGAAACAGATGCGGATTGACGCAGTTGCATACAAACGCAGCACCGTAATCATCCCAATCGATTCCCCAGGGGTTGGTTGTCCCATCGGCATAGGGCTCCCACACTCGGCGCAGCGGATGATAGCGGTAGACACCTCCATCAAACTGCGTTCGCTCGGCATCGCTGGCGCCTGGCTTTCCAATCATCGACCAATTGGTGCGACCGTGCGTGCCATACAACCAACCATCTGGTCCCCAGGCAAAACCATTGGCAATATTGTGGGCGTTGGCATGATTTCCAAAACCATCTAGCACAATTTCTGGCGGACCATCCGGGACATCATTTCCGTCGCGGTCTGGGATAAAATAGAAATTGGGTGGTGACATCACCCATGCACCGCCGAAGCCCACTTCAATTCCGGTAACGTAGCCCAGCCCCTCATAGAACACTTTTCGATCATCTTGTTGACCATCACCATCGCGATCGGTCAAGATAATGATGCGATCGCGATTTTCTCCTTTGACGGGATAGTTAAACGCTTCTGCGACCCATAGTCTGCGACGATCATCGATGCAAAATCCGATGGGCTGCATCACCTCCGGCTCACCCGCGAACAGGTTGACTTGCACACCATCCGGCACGCGCATGGTGCGGGCCGCTTCGGAAGGGGGCAAGGGTGCCTCCACTTCCTCCTGTGCCAGGCCGAGAATGGGTCCTGCGACGATCAAATATTGAACTAATGCGAAGGTGATCTGCTTCACAGTTTCGACCTCTTTTTAAACAGTAGAAATTGGGACACTTGCCGCTGATCGCCACCATTGGGTTCCCAGACTCCGCCTGGGCTGTGCGACAAATAGCAGTTTGAAATTTTGTGTTGATGCACGTTTTGTTCTGGAATTGGGTCTTCAGTCGCTGCGACGTGCGATTCACAAGTTTATACGTTGAGCCAGAGCCAGTTCCCTTCGGGCCGAAGGCCCAGCAGATTATCTAGCCCAGGGCAAGTCAACGCGAGTGGAGCG
>JBGSJT010000260.1:0-3571 GCA_041741715.1 Pirellulaceae bacterium | reverse complement strand
TGTTCTCGAAGAGCACCGGATAATACTGGTGCGTTTCTCCACCGATGAAGCCGTAGAAATACTCGAAGCCCATACCTGTCGGCCAGCGGTCAAACGGCCAGGCCGCAGTGGAGTCCTTGTAGGTCTCACCGATGATGCCCTCGAATTTGGGTTGGCCTCGGTAGGACTGATGGTCTATCGAGGTCTTGCTTTTGAGTATCGAGTGATCTTCGCTCACAGCGATTCTTTTTGCCCTGCCATGCCTTAGAAAACCTATCGCGCCATATGCATTTGAAGAATTCGACTCAAGTATACCGCTACCGGAAAGATTAGGATTAAGAGTAAGACTAAAATTAAGAATCCAACCGTTCAACGCTAAAAGCCGTGAACGGTTACTATTCTTTCTTCATTTGGAAACTTGGAAGCGATGAAGTCCTGCCCAGTCGCGGAGCCTGTAATTTTAAGTCTACTGCCAACACTTGTTCAGGCGGGATGCCATACACTTCTTGGCTCCAAGGACGCCTGAACTCAAGGTTGCGGGTTGGGTGAACACGCTGAATTTCCAGATGTTACTACTGTTCAGCCGTTTTGGGTTGAGCACCAAGGTAAAAGGCGAGCTCGACCATTAGCCTTTCGAGCGGACTCATCGCTTGGCGTTCGGCGAGCACTTGACGTGCAAGGGCTGGATAGTCAGTGATCAAATTATCGACTCCTCGACTCATCATCGCAGACATGGAGTAGGCATCGTTCACGGTCCATGCAGACACCGATTTTTCTCGACGATGCGATGACTGAACAAAGCTGCGGGTGGCCAGTTTGCTACTTACGGCGAGAAAGTCGCTTCGGGCCCGCGTCAAGTCGCCAGCTGATACAGCGGTGAGCAGACCCACCTTCCAGTCCGGTCGTTGGGCTTTTACTTTTTGAATCCCTTTCAACTCTAATGACATAACAACGATCTCGGACTCCATGCCGAAGCGTTCCACCAACTCGATGACTCGATTCTCAAGATCTTGGGTATGTCCGTAGTACTTTAGCTCGATGTTGACACGTACCTTGCCTATGCACAGTTGTAACACTTCCTCGAGCGTCGGCACGCGTTCCCCTTTGAAACGTTCATCGAAGTAACTACCGATATCAATTGTTCGCAGCTCCTCAGCAGTGGCTGCCCAGATCTTAACGGGATTGCCTGCAACCTTTGCGAGATCGCTGTCGTGCGCGACTATCACAACTCCATCGCTCGATTCCTGAACGTCGATCTCAATCCAATCGGTGCCGTCTTCGATCGCTTGCCGCATGGCTGCCAATGTGTTTTCGGGAGCCACACCCGCACCGCCCCGGTGCGCAGTGATTTGGACGTGATCCTCGAGCTCAAAACTGTGGATTGCTGTAGCCCCCATAGTCACAGTCATCAACAAGGCTACGGCACTGATTGCCAAGATTCGCGCAGGCGTCAGTTCCGGCAACAGTCGCAACCGTTGTGCCATTGGGTTCTCAGGCAGCCCCCGTCCATCATTGTTAGATACACGCGCATACATCAATCCGAGCAGCGAAGCACAGGAGGCGTTCGCCAACATACTTGCGGCCAAATTGGCGATCGACGTGAGTAACATCACCAAGCCGACGGAAAACATGAGTGCCCATAGGCTAAACTCGGAAACGGAGACCAGAGCTTCCCCTAACTTCACGGTTATCACGGTGAGCACGAATCCTATCGCGCTATTGATTGCTGCCCAGATGAGAAGCATTCTCGCGATTGCCAAGCGGTGTCCCACCGAACGTCTGTGACTCTCCACCATTGCCTCGGCAGGAGCCAAGCCTTCGTATAACACCAATTGCGATGCCAACACCCAGCCGGAGAGTTTGTGTAGCATCCAGCTTGCCATTACAAGTAACAGGAGACCAATGAGCGAACAGGCGACCCAGAATTTAGGCGGCTTATGTGTCAAATAAAAGTTGATATCGTGATCGGTCAGCATCAACCAGAAGATTCCGGCTCCAACCGCCAAGAAGGGAATGGCGATGATTCCGAGTCGTGCGACCACACGACTGGTCAAACGCAGCAACTGCCCAGCTTTAACGGCAACAAACAGCAAGACAGTTCGCGGTGCAACAGCAGTTTTCCTTTCCGCCGCCAGGCAGATTGTCATCAGTACTGCCTGCTCGAGCGCAAAGATACACAGTATCGCACCGCCGACAATGACAAAGGCGAACACGCCCAAAGGATGCAATAGAAAGCGAGCGATATCGGCATCGGCCAAGACCTCTCGACCCGAAGCATATAGGAACAGTCGAAATAGAAGGCTGACGATTGGAGTCAGCAGCAGCATCGTAACGGCTTTGAACAATATGTCGCTAACGACCAATGTGGTCCAGCAAGAGGACATGTTGGCTAGGACTTTTCTGAACATATTCGCCACTTAATTAAAGACGGATTCCAACCAAAGTTGTGCGACTGACCGACGTTCAAAGCAAGTCAGCTTGTGGGATTGAGTTTCGGCAAGCTCGCCACGATGCAGAGCCATTCCAGCCTCTCACACTTCCACTTCCAGCTTGCCCGTCAGCGGATCGACACGAACCCTGGTGGGTACGCCTGCTTGCTTGGATTGGCTGGCGCTGTGAACGGCATCATGCCTGGATGATTCCGCAATGAGGCTCCAAGTGGATCGTAGACGGCTACGATCAGCACGTCGTTGTGTGCTGCTATTTCCGTTGCAATCCGTTGCGTATTTGCATCGGCGCCATCCAAATCACTAATTGCGATGACTAAGTTATCGTGCAATGCTCGACGCGCTGCGGCCTCGAGTGCATGATTCAATGTAATGCTTTGTGGTTGCAGTTCGCGAACTGCGAGTTCCTGGTTCAAACGAGCTACTTCGTGCAGCAAGCGAAGTACCGTTGTTTGGCTGCGCTGAGGTCGCAGATCGATTAACTCATTATCGCCAAATACGATTCCTCCTACTCGATCGCCGGTTCGCAAACTCCGCCATGCACCGAACGCGGCCAATTCGGCGGCAGCCACAGACTTCATCGCTCGACGACTGCCAAAGAACATGGGACTGCGCTGGTCGACAACAATTAGCACAGGCCGCTCGCGTTCTTCGGAGTAAACTCGAACGTGCGGTGATCGCAGACGTACGGTAGCTTTCCAATCGATGGTACGCACATCATCGGGCAAAACGAAATCTTGATTAACCGCAGCGTTCATCGCGGTCGAGATTGCTTGAAAAGCTTCCTGAGGCGTCATAGAGCCTTCCTACACAACGTTGCCCAGACCCATGTTGTCAGTCCAACAACAAACAGGGCCGCAATCCGAACAATCGGTCGCGGCCCCTAGTGTTTACTCTCGTAGAACACAAGCCAATCAGTTGCCTGAGCCCTGCGGTTTGCTGACCGCTTCCATTACGTTATCCAAGTGGTGCCACCATCGGGCCATGAGAACGACTCGGAACCATTGTCGGTCGAGTACATCACAATTGTGTTTTCGTCGAGCCCTAGCTCCTTGAGCTTCGACAGCAGCAGACCAACCTGACGATCGTGTTCGACCATTCCGTCCGCATACACGCCGAGCCCAGTCTTACCGGCCAGTTCTTCT
>JBGSJT010000259.1:0-23993 GCA_041741715.1 Pirellulaceae bacterium | reverse complement strand
TGTAGGGTCGAAACTGAGCCATCCCCAATGGTTCTGCCACGCGACTTAGCCACCAATCTCCATGGAACCAACCATGTAAATGGAAAACGTGGAAGAAAATGAAGAACACCGCGATGACTCCGGTCCAACGCTGCAAGGTATAACGCCAATTGTTGACATAGCGGTAATTATCATGATTCGATTTGCCGGTCCGGATGATCCAGACACCCACCACCGCATGAAACAGGATCGGTAGGAAAATGAATGCCCATTCCACCACAGGGAGTGCCGAGCCCAGGGAATGGATCTGGTTCACATTGTTTTGGAAACTGGCCGCTCCGTTGACCAACGAAGCATTGACCAGCAGGTGAACCGTCATGTAGGCCCCCACCGGTATCAAGCCGCTAAGTGAGTGCAGACGGCGAATGAGAAACTCATGTCGCATGAAGAATGTGGGGCTGGGTGCGCTCATGTCGGTATGTTGCGTGAGTCTGAGGAAACCGATCGAAAACCAATCCAGGTCGCAATATATCGCAATTCCCGCCGCTCGGGCAGACGACATCCGCAAAGTATTCGAAACGGTTGAGTGGCTGAATTCTAAATTGTAATCCTATTCTCAATCCTGAGCGGGCCGCGAGCCATCGGAAGGTCAAAGTGGGAGCAGGATTAAGAACGAGATTACGATTATGATTGATTGTAGGAACGTTGGAAGCTCAAGTTTTTGAGTGTGTCCAAAAAGGCAATTGTTCACGCTTGATTGAGAGTAGAACAAATGTCCCCAATTGTCCCCAATTGTTTAGGATTTTGACGGGGGTAAGCAATCCGAACCATTGAACCATTGAACCATTGAACCATTGAGACAATGGTTTTACTCTCAATACAATCACCACGTTTACCGTGAACGGTTACCCTAAAAGCATGTCAGGCAGGAAAGCCTGACCTACGAAGTTGATTGAGGGAAGCATAACTTTGAAAAAAAGACGTCGCTGGTTCTTTCGCGCAAGCGCAGTGCTGTTGGGACTGCTCCCATTCCTGCTATTGGAATTTGTCCTTGTTGGACTTGGGCTACCGAACAGCCCTCCACCGGCTGATCCGTACGTTGATTTGCATAATTTACGACCGCTGTTTCAGTTAGATCCAGAACAAAGCCGACTGGAGATCAGCCCCGAACGGCTGAATTTGTTTCGCCCCACCGCGTTTCCTGTTGACAAGTCCGCGAATACCTTTCGCATCTTCGCTCTCGGCGGGTCTACCACGCAAGGTGAGCCGTACAGCACGGAAACCGCGTTCCCCGAATGGCTGCGACTAAGTCTACAGGCGGCCACGCGCGACGACGCACAACACGTTGAGGTGATCAATTGCGGTGGACTCTCCTACGCCAGCTATCGCGTCCTGGCGATTCTCCGCGAAGTACTCAACTATCAACCCGACTTGATTGTCATCTACACTGGACATAATGAATACCTTGAGTATCGGACCTACGCGGGATATAGAGAGCCTAACACGACGCAGCAGTGGTTGGCGCTGGTGGGGAATCTACGGACCGTGCAACTGACTCGGCAATTGACTGGCCAGATCGCGGGCCGTTCAGACGCATTGCTTGAGGATCGTACTGAACTGAAGAGCGAGGTTGATGCGTTGCTCGATTATCAAGGTGGATTGGCGGACTACCATCGTGGGGCGGCTTGGTATCAACCCATCCCCGCTCATTTTCGTTGGAACCTGGCGCGGATGATTGAAGCTTGTCAACTTAAGTCAGTCCCCGTCGTACTCGTGCGCCCCGTCTCCAATCTGGTCGATTGTCCACCGATGAAATTCGAACTCGAGCCACAACTCTCTCCACAAGATTGCGAACGCTTTGAGCATCTCTGGAGCGGGGCACGTGAAGCAGATGCAACGTTGACGCAATCGCTTGAGCAAGTCACTGCCGCGCTTAAGATTGACCCCCAGCACGCTGGCGCAAATTATCTGTTGGGACAACTCCAGTTTTCGGCAGGCGATTTTGTGGAAGCACTCGATAGTCTGCGGCGCGCAAAGGATTATGACGTCTGTCCCTTGAGGGCCCCCACCGCAATTGGCGATGCGGTTACGGAACTAGCTGTGGAATATCATGTGCCGCTACTAGACGCCGAAGCCCTGTTCGCAGAGCGTAGCCCCGACGGGCTGGTGGGCCAGCGATGGTTGGTCGATCATATTCATCCTAACCTGGACGGGCATCAATTGCTCGGGCAGGAGTTGGCTCAGCTCTGTTTCGATCACGGAATCGTTCCCGCTCCAGTCGGAGATTGGCCCAGCCGGTGTCACGCGTTGTTCGCGGAGCACCTGAGCCATCTGAACGAGGCCTATTTCCAACGTGGGAAACAACGCTTGGCCGGTCTGTTGTTGTGGACTCAAGGCCGCGCCAAGAAGATCAGGGGGGGGGGATGGAGTGATGGGTGGCACTGGCTGAGGCCAGTGGTGACGAAGGAGTTGAGCTTGAGAACACAAGTGTCGTGTTGAGCGCTCGAAGTAATGAATTTTGAATCGCACAAATCTATTTAGTGCAAGGACGCTGGGTGGCAATGGCTAAGACCAGTGTTTAACGAAGCACCTTGACTTGAAGCGCATGGAGACCGTTCTAATGAATGAATCCCACTTTCCCAGGTCCGTAACCAGAGCTGACCTTCACTACGTAAGCATCGTTCCGGAAATAAGTGTCGGATCTTAAACGTAGCTGTGGTCGCCAGACCGCAGAGAGTCGACGTTCTGGCGAACGTAGCTACAACAGTTATTTTCCGATCGATGCTAAGTCCTTTCACTGGACCAACTTTCAGTAGGGAGAACTTGGGTGCAACCAGTTCATTTCAGCGAGCGCTTCAGGGGAATTGTGAGTGACTCCAACTCGACACCTTCGATCACACTGGCCACAGCCAGTGCCACCCACTCCATCACTCTTCTTCCCCCATCGTCCACTACCAATACCGCTCCACGACGATCTGACCGGGCTCCTTCGACTTGTGGCGCTTGATGTCACGTTCACCTAGCAAATGTTCGGTCTCGGTGAGCATATCGGGGTTGCCACACATCATTACGCAACTGTCGGGTGTGAATGCCTGTTGTGCTGCTGCCTCGAGCGAACCGTTGGTAATGCAGGTGGTAATGCGCCCCGTCAAGGCACCGTCGACTTGCTGGCGCGACACGACGGGGATGCAGTCGAAACGCGCGCCAAAGCGCTCTTTGTAAAAAGCCAACTCCTGCTGGTAGGCCAAATCGGAGGCGTGCCGCACACCATGCACGACCACGATCTTTTTATACCGTTGCCACGGGGCTTCTGTGCGGAGCATGGCGATGTATGGGGCCAGTCCAGTTCCAGTGCCGATCAGCCACAACACACTCGCATCGGGGCAATGTCCTAAGGTAAAGCTCCCGGCTGCTTTACCACTAATGTCGATTGCGTCACCGACCTGCATGTTCCACAAGTGAGGTGTGAGTTTGCCATCTTCGACCAGCACGATGAAGAACTCAAGAGTCGGCCCATGGGGCGAAGCGACGCTGTAGGGACGATGCACGTGTCCGTCAGGTTGTTCGATCCCCAGTTGCAAGAATTGTCCCGGTTCAAAAGGACTGACTTCGGGCGCTTGGATGGATAGTGTGAATAACCCTTCGGACCAAACAGTTTTGTTTGTGATAATGCCCGGAGTCCATTTCATGACTGGTTCCCTTAGTATCTATCGATGTGAGAGCTCTATTCGGCGGGCTCCGCTTCGTCGCCAACTGATGTGAGCACAACATAGCATTTCTAAAACTGGGCGGTGTATTGAATTCCGGTTTCGATCCAAGAAATTTGCAATGCTAAATATGTTACAAATTGTTGAGTTTGGTGCCATGGTCTGTCTTCACGCTTTTTCCGCGGACTGCACCACGCAGGCTGCGCCACCAATCGTAGACGAAGAAAGTACCGCTGGGGCCCCCACCCAGTAGTTCAAACTTCGTGCCATCGCGGGCAATCGAAGCTTCGGCCAATTCCCGTTGCGCCTCACGCAAGTGGTGCGTCAAGACTCTTAAACATTCCGCTTTCGATTTACCAATCAGCGCGGCTGTATTCATTGGCGCACCAAACCAGACCAACAACTCGGGCCGACGCTCTTCCCAAAAAGGATACTCAATCGCAACCGGAAGGTACCAAATCTGACGACTCTTGCGAACCATCTGAAGTTCCACTCCGAGATCGTCAGCAGCCTCGCGGGCGAGTTTCCAGGCCAAGTGGGACAGACCGGGCATTAACTCCGCTGAGCTATCGCGTACATCTGCAAATCTCCCTTCGGGGGTGACCCACAGCGAGGCCGACGCGCGACCAACAACGGCTGTCGATATTCTTAAGAAATCGCGGGCGCCACTTTGACTCTGTGGTTCGACCGCGAAAAAACCCATGCGTCCAAACATCGGATACTTGGCCAAAGCGGACGCGTCGATCGGAGCAAACATAGCGAAGCCAGGGAACAGTTTATCCGATAGTTCAATGGCGACCAGCGGATCCCACCACGACGCGTGATTGGCATAGACGACGAACGCATCGTGAGATTGTATGTCTGCCAATTTCAACAGCCGGCGATTGACAGCGATCGAGTGAAAATGCCGCTTAAGGTAGCCCCGCACAAACCAACGAAACCAGCCTAGCAGCCGTGGGCGAATAGGCGGGACGGGGTCATGGACCGATTCAGCCATCTGGGTTCATCCGTGTGAGTTCAACCACGTGAATTATTGCCGAGTTTGGCGTAAATCGAATAACTTTCTGCAAGCATGGAACGGAGGTGGGTGGCGTCGCGCTGCTTGCCACTGCGATAGAAAAGGAAGCTATCGCCACACCCTTCGATTGACACTTGGCCAAGTGGCACCAGGGCCGCACGACGCTCGGCAGTGAAGAACTCGCGAATCGCAGACTCCTTCTCCCCCTTCAAAAGAAATTGGTCGGAAAACGTCTGGTCTTCATCGAAGTCGATATCCGTGAAGCCGAAAAAATCACCCAGTCGATGTAAAAAGTTTTCTGGCGACAGAGTGAACTGCGGCATGTCAAGCGTTGGACTGCTGGCCATGACGACGCTGAACGATCGGGTCTGCTTATTTTTCCCACTACCCACCGTGTACTGGTAGTCGAACAACACCATTCGCAATTCTCCCGAATCGGCTGTCGTTACCGATTCTGCCGCTCGGCTGTAACCGGCGTGCGACAGCGCAAACTTATTGAATAGTACTAAGTCGCCGCCAGTAAGCGTGGTGGCGAAGGCCAGGCCCAATTCGGCGGCCGCTTGCTCCACCTTCGCCTTGCGTTTTTTATCCACTTGAATGGCGTAGCCCACAATGGCGACGAAAGTCATCGCCATGAGGACTGCAAATACGATGGCTGGCCACATGTTTGGTAGGTCCTGGTTAGATGATCAGGTTACTCTTGCTTACCGAGCCTAGGTGTGAATCGAAGATCGTACCTAAGACCATGAGATACGCTCAATTGTGTTCCGAGAAGCAAGCAAATTCCGCATAATCGGCTCAGTTTGAAGGATGTTTGCGAGAGCTGAGGGATCTTTAGTTAATCTAGCAAAGATTTTGCGCTTGGTGAACTTGTGTGGCCTATGTTTCCGATAGCGGTAATTTTATTGGTGCGACAACGTCCCCAACGGGGCTACTCTCCCTGTCGAGAGAACGCTAAATCATTTCTGTAACACTATCCGAGCGCTGCAGCAGCCAGCTTGGGAGGATACGCCACAATGTCGAAGAAACGCGGTAAGTTCTACGTCGATAGTTTGGTCCAAGGGGCATTGGCGCGGCGCATCGTGGCGCACTGGTGTATCTTTTTCGTGCTGTCGCTGATCTCACTCGGCGCGATGGAATTGTTCCTGGGAGATCCAGCTTTGTCTTTTATCGGACATTTGGCAGTGCTGTGGAGCAAATACGCCTTCTTTGTGATCTTAATGGTCTCGATTCTACCCACCTTTATCTACGACTCCATGAAACTCAGCAATCGTTTCGCTGGTCCGATATTGCGACTGCGAGAGTCGATTGGGGCATTGGCCAAGGGGGAAGAGGTCAAGGAATTGAAGTTTCGCGACAATGATTTTTGGCGGGAATTGTCGGACGACTTTAATGTTGTCGCCAACCGCGCGCAGTCGAAAGCCTAGTCCCCACAGCGTAGCGGAATTCGCTCTCCCTCGACGAAGAGATACATCGTGAGACAGACTATGAAATCCAAATCTAATTCGGGAGCACTCCGGCGTGGCACTGCGTGCGTTGAATTGGCGGTCTGCTTGCCGGTTATCGTGCTACTAGTGTTTGCGTCACTGGAAGGGGCCAACATGCTCTTTCTGCGTGAGGCGGTGGTCCAAGCGGCCTACGAAACCGCCAAGTCGGTGGCGAAGACCAATGGGGTTCAAGCTACGGCACAAACCTTGGGCGAACAGGTGTTGAACTCACGCGGAGTGACGACACCCACGATCGCTTTCGTGCCAGCCAACGTGCAGGTGCTCCCGCCAGGTGCGCAATTCACAGTGACGGTCTCCGTTGCAGGTGATTCGCGGAGCGTCACCGGTATCGGTCCCTTCAACGGTTTAACCATCCAAGCTCGGGCCACCATGTTGAAAGAATAAGCTCATCGCCCCCATCAAACTTTATCTTCGACCGCTATTCAACTTGAGAGCGCAGCCCATGCAAAAGAACTATTCTCACCATCGGCTCCCCAAGCGCCGGGGAGTTATGATGGTTTTGATCGCCGTGTCAATTGTCATCCTCTTGGTTGGCGCGGTATTTAGCGTCGACGTGGCCTATATGCACATGGTACGGGCTGAGTTGCGGACCGCCACCGACGCAGCAGCTCGGGCCGGTTCGGAAACCTTGGCGCGGACTCAAGACATTGCACAAGCTCGGGCGGCTGCCATAGCTGTGGCGGAGCAAAATATCGTAGCGGGCAATGGGCTCACCTTACTACCCGAAGACATTTCTGTCGGTAGCTTGCAGCCCAATGCCGGTCGGTTCAACTTTCTCGACAATGGAACTCCCTTGACGGCGGTGAGGGTGCAAGGTCGGCGTCAATCGAGTTCGGCTGATGGTGCCGTTCCGCTATTCTTCGCCAAAGTCTTTTCGACAACTCAGTTTGAACCGGTTCAGTTCGCGACGGCTGCCGCCAATGTTCGCGATGTGGCACTAGTGCTAGATATTTCTGGTTCCATGGCGGATCCCAGTGGTCCCGGGACGCGCTTGGATGCTTTGAAAGTGGCTGTGAACATCTTCTTGGATGAAATCGCGATCTCCAGTCCAACGACCAATCTGTCATTGACATCCTACTCGACGACGCCCACGAAAGTGCTTGACCTGACCAACAATTACGCTAGCGTGCGTGCACAGGTTAACGCCTTTGCACCGGCTGGTTTCACCGCAATTGGCAACGCACTCGTCATGGGGAGCGGTTCGCTGGTCAACGATCCACTGAGTCGCAGTTTCGCCTTTAAGACGGTGATTCTGATGACCGATGGCAATCACAATACCGGCCCCAGTCCCGCCATAACGGTGGCCACGCCGGTGGCTCGCGGGCAGACCGTGCATACCATCACGTTCAGCAGTGGTGCCAATCAGCCTCTGATGCAGACCGTGGCTGCCGCCACGCAAGGTGGCATTCATCTACATGCTGACGACGCAGCCGATTTAGCAGCCGCTTTTCGTGCCATCGCTCGTACCCTATCCGTTACGCTAGTTGAGTAATCCACTGGATCCAATCATGAAACATCGCAAAAATCAACTGCCACAGCGACGTGGCGTAACGACGGTCGAGTTCGCGATGACCGCCCCACTGCTGTTCCTAATGCTTTATGCAGCATTGGAACTCGGGCACGCCAACATGGCTTTTAACGCGGTGGAAGCGGCTTGTTATGAAGGTGCGCGGATGGGGATCGTCCCCGGTGCCTCCGCAGCAGAGTGCCAAGCGTCCGCCCAGAGAATCTTGGATCTATCCAACATTCGCGGCAGCACCGTGACTGTCACCCCCGCCAACTTGAATACCAACTCCAACGACATCCGACTCCAGATCACCGTCCCCTACACGAGTACAGCCATCATCCCTCCGACCTTTACCCGGTTGCTGACCATCAATCGTCAATGCACATTGACACGCGAAAAGCCGTAGTGGTCATCTCGACGCTGGAGTAATATCGCTCACGGTTCTAACGCCAACCGAGTTGCAACCAGCCGTCGTCAATCTTCATGACATTTAGCACAAACTGAGGCAGGTTGGGGAATCGACCCGGCAGTTCGAGCCGCTCAGTGACAATCTGTTCCTTAAAGAACTTGTCGAATTTGCCTTTCAAGAATGAACGCAGCGTTACGACTCGCAAGCCACGCGAGGCGCGCGCGAAAGTGACCTCAACCTCACCCTGCCGTGTCAACGTCAATACGCCACCTGAGAAGCTGGGGGCATAGACGGCGGTAACGAACGCCCCATCATCCAGCGACTGGGTGCCTCGAGTCATCTGTGTGATCCGCAACTTGATCTTCACTTGCGAATCGTCCAGCTCAATTTCCACGGGGCGGTAAGTGGCTAGGGTAATTGACCATGCTTCTCCGTCCGCTTCTTCCTGAATCTCTGGTGGAACAGAGCCGGTGATTTGCCGCGCATAGTCATCCAAATCAGCGCTACGGATCGTGCGGTCTCCCAATGCGAGGTCGAGCGCATTGACCAGCGCCGACTGATGAGCTTCCACCACCACGTCCGAGTTGGCTGGCTTGGGGATCGAACACGGCTTGAGCGCAACTAGTTGATTTGAGGCCGCTTGCCTGATATGCCCGTGGATAACGGTGTCGTCCGAGCTGACTGAGTAGGTCGGCAGCGGTACTCCCACTCGCGCTAGTTCAGGGGGAGTCCGACTTTGCAGAGACGACAATTGCGTGCGGGCCTCAGCCAGTTGCTCTTCGACTTGTTGTTCGTATTGCCCTCCAATGCGGCTTTGCAAGCGGCCTTGTGCGATCGAATCAGCCAATGGCTTTTGCTCGTCCGCTTTGCGTTTAGCAATGCGCCTCACAATGCGAAATCGATGGTCGATCGAATTGATCGACGTCTGAAGGTTGGTAGCCACACTCGCTGCAGAAGAGGAGATTCCGTTAGGTGTCACGAATATTGTTTTGGAGGCATACACGGGCGAGTTGGCGGTGGTGCCAAAGACCACGCCTCGATTGTAACCATTGCTACTAGTCGAAACGTTGGCATTGAGATTCAGTCGCAGCGAAACTCCTCCAACCATCGGTAGGAGATCCGCGCTAACCTGACCAATGAGACAGGCTTGACCGATGATTCGAGTCCCCAGTAGACACTCGTTCACCGCATTGGGCTCAGCCACCGGACGCATTACTAGGCGATTGACTAGACTTTCCCGCGCCAATATTTGCACGTTGGGAACGGCGAACTGCTGATGGATCTGAGCCAGTGCCGTTGGAGCTTGATTCATTTCATGCAAATAATTGGCCATCAACCCCACCGCGTAGCTGCGATCTGTCCCCGCGCCAACGACCGGTTCATCGAGCGTTTCGACCAATTGCTTAAGCTTCACTTCGAGTAGTTCGACAGTTTTGTCTGGCGCGAAACCGTAGCGCAGTGCCTTGACCGTTTCGCCGATCGCCTGGCGAACTTCCAGATAGGGGCCGTACTCGAGTCCCAAATAGTTCTGACGCATGTTCAGTTCCAGACCAACCAGGGTCTCCACATTGGGCCGCTCCGCTTGAAGCTCTTTCTTGAGTGTCTCCAGTTTCAAGAACTTGCTCCAGGCCTGCCCATTGGCACTGGCTGGATTGATGTAGTTTTCCAGGCGTGTCACCGAAGCGCTCAGTCGTTGCTTGGCCACTTCCAAATTCGGTATCTTAGATGAATCCAGTCCGCTCATGGCCTGGATGATAATCGACTGCAGTTGTCTTGATGTCGGATCGGAACTAGTGGCCACGAGCGGTTTCTCAGCCACTTTCGGTTCGACGGGATTCTGCTCGGTCGCGGAAGCGGCAGATGCACCTGCGAGTGGTTTTGCCTGCGAGCCGACCGGAGGTGGGACCGTCTCCCGCCCCGCTTGTACCGAGGGTAACCTGGAGGGCAACTCAATCAGGCTCTCACCAACTTTTGCGGCGTCACTACGGTTGTCGTTCGGCGAAGATTCACTTTGTGCCCAACATAATCCTTCACTCGCAGTGACAAAACACAAAGCACTCGCGGCCAAACGAACAGTCAATTTTTTAAGCATATGCTTCACGTAGATCGGAGTTCCAAACGGCTGCCAAACGACGATCAAACGAACAGCTTGATCTGAGATAGTACAGTTTCCCTCAGTCCCCTAGCTTTGCAACCCGCCCGCCTGCAAATAGTGGGTTCGTTGATACGTTTATTTTTCCCCCTGCCTTACGGATAACCCTCAAAGTGCCACTCGCCGCGCTGAACCCAGCTTCGATTATTGCCCGCAAACGGGATCACCACAGCCTATCTGAGGCGGAGATTCGATTTATGGTCGAAGGCTTTACAATCGGTTCGATACCCGACTATCAAATGTCCGCCTGGGCGATGGCTATTGTCTGCAGGGGGATGAACGACGAAGAGACCGCTCAGCTCACCGATGCTATGTTGGCCAGTGGTGAGCGGTTACGACGCGCTACAACTCGTCCCAGGATTGACAAGCATTCAACGGGGGGCTTGGGGGATAAGGTTTCACTCATCCTGGCCCCCTTATTAGCTTGCTTCGATTGCGATGTACCGATGCTCAGTGGCAGAGGCCTAGGAATCACCGGTGGAACGCTCGACAAACTGGAAGCTTACGCCGGGTTCAACTGCCAGTTGTCGCAATCGCAAATCACTAGCCAGTTGCAGCGTATTGGCTGCGTTATCACTGGCACGACGAACGAACTGGCACCGGCTGATCGTAAGCTATACAGCCTGCGCGACGTCACAGGGACGGTCCCTTCGATTCCACTCATCACTGCCAGCATCATGAGTAAGAAACTGGCCGCCACGCTGGATGCCCTGATCTTGGATGTGAAATTTGGGTCGGGCGCCTTTATGCCAGACCTTGATTCGGCTCAGCAGTTGGCTCGGAGCCTGTGTTCCACTGGGGAAAGGATGGGGGTTGCCACACGGGCCCTAATCTCTGACATGCAGCAACCGCTCGGACGCATGGTGGGAAACGCATGTGAAGCCAATGAAGCGGTGGAGGTGCTGCAAGGAACTGGCCCCCAAGGCGTACGTGCGCTGACGCTGCAACTTTCGGCGGAATTGTTAGTGGCAGCCGGTCGCTTTAGCTCAACAGCCGACGCTCTCAACGACTTGGCGAGTTGCTTAGACAGTGGAAATGCCTATGAGCGTTTTGAAAAGCTGGTGGTCGCTCAGGGAGGAAAGTTTGTCCAATCGCTGCCAATCGCCCAAGCCTACACTTTGCTTGCTCCGACCCAGGGCTGGTTGAGTCGAGTTGACGGACAGATCATTGGTCGGGCCGTGATTGGCTTGGGCGGTGGCCGAAAATACCTACACGAGCCTATTGACCACGCCGTCGGATTGGAGATGTTGGTTCGCATTGGCGACCATGTCGAACAAGAGCAACCCATCGTTAAAATTCTGGCCCGCACCCCGGAAGCCGCTGAGCAAGCGCGTTCGTTGCTGCTGTCGGCCTTTGGATTCAGCCCTCACAGCGTAGCACCACTTCCCCTAATCATTACATAGGAGCGGCAATAGTCACCTGACTCGCTAGTCGCTACAATTGCTAGCTGCTCCTTGACAGTTTATTGCACAGTTGTTAATTTCTGAAGCTCCATTGGCGGCAGGCCGATACCAGGGGAATTGCTGGGCAAATAGGGATGGCGACTACGAACGAAAAGGGCAAGATTGCCGAGGCTCAAATCTTGGCGGCATTCGTGCGAGCTGGAGTTAGAGTGGCGATCCCTTTTGGTGGTGATTCGCCATACGATTTGATTGCGGAAATAAACGGGAAATTGTTCAGGGTACAGGTCAAATGGGGACGGGTGGTCAATGGTTGTGTGCTATTCGCTACTGCCCATCAAAAGCGACCGAATACGACCGAGGGATTCCAACGCTGGGCATACGAAGATGTCGACCTATTCGCGGTGTACTCGGAGCAGGGAGAGTCGTACCTTGTGCCACCAGAAATGACGAGCGCTACGATAACTCAGTTGCGACTTCGACCGACCAAGAATCACCAATCCAGCGGTGTGCGGTTCGCCGCCAACTTCACCTTTGAGGCGATATTAGAGCAGAAAATCGAAGGCAGCATAAACTACGGGGGATTAGCTCAGTTGGGAGAGCGTTTGGCTGGCAGCCAAAAGGTCAGGGGTTCAAGTCCCCTATCCTCCACTTAAAAGATGAAAACCGCTGATCAATTCTGATCAGAGGTTTTTTTCGTGTGGTTTCGGGAATTAGTGCCTGGCCGCAGAAAATTTAATCAGTTTCTACGAGTTTACGGCGGAGTGCGACAAGTGGCTGTGCAGAAGAGGCATTCAGAGTACTAACCGCCATAATTGTCGCTTGTCCATCCTTCCCGTGATCCTTGAATTTTCAACTCCCCAGGTGTCGCTCGATTCGTTTATCCGGGATGAACCACATGAGGGCGACGCCGGTGTAGATCGCCACTGAAGCGATTGGTACGAACCACGCTAGTGCGATGCCAACGGTGTAGGCAACTAGCGATACCTTCCCCTTCGTGTCGGAGCCGAGGGCTTGTTTCAATTCTGATTCTTCGCCTCCGGCTTTGATGATCTTGTGTTGCAAAATAAAGTAAGCGATGGCAGCGGCGAGCTTTCGTCCTGCTGCCTGAATGAAGAAGAAGGCGGCCTTTGAGGCCACGCTGGCTGTGTCGGTCCAGCAGTTCCCGGCGAAGTGTGGAGCGTGCCCGCAGAACACAGTTACCGCAGTCGTGCGATCGGGGGCGTGATCCGTTATGCCGTACTTTCACTCGGAAAACATCGGGCGAATGTCAAGTCAACACCCGCGTCGAGATTCTTCGAGATTGTCGCAGGGAGTCGCGACGAAGAGTTACATTCGGCCGTTGTCGAACTGTCGAATGTAGTTGAACATCTCGACGATGTGTCACAGATGACAACGGAAAATGAACCGACCCTTTTGCTCCGGGCGAATGACCAGTTTGAACCTCAGAGTGTTTCACGCCACAGACGAGCCTCTTTTTTGATAAAGTAGTGGATCGCTCGCGCTCCAACTCTCTAACTGGGTTGCAATCAGTAGCACGAATCGCTCAATACCCCCAAGGTTCTGGTTGCTTCGAACCCCAGCGATTGAGCGCACTGCGATCTGCGACTTTTTGCCTCCCGCAACTCCCCACCGCTAACTGTAGAGAACCAATAATGTGCGCGCGCTTTCCGATTTCTTTTTTGCGATCACTGATTCCTGAATCACAGTGTCTTACTTTGCCAATCGTGCTCGTCATGTGTCTTGCGACGTTGTTCGCGACGCCTTACCTGCATGCCGAGCTTCGGGTTGGCGCCGCACGAGTCGATGTGTCACCAGATCAGTTCCCGGTCTTAATCAACGGCAGCATGACCTCACACACCGCCACTGAGATTAGAACGCGTATCAACGCGCGCGCTATCGTAGTCGACGATGGGAGTGAGCGATTGGCGATCGTAGTGGTCGATAGCTGCATGATGCCGCGCGACTTGTTGGATGAAGCCAAACAGTTGGCGGCTACTCAAACCGGGCTCAAACCCGATCGCATCTTGATTTCGGCCACGCATACCCACACGGCACCGTCCAGTATGGGGGCGCTGGGGACCAATGCCGATCCAAATTATGTTCCTTTGCTGCGGCAGCGTTTAGTCGAAGCACTGGTGGCTGCCGAGAATCAAATGCTCCCCGCCCGCGTCGGCTGGGGGACGGGACAGGCACCTCAGTTCACCGCACTTCGACGTTGGGTCCGTCGCCCCGACCGCATCGCCAACGATCCTTTCGGAAATCCCACCGTCCGCGCCAACATGCACTCGGCTAGTAATCCTGATGATGCAATCGGTCCCACCGGGCCCGAGGACCCTGAACTGAGCATGATCGGGTTTGAGACGCTGGACGGCAAGCCAATCGCGGCGTTGGCTAATTTCTCCATGCACTACTTTAGCGACCGTCCGGTGAGCGCAGATTATTTCGGACTATTTTGCGATGGGCTCGAATCACACATGCAACCGTTAGCCTCGGATAGTCCCAACTCACCTGTGGCGATCATGTCGCACGGTTGCAGTGGCGATATCTGGAGAAAGGATTACTTCCGTGCCGTTCCCGAAGCGGAAGGGACCATTCAAGAGTTCACACAAGGACTCCTGGGGGTGGCAACCAAGGCGTACGATGCGATCGAGTATCAAGCCGACGTCGATATCGCTATGCGCGAAACTAGATTGCAAATGCGATACCGCACACCAGATGCACAGCGGCTGCAATGGGCGCAACAGGTCGTCGCCGAAATGGGAGAGAGTCTGCCCAAGACAACACCCGAAGTCTATGCCCGAGAACAGATTCTACTGGATCAACTGCAGTCGACCGAAGTCGTCGTGCAGGCGCTCCGCATCGGTGATATCGCCATCGCCACAACCCCCAACGAAACGTACGCCCTGACCGGACTCAAGCTTAAACTTCACAGCCCGCTCGAAAAAACGATGGTGATTGAATTAGCCAATGGTGGAGATGGTTACATCCCTCCGCCGGAGCAACACTTTCTCGGGGGCTACAATACTTGGGCGGCCCGCTCGGCTGGCTTGGAGACAACGGCCGAGCCGCGAATTGTCGCTGCCGATTTGTTGCTGCTCGAAGCGGTCTGTGCAAAGCCACGGCGAGATTTCGAGCAGGGGCTTGGCCTCGCTGCGCAATCGATTTTGCAACTCAAACCATTCGCTTATTGGCGCTTGCATGAGATGTCAGCCACCGACGCTGGCGATGCTAGTGGTGCTGGTCACGTAGCCCACTATGAACCCGGCGTAGTCTTCTTTTTGGACGGGCCACCTAACGATCTAAATAGCGATGACAACCATGAATCTCAGGCCTTTGTTCGAGCCGATGAAGTTAATCGTTGCGCGCATTTCGCAGGAGGCCGAATGCGAGCCGAGCTGTCAGAGCTAGCCAGTGACTTTAGTCTCGTATTGAACTATTGGAACGGCATGCCCGCCGGAGCGCGGCCGGTAGCAGGTTGGATGTTCTCGCGCGATTTCTCTTCCGCTTCCAGTGATCGCGGCATCCATCTTGGTTTGTCAGGAGAGGCGGACCAATCAGGCCGCCTCATGTTGCAGCTTGGAAACGCAACGCCAGTGTTTGGTAGATCATCAACACCACGCTGGCAATGGGGCCGGGTTGTGTTAGTCAAGTCAGGATCCACTGTCAGTCTCTACCAACACGACGCGACTGAGCCGGAGGTGTCAGTTGAGTTTACGGATGCTCAAGCTGCCCAAGCAGGAATCGCTGATTGTTTCTTCGGCGGGCGCAGCGACAACCGCGACAACTGGGAAGGGAAGCTAGACGAGATCGCTCTGTTTAATCGCCCGTTAAGCGTCAACGAAGTTGCCAAGTTGTTTGAGTAGGGGCTATTGCATTTCGACCATTTCTCCGTCGGCGCGGTTGCCTAGTCGTTCGAAAGTTATTTGGTCAATATTTTGAGATAGGAACTGAACCGCCCCATCGGCGAAAACAAATTCTGCGCCTCCAGTGTGACTGCTGCCAAAACCGCCGACATGCAGCGAATCAACTTCGCTTTTGTTGTGGTCTTGAGACAATCCATCTGTTTTCTCTGGGAAATAGTTGGGATTGACAATACCCACACAATTTCGCAGCGTGGCGCGAGTTCCCGAGACCCAGCCTAGGTCGTCGTTCGCAATGGGTCCTTCGCCAAGCAACAACGTGTGACTGCTGCCGTCATGAATGTCGGCAAAACGAATTTTACTGTTTAAAAAAAGCAAACCGTCATTGTTGGCGTCGATCGGTGCTTCGGTTGAGTTGTAGCAACCGACATAGGACGAGAGTGCCACATCGTTAATACGATTGGCCACTGGATCAGATGGGCAGGTCAATAGTGGAATGTTGTGCTGCCGCACGGGTTGGTTGGTCGCGGCGTAAGCACCTTCCGGAATATTGAATTTCCTGTATGCGTTCCCTTCTTCAATCTGCGGGAGGATTTGCACAATCCAGCTCACGTGCTGACCGAGGGCTTCATTGCGAATTGGGCCCGCGCTATCGATTACTCCAGCGGGCAAGTGCTCCATGTTGTAGTCGTAGTGATGCACGGCTAAACCGAGTTGCATCAAGTTGTTGACGCAACTCGCCCGCCGGGCCGCCTCACGTGCGGCTTGGACGGCTGGCAACAGTAGTCCGACTAAAATGCCGATGATCGCAATCACGACCAGTAGTTCAACTAGCGTGAAGCCGCGTTTTCGGGCGTTGGTTGGGTTCGATTGGAAATTGTCAAAAGTTAAAATCATGATTTGCTCCGCTGGAGTAGGCTATTGTGGAAATTGCGTTGGGACTGAGGTTCACTAAATCAATCGTCCTTGTGGGGGCGAGTTGCGATGGTTAACAAATAGGAACGTCGTATGGCATGAGGCGTTGTTCCACTTTCGATAGTGATGGTAAACGTGCTGGTGTCTACTGGCGAACCGTCAGTATTTGGTTCGACTGCGATCCATACTGTCGCCCCCTCTGAGCCGGTAACGGTGGCTGGTATTTCCCAGGTTTCACCAGAGTAGTGAATGTCTTGCGCGTTGCGTTTGGCGCGCTGCACGCCAGCGTTAAGCAGCCATTCGGCTTGTCGCAATTTGAGTACTTGTTTACTCTCACGAGCCGATCGTAGAGCGAGTCGCACTGAGATGACGCTCAACGAGAGAGCCGTCAAGCAACAAGCGAGCGTGCAAACCAGTACCGCGCCGCGACGCCGCACGCTGACGCGCTGATGGAAACAGGCGTTCATTGGGTATCTCCTGCTGCAACAGCGACAGGTGGCGGACTAGTGCAATTCAATCCCACAGCGACAACGACGCGCCGCAAGGTGCGCGTCGTTGCATCTTGAGTATGAAATTGAATCTCCAAAGAGCATGATTTTCCATCGTCCGAGCACGCAAATGCGACACTTTGATCCTGAGCAAGATCGATGGTTTCGACCTGCCGTGACACTTCGATGATGCGTTCGCGCTCCAACCGACTGCCTGGTGCGGAATACTGGATGCTATCACCTTGCCAGGTAACTAACGTCAGGCCGCCATTGGAGCTTTTAATCTCCCTTGCCATGTGAACATCACTGCGGAATTGCTCCGCAAAGCGATTGAGCCTGCTCGACTGTTCGACTCGCGATTTTGTGGCGGCTTGATTTACTAAGCCGCTATGTACCAAGCCAACGGCCAGCGTCATTACCACCGAGCCGAAAGTAATAGCCAGTAGCATTTCAATTAACGAAAAGGCCGATCGGCCACCCCTTGTGTCACTCTTCATCGCTCTCTCCTGTTGAAACTGATGTCTGGTTGAGCGGAGGTCCTTTATCTGAATCAAGCCATCCTACCGCGACCAGAGGTTTCGATTCGCTTGTTCGCTGCCACTTAAATTTCAAGACGACCCGAATGCCCTGTTCGTCATCGATGAGCTCCCCCTCTAACTTGGCATTCGGGAGAGTCTGTGTTGCCCACTCACTGATCTCCAATTTCGCAATGGCAGTGGCGGCGGTTAGCGAGGATAGGCTGAGGATTTGTTCCATTTGATTCGAGATTTCATCTGTGGCCACCATTTGTTGATGCTCTAAGCGTTGCAGCTTGAATCCAGCTACTGTACCGGTGGCCAACAGGCTTAGGCTGGTTACCAATAGTCCAGCGGCCACGATCAGTTCAATTAGCGTTGAACCGCGACGCGCGGCGCGTCGCTGAGTGTGATGGTTTGGAAGAGTTAGCATGTGCGCATCCTGAGTGCAGTTCTAGCTGAGAGATGTAATCATGGTTATCAAGACCGTGAAATACGCGACGCAGACCCACAGGACGATACAGCCCAAAAAGAGAATGATCGCCGGGTGAACCAACATGGCCAAAAATGCTCGGTGCAGTTGGACACGCTCTTCTTTTTCCGACGCCAACTGACGGATCATCCAGGCTCTAAGCGAGTCGGTCGATGCCTGCTCGATGGCTTCCGCTTCCTGATTGCTGAGCAGATTGGTTTTGGCGAGACTTCGCCAAGTGCTGGAGCCCTGCTCCACTTCATTTCTGGCGAACAATAATTTGATTTGAACATTACGGTCGAAATGGTAACGGGCTAGTGTCGATAGTGCGCCAGGTAGAGGTCGGCCAGCTTCGAGCGAACTGGCCAGCATCCGCAGCAGTTGCGACACACGCAGTTGCACGGTCGACTTTCCGATACGAGAACTAACCCAATTCCGTAGCCAACGATGCGGTCGAAAGTACCACAACACAGCTGTCAGCAAACCACCAGCCATGGCGATGAGCGGTAGATGGCGGGCGACGGAGCTTGCCCACCAGCTCAAATTGCGAAGCAAGGTGGGGAGCTTCAATCCGAATTCCGTGAACATCGCCTGGTAGGTGGGTGAAACGAAGACCATGAGAAATGTCAAGATCAGACCAACTGCCAAAGTCAATCCCAGCCCGTACGTTACCGCTTGAAGGACTTGGTTGGTTGACTCGCGCGAACGCTCAGTAGCTCGCCGAATTAAGTCGACCAACGTCTGTGTGGTGGTTCCCGATTGTTGAGCTAGCCGCAGCTCCAACACTTGTTCGTCGGACAGCAAACCTGGCTGCTGCTCTATGGCCTCGACCAGTGGCGTACCCTGTTCCAATCGACCAGCCAGTCGCATCAGACGGCGACGAGCTAACCCGCAGTTTTCGTTCGATAGTAATTTGACTAGTTGCGGTAAATCCAAACGTTGGTGATGGGCCACCGCGACGACTCTTAGCAGACTCAGCCCAAGGGTGTGCCCTGAATCGTTTCCCCATAGCCGCGACGTTCGCCAGCTGCTAGTCGCTGGACGAGCAGTTTGAGGGTGGGACCACAGTTTTTTTAAAGAATCAAACACGCTAGATCCAAATGTTGGTGGTAGTTTCAGCTCGACGCGCCAGCGAGTGGGTCGGAGGGCTGCACGAATGGATTACAAACCCACCCCCAAAATGCGTTCAACCCACTCGCTGGCGCGTCGAGCTGATAGTGTGGAAATGATGACGTTCTCCCTAGGCCAACGAACTGATCATGCTTACCAACGGCATGAACAACGAGATGACCACGAAGCCAACCCCCAACCCGATGCCCACGATGGCAACGATCGGCATCATGGTAGTCAACCAGTCGACTCTGTTCTTAGCTCGTTCACCGTAGTTCAGCGCTAGCGCATGCAACAAATGCACACTTGGCAATCCATTTGGCTCAGCATGTAGGGCGAACAGTAACGTGGGTGGCAAAACATGCGACGACAAATTCGTATTCACGCTCGACGATTCAACCAGTTGATTAGACAATTCGATCGCTGCTCGTTCGTAAAAAAAGCTGCGGCTGGCTTTACCGGCAATTCGCAAGGCTTCGGTCAGCGGAGCGCCTAGGCTGAGCATATGAGCCAGCGTGCTGGTCAATGCGGACATGGCGACTAGATTGGACGACCTGCCAGCAACTATGCGACCCAACAGCCGATTGGACAGTGATCGGCTGCGCCACAGGTGAACCAACGGGACGAATATGAGGAGTGCAATCGCAAGGCTTCCCACTGTTCGTGGCAGGTAGGTGGTCGCTTGTTCGGAAGCCCAAAACACCAGGGCCGTTGGCGGGGGGAGTACTAAGCCAAACTCGTCATACATTTCCCGGAAGAGGGGAATTAGAAAAAATGCGAACGCAATCAGCAGGATCAGTGACAGCCCACAGAGAGCGGTTGGATAGATCAGTCGTTTGCGTTGCTGAGCCTGCAGTTCGCGCTGTTTCAATATGCCGCTCAGCCACTGGTGCAATGGGCTCGGTGAACCTACTGCGTCGTCGGCTTCACCGAGTAGCGGGAGCAATTGAATAATGGTCGCGTGATTCAGCAGGTCCGACACGGGGCGATCAAAGTAGGGGGAACGAAGCTGCTGAGCTAAGACTTGAATTTCGCGTCGGGTCGGCCCCACTGGCAATTCGTCGCAGGCCGCGTCCAACGCGGGTAGCCACTCTTCGCGCTGCACGAGCAAATGGCCCAAGTTGCCATGAAAGGTTTTCAATTGCTTTTCTTGGTTCACAGTCGCTTCGTCGCGTATCGCAATCGACAGCACGACCAGGTTCTGTTCGGCGAGCTGCCCAATGGCCCTCGCTAAATCTGACGCGTCAAGGGTGCCATGTTGAACATTTCCAACTGAATCGATGGCGGTATAGGTATAGCTGTTCATTCAAAAGTCCTTGCTCACGCGGAGGGTTGCGACCTGGCGACGGACAGCATTATTTCGATCAACGGACCGAAAACAGTCATTGCAACAGCCAGTACCAGCAGCCCGCCGAACAAGATGAGCGGTACGCTTGGTTGGATGAAGTTACGCGCTCGGCTGTCCATGGCGTCAGCGGCGGCTCCGTAGACGGCCGCAGCACGGCGGAGTTTTTTATCAGCCAACGAGGCTGCGGTATCGGGTGCTGAAGCGGTGATTGCCCAAGCCATCAATGCGGGGAGTTGGTCGGCATCGGGATTGGGGCAAACAGTGCCGCGCACCCACTGGATGGTCTCTGTGGTGGAAACGCCGCCGGCCAACAGACTGTCGGCGAACAATGCCACACTCGCTCGGCCAGACATTTCTGCTTGAGCTAGCATCGAGCGCTTGGAACTAGCCTTCTGTCGAGTGCTGCATGGAGTTCGTTTCCAAAGCCAGACAGGCTTAGACGCAAACAGAAAGAAAACTGCGGGGATAGCCAGCAACCAGTACGGCATCCAGGCTCGCAGCCACAGCAGCGCGGTTAAAAAAGGTCCCGGTGTCGCTTGTGTCTGTCGTGAGAGCGCTTCGAAAATTGGTGCTACGAAGGTGCAAATGAACGCTAGGCAGCAGTAGGCCAAAGCGATCGCAACCAAAGGTTGCACCAAGCTGACAGCTAACCGACTCCATTCGCGACGTTTGGTCCGCGCAACAGCCGTGAGAGGCTCAAACGCCAGTGGTGAGTGATCGGTGCGATGCCAGAGCAAAAGAGATTGGCGGTAGTTGTGGGGAACTAGTACACTCTGCTGTAGCGTTTCGAGTGCACTCTGGCCGCTGATCCCGGCGCTGGTGACAATCGCTTCGATAGCTGTTAGCGATGCTGTCATTGATTCGATCGACGAGCAATCAATGCTTGAATTGACAACACCCGAACTTGCAGGGGAGGAGAAATATAGAGCCACACCCGCCGCTTGAATCGTCTTCAAGCTGTGGTTGAATTCGCGTACGTCGCGTAACGACAAGTTGGTCATGGATGTGCTAATGTGGAATATAGAACACGTTTGTGAGCGGCAGCAGCGAAAGCTGCCCGTTTTTTTCTGGTTCCCAAGCAGAGCCTGGGAACGAGGCCTGAAGAGCCCACGGCTAGCGCCTGAGGTTCACTACTACAAATCTGATGCGCGCGAGACTCGGACTTATCTAACGATGAAGGTCGTTGTGAGGAGTTTTCTCGAAATTCAACCTTCGGGCATCTTGAAAGGCGTCGACCAAACCCCAGCCTGGTTCGTAGCGATGTTCGGACGCGTAGGCTTGCGCAGTGCGCTCGATTTCCTCGGGCATGGCACCGCGAAAATTGTCTCGGTAGAGAGATATGCCGTGTAGAAACGGCATGGTCAACAGCCACACTAGCATGATCGACATGATCATAACAGCCCAGCGATTGGCGATCCGCTGAATGCGACTTGTCTCCTTGGCAAGTGCCAGCGTGCTTGGTCGAAGTTCCTCTGACGGCACGACATAGTTACGAGCCGCGAAGATGGTCGCCTCCAACTGTCGAATCTGATCGGGGTCGAGTGCGGGGCTAGTCATAGCGTACTCCTCGACTGATCGAATGGTGTTTCCGCTGTTCGTCGGTCGGACTGTCGCTCAAACGTTTGGCCAATTTTTCTAATGCGTAGCGATATCGGCTAGCAGCCGTCGACGCGCTAATGTCGAGGACTTGGCCAATCTCTGCGAAGGTCAACTCCTCCCAGATTTTCAGAACTACCACTTCGCGTTGCCGGACCGGTAACTCGCGCAGAGCGGACCAAACCGCTCGGAACGATTCAGCTTGTTCCGTTTCGTCGACCGTGGTCTGCGTACAGAGGTCCGAAAGACAGTCGATGGGTACTGTCAGCTTCCTTTGCCGCAGGATCAGTAGCGATTGGTTGCGAACCATCCGCAACAAGTAGTACCACGGCTGGTCGGCCCGGTGCAACTTTTGCGGCTGAGCAGCCACTCGAACCAAAACCGCTTGAACTGCGTCTTCCGCGTCATGCTGATTGCGAGTCACGCTGGTCGCTAAACGCACTAGTCGCAGCGACGTCAAGTTAAACAATCCCGCCAATGCGCTATCTCCAACTTCCACTAAGTGCTTGGCGCACTCGCGGACTTGATCGGAGAATGAGACGGAGGTGCTCACGAAAAGCCTTCAGATGTAGTCTGTCGGAAAAGTAGCTACTTCTATTAAGATGTGCGAAGGGGCCAGATTTGTCTAACATAAATGGAAAACGAATCCAAAATACTGGGTAAACCTTCACAGGTTAGAGTGAATGTCACTGATCGCTCCGCAGATCAGTGGGTTTTGCGAATGGCATGTTGGAAGCAGTAACTTGACCGGCTATAAGTGGGGTATGAGCACCATCATTACATTACCCGGAGATCGCTTGCAGGGACTCGATATCCAGGCGGCTGATACTTGGCGAATCCTGTCAGCCAGGGAAAACGAGTTCGTCATTGAGCTGTATAGGGCGAGTCAATGCGCTAAGTCGGGAGGTATCGCAAAGTGGTTGGTGTCGGCCAAAGGAAGCGTGCATCTAGACACGGGGGAGACCGTCGATGATGTTCGCGATGAGCATATTGCGCAGAAGTACCTGACGGAGTAGCAAGTTGGACAACGCTCAGGCGCGTATTCCTTGATCTAAATGTGCTGCGGATTGTATCATCACTAGAAATGTCAATGACTTTTCACTGTCGTCGATACGAGTTCTGACACCCGAGTCGTTTTTCCTGAGCTATCCGCTTCCGAAAAGCTAAAGGCGAACTCCACCTTATTAGAGATCGGATGCCGTTCAGGCTTTCAATCCAATCGCCGCTGGCAAATGAATGCCGTGCGAACGACCACTTTCGCATCTTTTATTAAACCCATTCAGCAGATGAATTCACGCATTGCACGGCTCGGTTTGATTGGCTTGAGTAATTTTGGGCAGACGCATGCCCATACGCTGACGCGGCTTCACGACTGTCAATTGGTGACGGTCGTAGATAGCGACTCGCAACGCTTGGATTGGGCCGCCGAACATTTGCGCGAGGTCCCCGCTTATGGCGTGTTGAATGAAGCGCTGGGGAATGTCCAGATGGTTGGATCATCGCCTCATCGACGGCCAGCCATATTGTGCTGGCGAGTCAGATTCTGGCCGCAGGGGGTTGCGTGCTGATCGAAAAACCGTTGGCTCCATCGTTGGCCGAGGCTCAGAAGCTCAATGCATTGGTAGCAGAAGACTCCGCCAATTTGATGCTCGGGCATGTTGCGCTATTTGGTAGCGAGTTCCGTGGACTACAGGCAAATCTAGCAGGACGCTCGCCAACTCGGTTCATCGATGCAGTGCGGCACCGCCCAGTCGCAACGTTGCAAGCCTACCCCGGCGAGAGCCCGTTCCATTTGACAATGGTGCATGACTTGGTTTGCGTACAAGCTCTGATGCAGGGACGCGAGCCGAGCGAGTGGCAGGCCTGCGAGTCCCGTGTTCTGGGATTCGCAACTTCGTGGGGGGTGGGAGATTGAAAAAGTTAAAATGAGAAGTGAAAAATGCAAAATGCTGGAGAACCGATGCGACGCGGTGAGGACTTGGAAGTTCTTGAATCGAGATGTTGGA
>JBGSJT010000258.1:0-24085 GCA_041741715.1 Pirellulaceae bacterium | reverse complement strand
TCCCGATAAAGTCGAAGAAGAGTTGGGGGATGTGCTGGACGGTGACGAACCGTTTGCCAGTGGTGAAGGCAAACTTCGCCGCATGCACCGCCGACTCAGCGAAGCCCCCAATGTCGATCCCGAAGTTTACGATATGTGATTCAAAGGCTCAGCTCAGTCCATAAAAGCTTAGCCTCGTACCATTCAGTCCTAACCCCTTTTCTCCACTTCACAATATTCGGAATTACTAATCTGTTTGTTCAAATTCTCGAATCGCGCAAGTTGTTCCTGCGACTGTAGGGGCCACTATGTAGCTAATTCGGATCGATTTGAGAAATTAGTCGGCAGTGAAAGGCAGCGTCACCGTCGGTTGATTATTTGCCAGCCGGAGTAAGCACGAAATCCAATGGGGCTTGGTTCTCCGCTACAGTAATGGTCTCGGGTGTTTTAGTTGGATCAGCGTATTGAGAGCTAATTCTGGCCTTCTTGCCCTTTGAATTGTCCTTCCACTCCCCGCTATCCGTTAAGACATCATCTTTCATGGGCCAAGTATCTTTGAAGGTTACCTTGTGACCTCCAAGAACCGCACCTTCAGCATCCGCTTCATCCATAGTCCGCAATGAAAAATTTCCTGAAGCGTCCGTTTTGGCACGTGAAGTGGGACCGTCGTCGGGCCAGAATTCGACCACGATATGCTCTAACGGTTCGTTGGTACCTTTCATTTTCACGGTGCCGGTTACGTTCGTAATTCTGACTTTTTCGCCACATCCGCACAAGAAGATTACCAACATGAAAACTGAGAATTTCGACATATGAAACATCGGCAATCACTTCCTGAGGAGTCTGGGAAAAAAATTTGGCGGCAAACAAGGTTTGCCGCCTGAAAGCACTCAAGCCACATTCGAGTTAGTTGATCGGTTCGGAAACTTCTCCACCCGATCGAGTTCCGTAAGCTCGCAGAACTAAGTTATTCATGCTTTGGCTTAGAAAATGCACTGAACCATCAGCCAGTGCAACCTGCGCACCTCCAGTATGATTGCTGCCAATTGCATTGATGCGATCGTCGTAAAGCAGCGGATCCAAAAAGTCTGTACAATTGCGATGGCGATAATTGATAGGCATGCCTGTCCCCAGGAACAGATTCCCCTCGGCACCGAACCATACCCAACCCCAATTCCTGATCATCGTGGTGGTCGTGCCAGTCGAAGGCCCGCAACCATCAAAAACTGGATCATGGAACGACCGTTCGGCGAGCAACAAAGTGTTGCTAGTACCGTCGGTGCTGTCCTTTATGCCGTAGGCGACGTTTCGATTCCACAAACCGTCGGCTCGTCCACCCGATGCAGAGGTAGCGCTTCCCGTCGGACTAGCCACATCGGTGCCTGGACCGAAGGGATTCCACAAGCTTGGCCGCGATGCTTGGTAGGCGGGATATCCGCGAGTGCCTGCCACAGCGTAGTAGTCACCCCTGCCGTACTGACCGTTAGAGGCTGGAGTATGGCTTTCATTCAAACCGGTTCCTGGGTTGGAGGGGCACTGCATCGCATTGAAATACTGACGGAAATACCAATTTCCTGCCCAGTCCGTTGTCGGTGCAACTCGGTCTTTACGATTGAGGGTCCAGTCCATTCCGCCGCCATCAAACTGCTGATACCAATCATGTAGTGCAGTTTGCTCCATAAATGGCAGCACCTTCCACATCCAACCATAGCGACGGAATCCGTTTGGATTGGCTGCAGTCCACTCAGGATGGCCCCAACGGCCGCCGTCTCTTCTGAGCATACCGTATGGGAATTTCTTGAAGGCGTCGTGATGGTTGTGACAGGCTAGCGCCCATTGCTTCACATTGTTGCTGCATTGCATACGCCGTGCAGCCTCGCGAGCCGCTTGCACTGCAGGTAACAACAGACCCACCAAGATGCCGATAATCGCAATCACCACCAGCAGTTCGACCAGAGTAAAGCCCTGGCGTTTCAATGTTATTTTCTGCATGTTAACCACTCCCATGAAAGAACCAAAAAAGCCGCGAAACCCTAGTAGATAACCTGTTCATCACAGCGTCGAGCCATTGCCGAAGCTAGTCACTCAAATAAGCTGTATGCGCTTGAGTCTCCATTATTGCCTATGTTTCAGTCTAGTCGTTCACTTGGGTTACTGAGACTATTCTGTACGTCTTTCGGTTTGCTTTGGTCTGTTGCCATTGAAGCCGCAACTTGACGGATGCCCTCAAAAAACATTCGGCTTGCCAATCGCGAACGGGAGTTCCTATACTTGAAAACCAAAGCGAACTATCATCAACGACTTGAGGATGAATGTTGCAAGAATTAGCTGCCGCCGCCGTCAAGATTATTGGACCTGCGAGTTTGTCAGGGGAAAACACGGAATTCTTGGCGAATTCCGCTACGAAGAAACGCTTAACCTGCCGACGTTCGACCTAGTCCTCGCGGAAATCGGCGTTCAGTGGTTCGGCCAATCAACAAATTGAGATTGCAAGCATGCCATTTAATTACGAACAGGTCCTGGAGTCGGAAACGTTGACTTTGGACCTGCGCATGCCCTTGATCCAAAGAGTTTCCGTCGTGCGGTGCCATTCAGCTTCTAGAATCACCTGGCATTCACATGCGGGTTACGAACTGTTGTTGCTGAGCGAAGGTGCGACAACGTACGAATTCGAAGAGGGAACGACCGCTGATTTGACTGGGGGGCAATTCTTGATAATCCCGCCCGAGGTCGTCCATCGTGGACTCAACGACCTGCGCACGCCGACCTCACTTTGTGGAGTGATGTTTGCTCCGACCTTTTCAAATGCAGGCCAACACAGTCCGTTCTCACTAGACGAATTGGCGTGGTTGCAGAAGCAGCTCGATTATGCTGCGCTGAAGCCCCTGAAGATGAACGTAGCTCTGCGGTCGCAGGTCAAAGCATTGCCCAACGAAATAAAGTCCTATTCAGCAGACTCTATTCAGAAGGTGTTGCGAATACGGCTGATGATGTGCGAAATCTTGTTTGAGGTCGCCACGCGATTTGAAGGCCCCACTGTTTTGCTCCCAACGACATTGGTTGAGCAAGCGATACAATATATGCGTAAGAACTTGGACAATCCAACCTCGATGCGGCAGCTTGCTCGGTCGATTGGATGTAGCCGGCCGAAATTGTTCCAGATCTTCAAAGAAGCGACGGGGCTCACCCCCAACGATTATTGGCAACGAATTCGCATCGAAGATGCCTATCATCGCTTGCACAGCTCAACCGATTCGATCACCAAAATTGCCATGGATTGCGGCTTCACGACCAGCCAATATTTTTGTACCGTGTTTCGCAAATACTGGGGCCTAAGCCCCAGTGAGTGTCGAAAAAGGCCCACGCTGGTCGATCCATCCACAGCCCAGCAATACGTCGCTACTCTCTTGTCGGATGGGCAACTGCGAGCCGGTCATTTAATCAAGGCAGCGGGACACTGATCCTACGGGACACAGCTTTTTCATGGGTGGTACGATCGTCCCCCGTCCGCGCTGTGAGCGCGGACAACCTAGTCCCTACGTTGGATGGCGCATACTCGCCCGTTACCGTGCTGTGTCCCCGTATGCGCCGTGTCCCCGTATGCGCCGGATAAATGTCGCGCTCGAGCTCTGTAGGCTGGAGCCGGTGAAAACAATGGTTAAAAATGTAAGGTTAGAAAATGCCAGGAGTCGGGGCCCGAATAGCGACCGAGTCTGGACAGAATCCCAAGTATCCATTGCTAGTACCCTTTACCTAACCGACTGCATTTCAAATCTTCTAACCTTCCATTTTCTAACCCATGTTCACATTCGTTTCCTTAAGCTTCTTCGACGTCCCCGCGTGGCTCCACTACGGATTGCTCGGAACGGACAGGAATATTTTACGACAGGAAAATTGGCCAATCTGTGTAGTCATTTTCCTGTCATCAAATCTTCCTGTCGTTTTAGGGGGATGGGCGAGTGATGGTGTAAGGGGACACAGAAACAATGGCCATGCCAGTGCCACCCACGTGAGCAACGTCGAGACTGGAGTTTTCTTCTCCATAATCAGGAATTCTACCAATGGGCGGAAGTCGGTGGGCGACTACCGAGTTCTTCGTTTGCGTGCATGGCAGACGGAGAGTCCAAGTATCGCAGGAAGCAAACAGCTCGGTTCGGGAACGGCGGCGAACGCGATACCCGGTGGGCTAATCGGGCTGTTGAAGCGTGTACCGCTCCAGGCCTGATCGGTCAGTTGTAGATCGCTAATTCCCACCTGCGCTTCGGCCCAGGTGGTCCCTGGATAGCTATTTCCGCTGCCAGTCCAAACCCCCCAGGTCATCGAGAAACCAATGTCGGTTTCCAAGTAGGAATCGTTGGGATCGGCAGACGTGGCAGCTTCTCTGGCACCGCTAATCACAAATCCAGTGGGGCCAAAATTGGTGCCGCTGGAGATGGAAAAGCCGTTGCCGTTGCGGTCATACCCCAGTCCATGAATGAATTGACCGAAGCTGAACTGTTCGACCTTGGCAAATAGCCGTGGATCGGCTTCGACCACCGCGCGCAACATATCGCTGGCCTTGGCAGTATCGAAGCGATAGCCCCACACCAACGCTTCCTTGCCATCGGCCCAATCGATCACCAACGCCGCCGAGTTGGCGCCACTCCCCGTCCAATGTTCGATGTTCGCAAACGTGTTGACGATACCAGCCTGCAGCGTTTGGGGCGCGAAGACGGATGCTACTATCAGCGCCAAGCAGGCTGAGGAGTGTTTCGACGTTAGACCATACCAGCTCGACGCGCCAGCGAGTGGGTAGCCTCGTGGGTGCGTTGGTGGAACACGACGTCCGACAATACTGGCGACCCACTCGCTGGCCCGTCGAGCTGGTATTGAAAACGCAACTTCAAATAATGTTCGGATCATTTTCTCTTTCTGATTTATTCGGGAAAGGGAATCACTTCGCGCCCTGCCTTGGTGAGTAGCGCGTTGAGAATGTTCTGGTCGATACCTGTGTGCAGCGATTGAGCGTGTCCGTCGGCAAACGCCGTGTTGACGCCAGCGGGGTGATCGCTGAACAGTTCGTTGTTTTGCGAGCGATTGATGGTGTTGTCAAAGCGCTGATCAAACAAGTTGTAGCCGTCGGCCCATTCGCTCTGCGAATAGTGGTCGCGGCCGGTGCATTCGCCAATCACTGCGGTCTGCGATGTGCCATCGGTCACGTCGCGGAATTGCACGCGAGTGTCGTAGAGCATCACCCCTTCATGTTCGGGGAGATACGGACCGTTATGCGATACGCCATACAATCCACCATAGTCGGTCCAAGCTAGCTCCTCTCCACGATCCCAGCGGCCGTTACCATTGAGGTCACCACTGGTGGGACCGCTGCGAGTTGTCGTGGCGGTACTCGGACAGAGGAAAAGGGGGAGCACTGTCCCCGCCGCGCGGCGATTGACTGCGTCGCGAAAGGATGCGCCAAAGTCAAATATCGCATGCACGTTGGACTGTTCCAACTGAGGCAGGATGAGTGCGTTCCACGAGTTCTGTAGGTAGCGAAAGCCGGGGGGGGGCGGGAACTTGGGAGGACGACAGCCAACACAGCCTACTGGAAAACAACGGTGGGACGATTCATAGGTATGAATGGCCAGGGCGATCTGCTTGAGGTTGTTGAAGCATTGCACTTTACGCGCTGCCTCGCGGGCCCCCTGCACGGCCGGTAACAATAGACCAACCAATATGCCAATGATGGAGATGACCACCAATAGCTCCACTAAGCTAAACGCAGGGTGACGCCTGGAAGCAGTCTGATTTCGACGATAGCCGAGCATGCACATCGCAGCCAAAACCGTGCTGGAGGAAATACGAACAGCCAGTGAATTACAAAGAACGCGCCGTTCCGAATACTCTCCAATGAAGGTAGGAGTCCAATCTCAGCGGCACACACACGTCGCTCCCAACACGGAGGAGATTCAGCGCGATTGCTGGTGGTAGGTCTTCTGACTTGTCGCACTTCCGCAGACCTTAAAGCCTTCTCGTCTGACCCACAGGCAAGACAATGGCACTTCATAGAAGAAGGTCTGGGTGTTCTGGCTAAAAGGTCGACTTTCAGTCAAAACTGGCGACTTACAGCGGCCGGTCCGTCCCGGATTTTCACCGGAGTTCCCTGTTCGCGCGACATCCAGCAGGCATGTCGCGCCACCACAAACTGCGTATGAGAGTAGCAGATCAATCATCAGTGTCAAGCGAGGTGTCGAGTCAATGGTGGTATCGCGCAGCCTGCTGATTTAGTGAACCTCGGGCGCTCGCGGTGGGCTTAAAAGTTTGGGATTGACTGACGATTTTAGGCCCTTTCACACACACACGTTTCAGTTCCACACAAGCGGATTTCATCCATCCGAGGCCGGGCGTTTTTGAGCAATTTCTGACACTTCTCGCTGATCGCCGGTAAGGCCGGACGTAAGTCACCCTCCCGCCGAAAGTTGCGTCTTTCTGACGCGACTTTCGGAAGGGAGGGTCGGAGCCCCAGCGACGGGGAGGGCAATCCCCCGTCACCGCTCGCCGACCAACTACGTCGGTGCCCGTCGCGAATCTCCCGAGGGAGAGTTGGGGGGTACCGGCGATCAGCGACATTGATGGCAAAACGATGGACCGACGGAACGATCCGCGACATTGATGCTAGCCCGTTGGATGTACGAAGCTCAGGTGCAAGGCGGCATGACGACAATTGAGTTGATCATTTTGTTCGCGTGTCAGCGCGCCAAACATGGGGTGGCGAGGCAGCGGCCCCTGCGACTTGTAATGCTTGATCGACTCCTTGAGGTGTGCCAGCGCTGGCGCGACTTCAAATTCTTGGTTGGGCCAAAACACCGATTCGGATTTCTTGGGGAGCTTGAAACCGGGCTTCAGCGGCTTGGCGTTGATTAGCATGGGTTTCATCAGGGGGATCATCATTCGCATGTACCACGGCGGTCGTGGCACCTGAAGCCTACCAGTCGTCATGTCATGCGATCTGGCCAAATGCTCGAGGATCTGGCCGAATGAGTGTTGGCCGGTCGTTCGCACTTGCCCACTAGCCAACCGCTCGGCATCGGCGACAACTTCGTCGAGATTCTTGAATTGCACATCACGGCGTTCGGCTTGATTGGACATGAGAACTAGCTCCAAGTTCGGTGGGGTGGCTGCCAGCTTAGTATAGAACATCGTGGTGAACTAGTGCTTGATCAAACTCTAAAACAGGAAATAACTGGCGTAGTTACGTTCGCCAGAACGTTGTCTCCCTGCCGTCTGGCGACGGCAACTACGGGTTGTCTCCCTGCCGTCTGGCGACGGCAACTACGGGTTGACTCCCTGCCGACTGGCGACGGCAACTACGGGTTGACTCCCTGCCGACTGGCGACGGCAACTACGGGTTGACTCTCTGCCGTCTGGCGACGGCAGCTACGGGTTGGAAGAGGCTCACTCCTGCCGGGGCAGTCGGTTATAATGGTAACACTCTCACAGCCCCACAGCTAGCAGGAATTTCCATGGTTTCATTCAACAGTCGCCTAAATTGTTTCGCGATCCTCGCCTTGCTCACGCTCTCCTGTGGCGCGGTCGAACCACTGCGGCCGAATATAATCGTCGTGCTAGTGGATGACATGGGCTTCTCCGATTTGGGATGCTACGGGGGCGAGATCGAAACGCCCAACATCGATGCGCTGGCCAGTGGGGGTCTGCGTTTCACTCAGTTCTCGAACTCCGGTCGCTGCTGTCCCACTCGCGCCAGTCTGATGACGGGCCTGCATCCGCATCAAGTGGGGATTGGTCACATGACCGCGCCCCCCAATCAACCGCTGGGATTTGAAGGGCCCTACCAGGGCTATCTAAACAACAACTGTACCACGCTGGCACAAGTGTTAAAGTCGGCCGGTTATCACACACTGATGACGGGCAAATGGCATCTCGGAATCGAATCGCAGAGTGAGTGGCCGCTGCAACGTGGCTTTGATCATTTTTTTGGCGGTCTCTCCGGCGCGTTCAACTATTTCAAGCCGACAGGGGATCGTGGTTTGACGGACGGCAATCAAGCCTTTGATACTGAGGAAGGTTTTTACACGACCGATGCCTTTACCGACAAAGCTTGTGAGTATATCTCTGCGGCCACGGCTAACAACGATCAGCCTTTCTTTTTGTACTTGGCCTACAACGCGCCTCATTGGCCACTGAATGCCAAGCTGCAGGATTTTAAAAAGTACCGAGGTAAGTACACGGCTGGTTGGGAAGCACTGATGCGCTCGCGGTTGGCCAAGCAGAAAACTCTTGGTCTTTGGACGGAAGAGATTGTCCCCGCGCCACATGTCGGGCCGACCTGGGATTCACTCAGCGATCAACAACGCAATGACTTGGACGCGATCATGGCCGCCTACGCCGCGTGCATCGATGCCATCGATCAGAATGTTGGAAAGCTCACGCAGCATCTTCAGCAATCGGGCCAGTTGGACAATACGCTGATTCTGTTCTTGTCCGACAATGGCGCTTGTCAAGAAGGCGGCACGTTGGGAGAAGGTAGCGAGGAGATGGTCAAGCATCCGCCTGCGGGAACGGACGGAGTGCGTCAGGGGCTGGCTTGGGCCAATGCTTCCAATACTCCCTTTCGACTCTACAAACACTTCTTGCACGAAGGTGGCTCTTGCACTCCGCTAATTGCTCATTGGCCAGCAGGCATCCCGTCGCAGAATAATGGAAGCTTCAATCGTCAAGTGGCTTACCTGCCAGATTTCATGGCGACTTTTATTGAACTTTCCGGAGCAAAGTATCCCAGCGACATTCCCGCCTGTGAGGGAACGTCCCTGGTATCACTGCTTACAGGAGTGGACCAACCGGTGCACGTTGATCCTATTTACTGGGAGCACGAAGGGAACGCGGCGGTGCGTTGGGGCAAGTGGAAGTTGGTCCGCGAATATGAAAAGCCATGGGAGCTATACGACATCGAAGCCGATCGGACGGAGATGAATGATCTTGCCGAAAAGATGCCGACTCAACGTGATAAGCTAATCGCCCTGTGGGAAAGATGGGCGACGGCACATCAAGTCGCCTATCCCGAACGTTTCAATATGTATGAATGGTTGAACCAAAAAAAGAAGGCAGAGAAAGAGAATAGCTAAGAATAATAGTTCGTGACGCTCTTTAATGTTAGCTAGGAGTGAACCCTGGTTGATTTAGTGAACCTCAGGCGCTAGCCGTGGGCTTGCTGCGCATTCCGACGCGAAGCGTCGAGCCACTGCCCACGGCTAGCGCCTGAGGATCACGACAGATGCGGGGCAAGCTCGACTACTATTTCACCATGGGAAGCGCGACAAAAAGATGTGCGGCAAAAAGATGAAGGTGCTCGATGAGAACATCAACTCGAAAACCCATTGGCTAAGCATCATGCGGAAAATAACTGTCGTAGCTAACTTCGCCAGAACGTAGACTCCCAACGGTCTGGCGACCGCAGCTACTTTTAAGTCGCGACAATTATTTCCCGCACGATGCTTAATCCCAATTCCTTTCAGTACCTCATCTTTTTGCCGTACATTTTTTTGTCGCTCCACTGGCTGGTTGTGACCCAAGGGGCCAGGGCAGTAGAATAGCGATTCGGAGAGCGCTAGCGAGATTATCAAACCATGGTTTCCCAAAGGGGACCAAAGCCTGGACTCCAGCGCAGTGTGGCGCTGTCCAATTAATCTCTCACATCCTTTACAAGTTATCCCCGTATATGAAACTACATTTCAATAATCGTTCAATCTACTCGCTGTTGCTCGTGCTCTTTTGTCTCCCACTGGCAACGGTCGACGCGCAAGAAAAAGTCGTCGATGCTTGGCGGTATACGCTCCGTCCACCAGCCGAGGGCTGGCAACAGGCTGACTTTGAAGATGTCGATTGGACGGCGGGCAATGGTGGCTTCGGCACACTCGATACGCCTGGAGCGCGAGTCGGAACGAGGTGGCAGACCAATAGCATTTGGTTGCGCAAGGAAATCGAGCTGACCAAAATTCCAGCTAAGCCCGCGCTGTTGATTCATCATGACGAAGCTGCGCAAGTCTACATCAACGGCCAAAAGGTTTTGGATGTTGACAAGTGGACCAGTGACTACCAGACCATCCCCTTGGATGCCTCCGCTCAGTCCGCGCTCAAGGTTGGGGAGAACCTGCTGGCCGTTCATTGCAAACAAACCACTGGTGGGCAGTTCATTGATGTTCATTTGATTGATTCCGACTATGTCCCCACGTTGCCCACACCCCAGCGCGACACGACTCCTTTTAAGTCAGAGTTGATCACGCAGTGGGGCGAACAGGTTACGGCTGAAAATGCCTGGACCGAGTATCCGCGACCACAACTCCAGCGGCAACAATGGCAGAATCTGAATGGCCATTGGGACTACGCGATTTCGCAGCGCGACGCGCAGCAAGTGCCGGAACAATGGAGTGGGAAGATCTTGGTCCCATTCGCACTTGAATCGCGCTTGTCGGGCGTCCAACGTTTGCTCGATAGTTCCGAAACGCTGTGGTATCACCGGCGTTTTGAGGCCCAACCAGCCAGCGGTAGCCGTACGCTATTGAATTTCGAAGCGGTCGATTATCGCTGTCGTGTAGTGGTCAATGGCCTGCTTGTGGGTGAGCACGTGGGTGGCAACGACCCCTTCAGTATCGACATTAGTAAAGCTGTTCAAGCGGGTGAGAACGATTTGGTCGTGCGCGTCGAGGATGATACGGAAGCTTGGCAGTTGCATGGCAAACAAGTGGTCAACGCGCGGGGCATTTGGTACACACAGGTCTCTGGCATTTGGCAAACGGTGTGGCTGGAAACCGTTCCCAACACCTACATCGAAGATCTGCATATCGCCACCGAATCGGAAACAGGCTCGATCGCCGTCCGAGTGGACCAGGCTGGCGAGCAGGCCAAGCACGAAGTGCGTCTGACGGTTATCGACAACGGCGAGAGTATTGCGCGCGTGGCAGGAAAAGTGTCGGAGTTGAAGGTTACATTGAGGAACGCCAAGCTGTGGTCCCCTGCCGACCCGCACTTATATGACTTGCAAGTTGAATTGCTCGACGACAACCAACAAGTGATCGACTCTGTCAAATCTTACGCGGGAGTGCGCTCCGTTGGCAAGCAGCAGTCTGCCGATGGACATTGGCGGTTGACACTTAACGGTCAGCCGATCTTTCATTGGGGACCACTCGATCAAGGCTGGTGGCCCGATGGCTTGCTGACTCCTCCTTCGGACGCAGCCATGTTGTTCGACATTGAATACCTCAAGTCGGCTGGCTTCAACATGATTCGCAAGCATATCAAGGTCGAACCCAGACGCTACTATCTGCACTGTGATCGGCTGGGCATGATGCTCTGGCAAGATCAGGTCAGCGCAGGACACAATCCTACGTGGACACGCCTCAAGGCTGACCCCGAGGATGCTCAATGGCCTGACGAGGACCACGCGCAATATCTGCTTGAGTTCGAACGTATGATTGATAATTTGGAGAACCATCCTTCAATCGTGATGTGGGTTCCCTTCAATGAAGCTTGGGGACAACACCGTACGCTGGAGGTTGGTGCCTGGGCGGTCAAGCGTGACCCCAGCCGATCGATCAATGTTGCCAGTGGTGGCAATTTCTGGCCGGTGGGGGATGTCGTCGACGCCCACGCCTATCCCAATCCCGAGTTCCCCTTCGAGCCCCAGCGGTATCAAGACTTCGTCAAGGTAATGGGAGAATTTGGCGGGCACGGCCTACCCGTCAAAGGACATTTGTGGGATGCCAATCGTCGCAATTGGGGCTATGGTTCGATCCCCAAAGATGAAGCCGAGTATAAGGAGCGGTACATCGTTTCGTTGGAGATGTTGAATAAGTTGCGTTCGCAGGGGATTGCAGCGGGGGTGTACACTCAGACGACCGACGTGGAGGGAGAGATCAACGGTCTGATGACCTACGATCGCAAAGTGATCAAGCTCCCTGCGGCAGAGTTGAAAGAGTTACACCAGCGATTGTTTGAATAGGCCTCGACCGAATAATAATCGACCGAATAATAACTGCGGCGACTTAAACTTGGCTGCGGCGACTAAACGTAGCTGCGTTTCAGATCCGACACTTATTTCCCGCTCGACGCTAAGCCGACGCGGATAGGCTGTGGATTTTTCGACGGTTCACAAAAAACAAGCTTAAACCGAGACTTCTCGCTGAACGCCACCACGCACATGCTCGTTCCCAGGCTCCTGCCTGGGAACGCACTGCCTTGGAGGCTCAGCCTGGGAACCAGGTGGTGGCGCCTGAGCGAGAAGTCTCCTTAAGCCTGAACTTAAACTCCGCGTTTAAGAGTAAGAGTAAGAGTTTAAGTTTTCTAAATTCACAGTCTGGGAGCGTCGGGCCACGTTAATCGGGCTGCGCTAAATGGCCAACGATCCAGCCTTCGAGCTCTTGCCAATCGACAGGGGGAAGCTTCGATAAATCGGGACGCAAGCGGACTGCGTCGTGAATATAGACGTGGTGAATTTCAGGTTGCGTCTTGGTGGTGTTCCAATGCAACAATACTCGAATGCACATCGGGAGCGAACCGGGAACGTCAATCTCATAGCCGCAGAGGAGCGGAACCTCCAGCCATCCGAGCTGACGAGCGGCCAGCGCGGGGAACTCGGCATTCACGTCGCGCGTCACGGTGAAGATCGCGCTGGCAATATCGCTGGCATCGATCTCATTGCGGCGGATCATGAGGGCTAGCATTTGTCGTGTGGCTAGCAGGATCGCATCGCGAGAATTCTCTGTTACCGTGGTTGCTCCGCGAACTCCGCGACAGGTCGTACTCATAGTCTCAATCGCTCTGTGGGATAAATATACCGGTCCGTTGGCTGTCAAGGGGTGCTCACAGCCGTCAACAACTGCGATAATATATCAAGCTTGACCATTTTTGTTCACAGCCCACTGAAAAAGTGTTTCGAGCATCTCAAGGCAATCTCAAATCCCCAATGATTGATAGTGCGGCCAGCCATAGCGATGAAGAACTGGGACTCGATCCACGCGAGTACTCGGTATTAATCGTCGATAACGACAAAGCCCATGCGCGCGCCATGATGGAGAGTCTGGAGCGCGTCGGCTATCGTTGCACCGTGGCGACCAGTGGCCCTGAGGGGCTGCGCAGTATTGAACAGAATATGTATCACGTCGTCGTCAGCGATTTGGTGATGAACGATGTCGACGGGATGCAGATCCTGCAAAAGGCCAAGGCTTCGCTCCCCGATTGCGAAGTGGTCTTGGTGACGGGGCACGCCACCGTCCCTAAGGCGGTCGAAGCGATGCAGGAAGGAGCCTTTAACTTTCTTGAAAAACCGATCACACCGGGTCGGCTGCGGGCGGTAACCGGCAAGGCCATCGAGGCCTGCCATCTAAAACAAACCAACACCGAGCTGCGTCAGCGGCTGGACGAAAAGTTCGGCTTCGAAGGGATCATCTTCGCCAGCGCCAAGATGCAAGAGGTCATCGATCGCATCAAACGCATCGCCCCCACCGATGCCACCGTGTTGATCACAGGTGAAAGCGGCACGGGCAAGGAGATGATCGCCCAGGCCATTCACCAGAATAGTCCGCGCAAGAGCAAACGCATGAAGGCGCTCAACGTCCGCGCCGTCTCCGAAACGTTGGTGGAGAGTGAATTGTTCGGGCACGTCAAGGGAGCCTTTACCGATGCGGCCAACGACCGCGTGGGTGCCTTTGAATACGCCGACGGCGGGACGCTCTTCCTGGATGAAGTGGGGGATATGCCGATGAGTTCGCAGATCAAGCTGCTGCGGGTACTGGAAGAGCATCGCATCACCCGCGTGGGCGATAATAAAGCGGTCAAAGTGAATGTCCGATTGTTGAGCGCAACGAATCGTCCGTTGGAAGAAATGGTGTCGGAAGGGACGTTTCGCAACGACCTCTATTACCGCTTGAATATCGTCACCGTCCATGTCCCCGCACTGCGTGAACGGACCGATGATGTGATTCCGCTCATGGATCACTTCCGTAAAATGTTCATCAAGCGGCATGGCAAACCGTCGTGTAATTTTACTCCCGCCGTGACTCGCAGGTTCTATGGCTATCACTGGCCGGGGAATATTCGGCAGCTTCGCAATTTTGTTGAGACGATGGTGGTGCTCGATACCGATGGATCGCTGGACGTCAACGACTTGCCACCCGAGTTGAGTCAGGAGTCGGACTTTAACACCATCGCTGCGGGACCAGACTCGGCGGGGAACACGAGTGACGGTGGGCCTCTCCCCGGTGCTGGGGACTCGAGCCTCATCGGCCGCACCATGTCCGACATCGAACGCTGGGCCATCGAGGAAACACTCAGAATGACTGCGGGCAATCGCGAGGAAGCGGCTCGGATACTCAGCATCGGCGCCCGCACCCTATATCGCAAGCTCGACAAATACAAACACGACGATGAAAGTGGGATTAGTAACAGTGGCGAATCTAGCGAACCCGAAGACGAGTAGCGGATCCATGCCAGTAATTCGACAATTGCCCCCGAGTTTGGTTAACAAGATCGCGGCGGGGGAAGTGATTGAGCGGCCCGCGAGCGTTGTCAAGGAGCTACTGGAGAATAGTGTCGATGCTGGTGCCACCAATATTGAATTGGCGATCGACGGTGGTGGTATCGAACGGATTCGAATCAGCGACAACGGCTGTGGCATCGCAGCCGATCAAATCGCATTGGCCATCGCCAGTCATGCCACCAGCAAACTCGAATCGGCCGACGATCTGTTCGATGTGCACACGCTCGGTTTTCGTGGTGAGGCTCTCGCTTCCATCGCTGAAATTAGCCATCTCACTCTCCGCACACGGACGGGGGAAAGCGATTCCGGCGCGGAGCTAAACGTCAACGGTGGCGAGGCCACACCGCTGCAACCTGTTGGATGTCCCGTTGGCACGACCATCGAAGTTCGCAATCTGTTTTTCAACACGCCCGTGCGCCGCAAATTCATGCGCACTCCACAGACCGAAGCGGCACATATTACCGAGGCATTCACGCGCATCGCACTCGCTTTTCCGAACGTACAAATGACCATGACCAGTGGCCATCGGACGGTGTTCGAATTGCCCAGCACTGAATCGTGGAGTGAACGCATCCGCGCGTTTTTTGGAGATGAGGTGGCGGACGCCTTGATTCCGGTGAGTAGCGAACAAGAGACGGCGCGGTTGGCGGGCTTTGTAGCTGACCCCTCGGTCAGTCGCAGCAACAATCGCATGCAGTACCTTTTTCTCAATGGTCGCCACATCCGCGATCGTTCACTGCAACATGCGCTGAGCGAAGCCTATCGCGGTCTGCTGATGGTGGGGCGATTTCCAGTTTGTTTCCTACGACTAAAACTGCCGCCGAATCAAGTCGATGTCAACGTCCATCCGACCAAAATGGAAGTTCGCTTTCAAGAAGGTGGCAAAATCTACAGCCAATTGTTGCAGACACTTCGCCATCAATTTTTGACTAGCGATTTAACCGCTCGCGCGCGACATGTCCCCGGTCCTGTGCCACACGGACTGCAAGCCCCGACCACAAGTAACTCCAACCCGAGCGTACCCAGTGTGGCGGGCGATTTTACCACACCGATGAATCGCGCGGACGCGCGTTGGGAGGGTCACGCCGATCGCATGGCGCAAGTCGCACCGCGTTTGAATCTGACCGACAACATCCCTCCGTTCCGCCCCTTCAACGAGCGTGGATTGGGGGGGGGGAGTTTACTGCCGTCCCTCCCCGGCCCAGCCGCTGCCGCGCCACCGCGACGGCCCCTGGCAGGCGAAACATTGCCATCGGGCGCGGAGGCTTGGGATGCGGCGACCACCGATACTGACTCTCGCGAACTGGCCGACTTGCCGACAGCCTCTTCCTCGGAGCGTTATGATGCAGCACATGACGACGCGGCAACCGGGGTCAGCCATCTTGGTTTTCAAGTCCACAATCGCTATTTGGTAACACAGGACGAGAGGGGCATGGTTGTCGTCGATCAACACGCGCTGCACGAACGCATCCTCTACGAGCAACTGCGACAAAAGGTTGACGCGCGGTGTCTCGAGAGTCAAAAGCTACTGGTCCCCGAGCCACTCGATTTGACTGCGGCGGAAGCGGCCGCCGCGCTCGACTCGCGCGAACTGCTCGCCAAGATCGGGATTGAAGTCGAACCGTTTGGCGGCGACACCATCTTAATCACCAGCTACCCTGCGATGTTGGCCAACATGCGCCCCGCCGAGGTGCTGCGGCAAGTCCTGGAGCCACTGATGTCGGGTGGCAAGGAGCCGAGCGCCCGCGATTGTTTGGACGAGTTGCTAAATATGCTGGCCTGCAAGGCGGCGATCAAGGCGGGGGATAAACTCTCGTCGGAAGAAGTGACTGCGCTGCTCGAACAACGTTATCACTATCAAGACACGCATCATTGCCCCCACGGTCGCCCCACCGCGCTGTTCTTCAGTCGCGAACAATTGGATAAAATGTTTAAGCGCACATAGTTGGACAACGCCATGCTCATTAGAACGCCCGAACCTGAATTGATGAATGATCCTGACGATGCGCGGGCCTATGACAACATGGACCATGCTGCGGTCAATGCCGCTTTCGTCAGCGATCTCCTCGCCTCGGGAATGCTCAATGCGGGACCCGTCGATGTGGAAGCCGACACCAGTTTCGTGCTGGATGTGGGAACCGGAACGGCACTCATACCTGTCGAACTGTGTCGACGTTTCGCGAATTGTCAAGTGATCGCCCACGACGCGGCGACCAGTATGCTGGAGATCGCCAGAATCAACGTAGCCATTGGATTGTGCGAACATCGCATCCAGTTGCAGCACGGTGACGGTAAGCAACTAGAGTACGACGCGAATCTGTTCGACGGTGTCATGTCCAACAGTTGGCTGCACCACTTGCCAGATCCGGCGCGCGGCTTGGCTGAGATGGTGCGCGTCTGCAAACCCGGTGGTTGGCTATTCACCCGTGATCTATTTCGTCCCGAGAGCGAGTCGGAGATTGAGCTTTTGGTCGCCACGCATGCCAGCCGTGAAACCGCAGACAATCAACAATTGCTCAGGCAATCACTCCACGCTGCACTGACGCTTAATGAAGCCAGAGAGATGATCACCCAGTTAGGCGTACCAGCCGATTGTGTTCAGATCACCAGCGATCGACATTGGACATTGTCCGCTCGGAAAACTTTCAATTGATCGATGATCGCTTTTTTATTTCTCGCTTCCGTTTTATAATCGCAATTCGCCATGCAACAATACCTGGACCTGATGCAACAAGTTCTCACGCGTGGGACGGAGAAAACCGATCGCACTGGGACAGGGACGCGGAGCCTATTCGGCTATCAGATGCGCTTTGATTTATCTGAGGGCTTTCCACTGTTGACCACTAAGAAATGCCATTTAAAAAGCATTCTGGTCGAACTGCTGTGGTTCCTGCGAGGCGAGACGAATGTGCAATTTTTACATCAACACAAAGTGTCGATCTGGGACGAATGGGCGGACGCCGATGGCGAGTTGGGACCCGTCTATGGCAAGCAGTGGCGGAGTTGGGCTAAGCCAGATGGCGGAACGATCGATCAGATCGTGCAAGTTGAACAGCAAATTCGCGAGACCCCCGATTCACGGCGCATGATTGTCAGCGCGTGGAATGTGGCCGATGTCGAACAGATGGCCTTGCCCCCCTGCCATCTGCTGTTTCAGTTTTATGTGGCCGAGGGTCGCCTGAGTTGTCAACTTTATCAACGCAGCGCCGACTTATTTCTGGGGGTCCCTTTCAATATCGCCTCGTATGCACTGCTCACGATGATGATGGCGGCGACGACGGGTCTGCAACCGGGAGATTTCGTGCATACCTTCGGCGATGTGCATTTGTACAACAATCATCTGGAACAAGCCCAACTGCAACTGGCGCGACAGCCCCGAACGCTGCCGCAATTGAAGATCGGGCAGCCACGCGATTCAATCATCGATTTCGAAGTAGCGGATTTCGAACTGGTCAACTACGATCCCCATCCCCACATCTCGGCTCCGGTGGCGGTGTAGGATGAGTGCCAACTCAATATCAGCTCGACGTGCTGGCGATTGGACACTTGTGGTAGCGGCCAGCCGCAATGGGGTGATTGGCCGCGGCGAAGCGCTACCCTGGCGGTTGAAAAGTGATCTGCAGCGCTTCAAGCGGATGACGATGGGACACTGCCTATTGATGGGGCGCAAGACCTATGCTTCGATAGGTCGACCTCTCCCCGGTCGTCAGACCATCGTCCTCTCCCGCACATTAAAGGGGTCAGGCCTCTTTTCCGTCGCAGACGACCTATCGAAGGTCGAGAGCCTAGTCGAACCAGGTCGCCGAGTGATGGTGGTAGGAGGAGCGGAAGTGTATCGCGAAACCCTTGAGTACTGTTCGACGATTTGGTTGACGCGAGTGTTGGCCGATATCGAAGGGGATACTTACTTGCCAAATATCGATTGGAGCCAATGGCAATTGGAGCAAGTCGAACAGATTACAGCGGGGATAGACGACGATTGGCCGACGGAGTTTCAAATCTGGACGCGACGGGAGTTGAACACATGACCTGTCCGGTCGTGGGTCGGCTAGCCCCGTCTCCGACGGGCGCGCTCCATGTAGGGAACGCGCGCTCGTTCTTATTAGCTTGGTTGTCGGTGCGACAACAAGGTGGAAGAATCGTTTTGCGAATCGAGGATATCGATTCGCCTCGTGTGAAACCTTGGGCCATGCAGGCCACTCTGGATGACCTGCGTTGGCTGGGGATCGATTGGGACGCGGGCCCCGAGGCGATTACGACTGAGCGCGAGACCGATCCAGCCATCGCTTATGTTCAAACGCAACGCCTGGAACGCTATCATCAAGTACTAACGCAACTGATCGCGGCTGACGTTGGCTATGCCTGCGAGTGCAGTCGATCGGAAGTGGCTCAAGCCGCCAGCGCGCCGCACGAAAGGTCAATTCAGAGACTGGAAGGACCGATCTATCCAGGGACTTGTCGTGAGAAAAAACTCAAACTAATTGGCAATGCCATCAGCGACACGGACACGCACACAGCAGCGGTTGCAAAATTCGCATGGCGTTGGAAGTTTGCGGAAGGCGAAGTGAGTTGGGAAGATGCCGTGCGTGGCAAGCAAGTAGCGCGTCCCGACCAACAGCTAGGAGATTTCGTTATCGCGCGGGGTGACGGGACACCCGCATATCAATTGGCGGTTGTCGTCGACGATCATGACATGAGCGTGACCGAGATTGTTCGTGGCGATGATTTGCTGTGTAGTACTTATCGACAACTGGCAATTCTCGAGCACTTGGGGTGGAGTCGTCCGAACTATTATCATGTCCCGCTGGTCGTTGGATCTGACGGTCGTCGTTTAGCCAAACGCCATGGGGATACGCGACTGAGCAGCTATCGTGAACAGGGGGTTTCGGCGGAGAAGGTGGTGGGCTATCTCGCTTGGACGCTCAAACTTCAAGATCAACCAACGCCGATTCGCCCCCGTGAGTTGATTGGGCGGCTGGATTGGCGGCGGTTGCCTACAGTGCCGACTGTGTTTCGTGAGGATGAATTGCTTAGAGTAGATTAAGCCACGAAAGAGCACAAAGACCACGAAAGTACGGCAGCTACCTAGAATCCAGCGGAGCGTTCGTTGAGTAGTGTCTGAAATAACTGGTTTAGAGTCACGAATGCCCACAGTTGAACACGGATTGAAACGAGTATTACTGCAGAACGTTGGGAATTCTCTTCTCGGGTTCGTCAGTCGGTGAAGTTGGAGAAGGAGTGGTCGAGCTGGGCTGAGTAACTGCAGCAGGCGTGTTGCGCGTCGGTCCGCTGGTATCAGCCGGACCAGTCAATGGCGCGCCAGCCAACCAGGCCAGCAAGAATGTGATGCCCAGATAAAAGGCATAATGCAATACACCTTGTAGGACTTCCAACTCCAAGGTTAACACCGATGCGGCAGTACCGATGGCAATCATGATCGGAAGGAGCATTGCGATCTGCAGGCCGTTGGTGGAGTCACCGTCATTGAGATAGGCTGGGACGTAAACATAAACTCCCCAGGCTGCGGCAAAGATCAGAGCACAAATACCGCAGCGTATCAGCAGCTCACGCCCTTTGTAGCTGTCGAGCTCATCGTCGTAGAGGAACCAATAGCCGACAAAAACAAGTGGTACGGCCAATACCACAGACGAGATAGCCAGCAGCGCCGCCGGAGCTCCGCCACTAAGGCCAAATCCGAAGGCGAGTCCAAAGACGACGATCGTCGACAACGACGCGGCCAGGATGACAGGGAGACTGAGGTTGACTTCCGTTCGACGAATCGGCTTGAGGATCGACCTCCCTTTGGAATCTTTAGGGGCCGCATCGTCGGGCGCGTGAATCACCACCTCATCCGCTTTTTCCGGAATCTTGATGGTCTTCTTACAGCTCGGACATGGGCCCGACTTGCCAGCGAACTTTTCGCTGACACTAAAACGCTTGAGGCAGCTTGGACAAGTGACTGCTATCGCCATGAATATGCCGTGTCGCCGTAAAAAAGGTCGCCGTAAAAAAGGTCGCCGAAAAAAGGTCGCCGTAAAAATTCGCTGAAAGAAAGTCGAACAGAATCGCAGTTAGCCGGGCTGACGTAAGTCACCAAGCTGGGATACTTATAATTATGGCACGTTTTTCATTGTCCGCAAAGATTCCCAATGAGCACACCTGGGGAAGAACCCAAGCAAACTGACTGTTTTCCGCTGCATATCGTACTGTATCAGCCCGAGATCCCTCCGAACACCGGCAATATCGGTCGAAGTTGCGTGGCGCTGGGAGCTAAATTGTGGATTGTGGGCCCCGCCGGTTTCAGTTTCGATTCCAAACAAATCCGCCGATCGGGACTCGACTACTGGCATGAATTGAGTTGGGAAATGGTCGACGACTGGGACCAACTGATCGCACGCATGCCCGCCCAGCGTATATGGCTGGTGACCAAATTCGGCACGCAAGCTCATTGCGAAGCCGAGTATCAGTTGGGGGACGCGTTGGTGTTTGGTCGCGAGTCGAGTGGACTCCCCGCTTGGTTGCATGCGCGGTATGCGGAGAGCCAAGTGGTCATACCGATGCCAGGACCAGTGCGATGTCTGAATCTATCGACCGCTGCGGGTATCGTGATGTACGAAGCAGCGCGACAGATCGGTCTGCTTACTAACGTCACGCCGGGATTTACCCAACCGCCTGCGGACCTCGAAGGATGAAGATGTTGTCGAAACGGAAGCAGACGATTATTGAAGCAACGTTGGTAGGGACGCTCGCAGTCGGACTCTTGATCGGGCTCTTGATTGGGCCCGCAGTCGCTCAGCCAGACATGGAGGATCTGACGGTGGCGGCCATGTGCCAAGCTGGTTTAAGCAACTCAGCCATCGAGTACGTGCAAGCTCGTCGGCGGTTGGTGGCTGAAGATCCGAGTCAATCGGCTCGGTGGACGATGCGTTTGATGGAGTGCCACGCTGGCGCCGCATTGCACGAGCGTTCACAGTCGGCTGCACACTGGGAGGAGTGCGAACAGGTATTGCGCGAATTTGTTGCTCAGCAGCCCAGCAACAACCGACTTCCTTGGTTGCAGTGGCAGCGTGCGAGGTGCGATTTGTTACATACCCAAGCTGACGTGGCATTGTACTTGGCCGCTCCCGCCAATACTCAGCCGCGTGAGCTGGCATTGCAGCGCGTCCGCAAGATGCTTGCCGATTTGGATGAATTGGAAGATGAGGTTAAACGCATGCAACCGTTGGCGGCGCGGGAGGGATTGAACGGGGGCGAACTGGCTCCCGCTGCGGAGTTGGCCAAGCTCAGCGTCGACGTTGGATTGATGCGTTGCGAAGCCCTGCTACTCCGCGCGCGAATGTATGCCAGCGGTTCGCCTGATCGCATCGCTTCGGCAACAGACGTCGATCGACAAGTGACCGATATTCTTGGTCGCACCGAGCTCGCTTGGCCATCCCGCGCTCAACTGTCTGTGGCACAAGCCGCAGCGCGACTGGAACTGGGGCAAAGCGCAGGGGCTTTGCGGGCTCTTGAACAATTGGCGGCCACGGCCAACCAACGACTAGCTCGAATTCGCGCAGCGACTGTTGCCATCGAGTACTGTGCAACAATAGCCGCTGATCAAAGTTCGAATGGATCTGCAAGTCTGTCGCGCGGAATGGGACTGTTGGAATTGCTCAAACGAAACGACGCTGGTCCTGAGTTGGCACTGGCTGAAATCCAATTGTCGTTGGCCGCCGCACAACGTCAGCAGGGCCAAGCGCGCGAAGAATCACTCAACGCGCTGATCGCCAAGTCAAAGAATCTGGGTGCGGCTTACGGTGATTATTGGCGAAGTCGCGCCGAATCGCTGTTGGTCGGTTCGGTGACCAGCAGCGGGGCGAGTGGCGGTTCCAGCGTGGCGTTTGATTTATTGATTGCGGAAGTGCGGCAACTGCTGGCTGCGGGAAACGCCTCCGCCGCGATCGAGAAACTGCTCCGCTACCGTGATAACGAAGTGGCTGCGGGAAGGGGCGCAAGCGCGTTGAAAGTAGCCAGCCAGGCGGCCGCGCTATTGCAACGCGAACAAGCCTACTTACCCGCAGCCGACGCTGTCGTTGCAGTGTGTCGTCAATTTGTACAGGAGCCGGGGGCCGCTGAGTCGCACTTGCAGGCCATCTTCTGCGTCTCGCAGGCGCTGCGCGGTGATGCAACGAGTAAAGTGTTGCAGGCGAGCTACGAAGAGTTGTTGATTTCCCATTTGGAGTTGTGGCCGAGTACGGGATCCTCGGACGAGGTCGCGGATTGGTTGGCAAGCTGGCTCATCGCCAGGGGTCGCCGCCATGAGCTAGCGGCGGCTTATCTGCGCCGCAGTCTCGCCACCACCGATGTGTCCATTGCAGAGCATTCGCTGCTGAGTTGGTTGGGAGAAGTGCTGAGTTTGCGCGATGCTCATTTGATAGTGCAGCAAATAGAAGCCTGCACTGCCGCGCGAGGCGCGCGAAGTCTAGAACACGTTGCCACTCAGGCTGAGTTAGTGGCATTGGTTGCGAAAATTGCGTCGGCTTGGCCCACGCCCACGCAACAAGCGGAACAACTGCGTAGCTTGGCAAGGTTGGAAACGTCTCCCATGACTAGCACTATGCGGGAATTGGTGAATGTGGTGCGTTGGTTGAGCGTTCTTCGAGCGCGCCAGCCGATGGGGAGTCTTTCACAGACACTCTTGGATTGGGAACCAGAGCAATTACCTGCAACGATTCGCGAAGGAATTGCCCCACCCCTAATTGCCGCCATTGATGAATTGCCTCCCGCCGAGCACGCCGACTGGGCGAAGAGGTTGAAGTTGGACAACCAGTGGCGTGACTTGTTATTGAAAAGTGGAAACGCACCCAGTCGCGCCGCCAGCTATCGACTGCTGGCGTGGAGCGGAGATCTCTCAGCGGCCTTGGTCGGTTTGAAGAAATTGGCCGAGCAGCAGGGGCGCGGCGGCGGAGACTTGCAATTGGAACTGGCCAACGCGCTAGCGGAGGGAGGAGTTGAGCGTTGCGAAGAGAGTTCGCAGATTGCGACAATAATCATTGCCAATTCTCCCGCCGGGAGCGAATTGCACTGGCAAGCGCGCTGGCGATGGATGAAGAATCAACTCCTGCTTGGGAATGCAATCGAGGCTCAACGCTCTGCGCGGTTGTTGTTGGCCACGCAACCACCCGACAATGAGATCTGGAAGAAAAGATTTATTGAAATCGCGGAGTAATTCTTAGTGGTTCGCTCCTGCCCGACAAGCTGGCTGTTGGGTTAGTGAACCTCAGGCGCTAGCTGTGGGCGGCGCCGCTGCTTGTCGCCCACGGCTAGCGCCTGAGGTTTACGCCCGGACGGAACTTAAGATTTCCAGCGCTAGCCGTGGGCTTTTGGGGGTGCAGCTAGGCCTTAGGAGCTCAAGGCTAGTGCTTTGTCGCCATTTGATTTTAGGGTTGCTGGTATTTTACCCTCCCGCGCGTAACAGTTGCTACAGCAGGTAGTTTTGATTCGCGGGAGGGTCGTCGGCGAGCCCTAGCGAGCTGGCGGGGAGGGGGAAATGCTCAGTGGTTTCCCTCCCCGATGACTCGCCAGGGCTCGCATCGA
>JBGSJT010000257.1:0-14363 GCA_041741715.1 Pirellulaceae bacterium | reverse complement strand
TCCCGATAAAGTCGAAGAAGAGTTGGGGGATGTGCTGGACGGTGACGAACCGTTTGCCAGTGGTGAAGGCAAACTTCGCCGCATGCACCGCCGACTCAGCGAAGCCCCCAATGTCGATCCCGAAGTTTACGATATGTGATTTAAGGGCTCAGCTCAGCCACAGTTTGCGACGTACGCTGAATTCGTGAGTGGCACTGGCATGGCCAGTGAACTCGAAGCGGAAGTGTTTCTCACCAGACTACACCATCCAATGCCTCGAAGTAATGAATTTAGATCAGCCACAGTCTGCGATGGTTGCTGCACAAAAGGGTGCTCCTGTTGGACATTCTGGTTGGTTTCGGCCAACGCCCAGCAAGTATGACAGCGCGATTGAAGTGAAAACCCCCAAGATCACCTTCGGCGGCCGCACCGATGCAGGTGCTACGCGCATGGCCAAGTTGATGACTGTCGCCGAAACATCGCGTCGCCACCGGAAGCGTGTCCGCGATATCTACTACGAACTCTGCACGCGACCGCCCGACCGCGTCATAACCAACTTGTATGCAATGCGCTAAGCAATGCGCCCTGCCACGGCGCATCCTCCAGCCCGCTGCTGAGGTTCAACTGCCAAACGCGCAAGACTCGAAACGAAAATCGACTCGGGCCTGTCGAACGCTGCGCCGATATAAAATCGCAACGGTTTCACACATTCACGGCAAGCTCATCGCAGCGCCCCGAACCATGCACCCCTGGTAGAGCGCCAACACAGCAGTTCCAAAACGCTCACGCCTCGTCCCGCCGACACTAAAAGGGAACTAAACTGTTACCGATACGATATGGTCATCTTGGTATTTCACGCTTCTCCCGTTGGGGAACCGTCGTCGTAGCGTGATTTCGTCGATAGACGATTCTGCCAGTGATGTGTTCCTGTTCGTCTCCCTTCACACCGCGTAGCTGCGTCTCTCCGAGACGCCGACGCGAGTCTCGGAGAGACTCGCCCACGTGGACACGTCATTAGGGTCCCACCGTTGTCACCACATCCCCCAACATGGCATCAAGGATGTTGTCGATTCCATCGGGCAAGAACCAGTCTTGCTCCGTACCTCCGAAGAGGCTGTCAATTGCGCCATCGTCTTGCACCGTGGCGGCATTGCCGGTGGGTATGAGAAAAAAGTTGGCGTTCAAGCGGTTGGCAAATTGCGGATTATTCTGGCCTATCATATTTCGCACGCGTGTGACAAAGGGCCTGGCTGAAGTCCACTCGGCTATGATGTGTTTCAAGGCGTTGTTGCTCGAGTCGTGGATGGTCGTACCGCCGATCAGAATATCCTGCCCTCCGCCGCCGTCGAGGGTGTCCGAGTTGCGACCGCCAATCAATACGTCATTGTCATCGCCACCGGATAAATCGTCATTGCCCCCTTCACCGAGCAAGATGTCGTTGCCGGCTGCACCGAGTAAAGTATCGCTATGATCGCCTCCCCGAATGATATCGTTGCCAGCATTTCCATTTAGGTAGTCTCGATGGGCGCTTCCATCGATCAAATCGTCGCCATCACCGCCGTTGACGACGTCGTTGCCATCTTGTCCAAAAATCGTGTCGGAGCCGTCGTCGCCGTTAATGGTATCGCTGCCATCTTCTCCAAATATCTGATCATTACCTGGCCCGCCATGCATAAGGTCATTGCCAATACCACCGCGCATCATGTCGTGGCCGACCTGTCCGTACATGATATCCTGGCCATCTCCCCCATCGAGTTCGTCAGTGCCACCCGCCGAGGCGTCGAATTCTGTGAAAGTTATCAGCGTGTCTCCGAAGAGCGTGTCATTGCCAGCTCCACCTTGCAGCAGGTCGTTATCCGATTCCGGTTCAGGACCAAAATTCCCGCCGATCAACAAGTCTTGGCCCTCTTCGCCTTGTAACCAATCGGCTCCAGGACCGCCAACTAAGCCGTCATTACCCGAGCCACCTTGCAGCGTATCATTGCCGGAGTCTCCCCATAGGTCATCGGCACCGTTCCCTCCCTGCAACAGATCGTTGTCCGGTCCGCCGCGCAGCCCATCTTGTCCTTCACCTCCGAACATCACATCATTTCCCTGACCGCCGTACATTTGATCGGCGCCCACTTGTCCCGCCATCCAATCGGAATCTTCATCGCCATTCATTTCGTCTTTGCCGTCGCCGCCGAGCATTACGTCTCGGCCAGCGTTACCGTGCATCGTGTCGGCCCCGACTTGGCCGAACATGAAGTCATCACCGATATTGCCTAGTAGCTCGTCCCCTGCGCCGCCGCCTGTATACTCTTCGAACGATTGCGACCAATTATCGCCGTAGATTAAGTCGCTGCCACTGCCCGCATCGATATCATCGGAACCGTCGGCGGCAAAAGGGGCTACACCCGGTGGTGGGCCTTGATCTGGATCGCGCTGGTCTGGAGGCGTCGGCTGGCGGAACTCTTCAAAGCAACCTTCGAAACGGCGATCGTCACGTCTCGGCGGATCGAGCCTTTCATCCTCGCCGTTCCGTTGGTCGTGTTCGTCATCTGAGTCGCGATTCGGCTCATTCGGGTCCCTATCCGGCAGGCAAACGATCGACCCTCCGAAAATGATGTCGCGTCCGCCTTGTCCGAAAATCGTGTCATTGCCGCCGTTACCTTGAATCCAGTCATTGCCATCCTGGCCGTAGATCAAGTCACCGCCCGTGCCGCCAAGGATGAAATCGCCTCCTCCTCCTGGCAATGAGATATTGAAAGTAGCCAGGTTCAGATCGCCATTGTCACCAAGGATGCCGTCCACCCCCGAACCGCCATCCAGGAAGTCGACGCTGTAGTCCATGAATTGACCAACGACGGCAGTGATGTAACCGCCATACAAGTGGTCATTGCCGGAGTCACCGAAGAGCGTATCGGAATCCCAGCCACCCTCAAGCACATCGAATCCAGCCCCGCCAATTAGCGTATCTTGCCCAGCATCGCCATGGAGGTAATCATTTCCAGATCCACCATCGGCATAATCATTACCAGGCCCTCCAACGATGACATCGTTGCCATTGCCGCCATCAATCGTATCATTCCCAATTCCGCCGTGGATCACGTCCTTTCCGCCAGCACCAAATATCGTATCGTTGCCTTCATCTCCATTGAGTACGTCTGCGGCTGAACCACCTTGGATCACGTCGTTGCCGTCGCCAGCGTTAACAATAACTGTCGGTCCAGCGGGCGATGTGTTGACGATGATGATATCCGCTTGTTGGCTGGAATTGAGCGTCAATGTTTCTACGTTCTTGTGCTGGTACTCCAGAACAAATGGAAGTGCGTCAAAGGTGCGTGTGACGTTTGTGTTGGAGATTGCATAGACCCGACCGACACCCTCTTCGCCACCATCTTCTACCCGCAATAGATCGCTTCCACCGGCACCATCAAAGTTAAGGACTCCCCGAGTGTTGTTGTCAAGGTCGTTACCGCCAGCGCCGAGATAGACGTAATCCTGATTATCGCCACCGTTGATGATCAGTTGCATGTGCGACGGCAAGGTCTCGATGTTATAGACATCAAAACCACCAAGTCCGTTAATGGTCAGCTTTTGTAGCGTGTCGGCCCGACGTGTAATCGTGGACACGATAAACGGCGATCCGAAGAGGCCGACGGCCGAATGGACGATGTCAATATAGGCGGGATCAGTCTGATTCGTCCGCAAGGTAAACGTGTCATTCGCTGAGCTGATCAAGTTCTCCACGTTCTCCGCGTCGGCCTGAGAGTAGCCGTTGTAAACCAATTCGGTCCATGCGTTGTCGTAAGCTTCATTGAGCGTAGCGAAGAGTCCTCGGTTATTTCCGGCTGGATTAAACGATGAACCGAAATCGGTGTCTAATGACGAGTTGATAGTCAATGATGCCTGGACGTTTTTCGGGTAGTTCATAACCTGTGTGTTAGTCTGCCCTCCTGACGAACCATCCGACAGCGTCGTGGATCCATTATGCCCAAAGTACGTTCCATACATTCCAGACGTAACGTCGCCATCGCGCCAACCGAGATTGTTAGTCAGCATCAGGTCTCGCGTTTGGTCGTTTAGTATCGTTTCCGTATAGCGCAAGACCGAAAGAAATTTGTCCAGATCGGCGGCCGAGAGATTCCATCCGCGAGAACCCGCAAGTTCTGTTTGATCGGCGGTATCAAAGCCAGCGGTTGATCCGGGGAATTGGTAGATTAGCGTCTGCTCGGGCACACTATCGTTTGGCTCTGGATCCAAGTTAAGCGTGTTCGGGTTGAGAATATCTGCCGGCTTCAATACGTTCTCGGCCACGTAGTACTTGTACAATGCCGCCGTTAGCTGCGTTTGCGTAATGTTACTCAGATCATAGTCCTGTGCGATCGCGTCTTGGATGGTTTGTGGGAGGTTCTGAACCGCGCTCGGGTCGCCGTTGGCCACCGGATCGAGTACATCGTCTACGAGGTTGCCCTCGTCACCAATGTTGAAGTTCCAAATATACGGGAGCATGACGCGGAAGATCGCGTAGTTCGTCGACGTATAGAAGTAGCCATAGTCGGTTGCTGTGGGATCCGATTCAAGCGGCATGAAACCGGGTGTGTTCAATTGCGTCATCAGATTGGTGTCTGATCTCACCGGGCTTGTTTCGTTCTGCCCCATCCCGCTCCGATGCGATAGCAACTCGCGGATCGTGACGTTGCTGACCCATGTCTGTACGGTCCAGGTCGACGGCAAGAACTGCTCGATCGTTTGATTGAGCAAATCTTCGATCGGCGTCTCCGTAGTAGCTTGATTTTGCAAGATTTGTAGAATCGCGGCCGCAGTGATCGGCTTTGTCGCACTAGCGATCTCATGTCGTGTAAAGACGTTGCGTTCAAGTTCGCCGTCCACCGAAGTTCGGGCGAAACCAATGCCTCCTTGGGCCGTCACGCCCTCAAGCGGAAATCCATTCTCACGTTGACTAAGAAAGTACGAGTAACCTACGACGTTCATGCTACTCGGATCATCCGGTTGCCCTGCCTGTTCGTGCACGTTCGATTCAAACTGGCTGATGCTAAAAGTTGACGCCTCCAACGCAATGCCAGCCAAAAGGGCGCGTTCCTCCATCATCTCCAGTTGTAGAAGCCTCCTATTGCGACATCGTCTGTTAGGTGATGCAGGAGTCGCAAACGTCATATCAAATCGCGATGAAAGAATCTGGCGAATAAACATGTTTCAGTTCCTCGTCGTACGCGGGAAGAAGATTGCGTCAGTTCGAATGAACGCAGATTTGACGTGGCGTTACGTCAGGCACGCAGTCAATCGCGGAATCGCGAATTGAACAAAACGAAAACAATACGTAGCTTTACTTGCCACACACAGTAAGACGATAGCAGAGCCTCGGCCATGCGCGCGAATCGCAAAATCTTCTTGGATTGTTCGTAAACGTTGTCGGCTGAAGGTTTTTCGCGCGAACATTTGTGCCAGTCCATGGACCGAGGTGGTTGCGTGGCTCGCGATTTCCGTCCAACGTAATGCTTGGTGGGCTTCCACGCCCTTTCGAACTCGCAAAACTCGTTCGTCCAGGGCGTGCCACCCTACGCTTCTATAAGGGTAACGGCGTAGCGCGCCACCCGTGTCTAGCCTGGAAAGCCCAGTCCAACGAGACACGTTATCCTCGCGGTATTTCTGCACTTTTTTCTAGAAATAAACTGGGCTCTCCGATGCAAATAGTTGTTGTTTTGATGGAATCTCAATAACCTCACTACGGACCCAGTGCACCCGCGACAATGCGCTCGACCAGGCGACGGTCGTTGGCGTCCGAAAGCGGTACTCCAGCAGCGAGCTGAACGACGCCGACCTTCGTCATCCCCAAGCGCTCCAGTTTCAGACGAATCAAACCAGACAGCGGCGGCACGGACTTTCTGCGCTCGTCCGAACTCTCGCCTCTTATACCAATGGTATCAAGTAACCAATCTGCTGCCAAGATTATTGCTCCTTTAGTTAGTTACACCGACTACGGTAAAAGAATTTACAGGGACTCGGTTTTCGTACCTCAACACATCTTCCATCATCACAGGCACGTCGCTAAACCCGACTTCAAGCAGCGTGCTTCGCAAGTAACTTGCAGCGTGCTTATAGCGCCCGGTCGGTTGCATCTCGTAGCCTGGCGAGTCTGCCACTTCCGAGCTTTTTTCAACCGTCAGAATTAGGAATCCTTTTTTCCTCAAACATCGCCGCAAAACGGCCAAAACCCGATCGAGTTGCCCAAAATAGATGAGCACATCGGAGCAGACGATCAGCTCAAAGTCCGGCCCGAATTCGCTTTCCGCGTCCATTAGATCAAGCGTGACCAGTTCGTCATAACATGCCCGCCCGTGCGCCAGTCGCAACATTTCGGTCGAGATGTCCACTCCGACGAGTCTGGCTGCAAATGGGCGCAAGCATGGCCCACACAGCCCTGTCCCGCAGCCGGCGTCCAAAACATTTAGTCGCGTCGCGCGGTCGGTGATCAAACTTTCGACGGTCTTGCGGACTATTTCCGGGCCAGCGTAGCCGAGTTTGTGCAGGTTTACGTCAAAAGACGACGCATGCCGGTCGAATAACGACCTAACGTATTCCGGCGAAGCTTGAACTTGTGGGACCTCTTTTCTGATAGCGGCGGCCATATACTTGACTTCTTCGTTGCCTGGGTCCATTTCGTCCGCCTTAACCAGGAACGACTCAGCGAGATCCGGAAACCCAGAGAAGGCCAAAATGGTCGCGGCGCCTAGGAGATAATACAACGGTTCTTCAACGACCGCAGCGGTTTGCATCAGGTAGTTCGCGGCGTACGTCGGACGCCCACATTCGATCAACAGAAGTGCCAATCCGGACGAGGCACTCTGGCAGCAAGGGTCCACCAGCAGCGCCTGCTCATAGGAGGCAATCGCTGCGCTGTTGCGTCCGAGCTGACGCAGCGTTGTACCCAACGAGGCCAGCCACTCGCCGCTCGAAGGGCGTTCGTCAATCCAGGCTCGCAGGAAAGCAGCAGCCCGTTCGACTTTCCCGCATTGCCGCATCATCTCCGCAGCCAGCAATACTGCATCTTCGCGTCCGTCGGAAGCATCAACTGCAGCGAGACTCTGGGCCAGCGCTTCGACAATCTGACCGACGGATCGTAGCGCGAGTGCATTAATAATCAGCGTGTCTGCGTCAGTGGCGATCAGTTCCGCTTTCATAAGTTGTCTCAACACGAAAAAGGGCCACGCGGTAGCAGCAACCGTGGGGTAAATCTCTAACTCACCTGACAAGGTGAATATTGCGACGTCTAGTGCATCATTCACGCTAAGAATGAGGGTTGTGAGCGGTTCGGCGCTAGCCGCCGGTGGCCCGAAATACCGGTGGCTAGTGCCTAACCGCTCATTGTGAACCCCAATTCTAAGGCTGGATGATGCACTAGACTGCGGTTGGATAAAGATTGCATTGCTTCAAGGAACAAAGACGTTAGTCGCGAGGGAGCCATGCGCGCGAATTGAAAAAATTTGCGGAATTATCGCAGCGTCACTTGGGGCGGCCCGAATCTGGCAGAGGGGAAGTTGATCTCAACGCAGAGATCGCGGAGACGCAGAGGATCGCAGAAAGAGTGGTATACTCGAATATGGTTCGATTCTAGCGCGAAGATTAAACAATTCATCTAGTAACTTAGCGCCCTTCAGGAAATAAATATCGCAAGCTTCCAGCCAGCGATGCTGAACCCGCAAGCTGGAAGCGGTGGACGCTAATGCCAACTTGTTCACTTGCTAGCGCTGCGTGCTTGTATCGCGACTTTGTCCGTAGGCGTTTCAGGGGCGATCCCAAGAACCTCTCGGGCTTCGCGTTCGAGAGCGGCACAGTGTGCCCAATCTCGCCAGAACACACCGTACTCACCTCGCGAGGCTCCTCGATAGAGCGCTGCGAATTGTTTGCGGCCTTCATCAAATAATTGCTGTGCTTCCTCTGCGCGATCCAGTTTGTGATTGGCCATTGCCTGAAAGTAAAGATTGGCGACCAATCCTCCACGTCGATCATTGGCCGCTGCTTCTTTGAGCCCCCGGGCAGCTTGAGCGAAGTCCCCCTTTCGATAGTCCAAAATCGCTAAGTTTCGCTTGCCTGAATTCCCAAAATCTTTGGCTTTCTCGGTAAGTGACTGCAGAGTCTCAATACTTTCGACGCTGCCAGGATGCCCGAGCCACACAAAGCTGGCCGTATAGGCGATTCGAGCATCGCTCACTTGCGGTATGAATTCTTCGATCCGCCTGACATCATTGAGTTGGTCCGCAATCGACCGGCAAATCTTTTCAAAGCCCTCTTCATCTCCCAGATAGAGCTTCACGCGGGCAAGTATCAAGCGATAGGCCCACTCGTTGGGTCGCTCCTTAAGCGCAATCTCGAACTCGCGTTCGACAGCCTGCCAGTCGCCGCTGTGTCCAGCTTTCTCAACCTCAGCAAATACTTCCAGCGTCGAACCAACTACCGTCCTAGCAATCCGAAATCCGGTTGTCGGGCTGCGGTCTCCGGGCGCCGCGCTGGAGCGACCATAATCAGTTTGGATTTGCCATGGCAACTGATAAAAGCTACCCCCCATCGTGCGACACTGTTCAACGGCAGAATCCGGATTGCGAATAGAATCTTGACACCACTCAGAGACATTGCCGTGCACATCAAACAACCCAGCTGAGTTGGGATAAAATCGCCCCACATTGGCTGGGCTACTCCGAGCCAACTTTGCGGACCAGCCAAAACTATCGAGCAGGTCTGGATCATCGCCAAAGAAAAAATGGCTGCCTGTACCGATTGCGGCCGCCTGTAGCCACTCGCGTTCGGTCAGCAAACGATAACCTTTGCGCCGCTGAAAATCCGCAGCAGTCGTCATACCTTGCTCAAAATGGCCGTGCTCGTTCAATAGATAGCACCACTCGGATTCCGGGATGCCCTCCTGCTCGTTAAGCCATTGGCAAAACGCAACCGCATCAAACCAAGAAACTTGACGAACTGGTTGTTCGGGTGCTGAGCCTTCAGCGGTTTTGTGGTCTGGACGAAATCTGAGAAACTGAGCCTGCGTAATTTCATGAGCGCTAACCGCAATCGTACTTCCGTCCAGCGGAGCCATGGCAGCATTGGCTGCAATCTCACGTGGGCTCGAGGGCACTTTTACCAAGACCATCGTTTGCCCGATCTGGTTCTTATGCCAACTGCGTTTTTCGACCGGAGCATTTTCTTTGGGCTCGTGCTGCGGTTCGCTCCCTAGCCATTGTTTCAGTACCCAGTGCACGGCGCTGTGAACGCCGGCATCTGCGTCGTGTTGATAAAGTTCCTGCAGCCGTGCCACAAGTTCCGTATGCTGTGATTCGGACAATGAACGCACAGGATATTTCCCTAGAGCCAGCAGGAGTGCCTGCCGGATATCGGCGCCCAAATCCCGGCGGTCCAGCAGGCGAATAATGTGATGCGGATTTGCGCGAGAAGGTGCTAGCCGCAATAGGATCTCGGTGCGTAGCTGCGGCACGGCAGTTGACTTAAGCAGCGGTAAAACTGCGTCCAGCTCTTCAAGATGGAATAGCGCAACGGCCAAGTTCGCTTTCTCTCTATTTATGCGCGCCGTTACTTCATCGCTCCGCATGGGCCTGTGCCAAACACAAGCTGTCTGTGTGGGCTGGTCCGCTGCAGGCTGAAAGAGGGCAATGGCGATCGGCTTAAAATCGACCCGTTGCAAATCTCGGCACAACGTTAAGAACGTGTCGGATCCCAGGTCCACTTCGACTCGGCATTCTGTATCCTGATCTCGAAATCTAAGACTGCTGTAGGAAATATCCTCGCCTTCGCGGCTTAAAATGGCCACATCATAGTGAGGCTTACCAGTAGACACCCACTTTGCATCTTGCAACGAACGGAAACTTTGATGCGAGAAGTAGGATTCCGAGATATGCTTCTTCCATACCTGACAACGGTGAGCCTCATTTGTAGCAGTATAGAAAACTTGCACCGTAGTTGGATTGAATTGCTGTGCATTAAGTGTATCGAACGTACGCTGCCAATTCTCCTGGGGATCCATTAACACAAGCTGCACTTCCTCTTTGTCGCTCTCCTGCTTGCTCCAAATGGCGATAAAATTCCACTGGTCGGGACCGCGTTGGTAGCAAGCAATATCCAGGGGTGTCAGAAGTTCTGAACGCATCGCGGCCGATCGCATTTGAACTTCTTCTGCGGTCAGCCCATCAGCCGCTTGCCATTCTTTTGCATCACGGGTCCAAACAGCGGCTACTAACAATTCTTCGCCGCGTAGATATGGTCGACATCGAGTTGGGCGATAGCCGCCCGGTCGCATTTGCTCGGCAACACGTACCAAATCGTCCAGTGGCAGAGCTTGGCAGACTGCGAATTTCTGAGCAATCATCCCACCGGCTGCCAAGAATTGCTCTTCGAGTTCTAGCGGCGATTTCCAATTCGAGTGCTCCTTGGATAAAAGCGAAATCGCGCGCTCACGCTTTAGTTCTTCCCTCAGTCTTGCCACCGCTTCCTGACGATCGTTCAGTAGCTTGGGAATGAAGTTGACCAGTTCCGCAGGCTTTGCCGATTTGATCAATTCGATGATCGGATCAGTATCATTGCCCAGCAACACAACCAGTGCCGTGGTGGCAACAACACGCTCAGTTTCGAATTTCGCGTTGAGGAAAATTTCTTCAAGTGGCTCGCGGATAACGCTAGCGATGGGATGCAACATCACAAGCCAATCGGGAATCTCGGCGGAGGTCTGGGTGACTAAGTTATTAACAAAGTCGTCGGCGATACCCTCCCAAAGTTCCGAGTTGGGATCGAAGGTCGCCAATGCACATGCGGCACGAAATTTCCTTTGAGAGTCTGCATCAGAACTTTGCACAACACTCCATAACAACCCGAGGGACTTTTCAAGATCGCGACGCTCGGCAAATTCACCGAGTGCTTGGCAGATCACTCTTAATTCTTTGGGATTAGTTTCGCGGCGAGTGATTCGTTCACAGACGTAAGGAATGGGTTCCGGCGAATGAAGCAAGCGAGCCAACTGGACATGTAGACGCTGCCTCTCATTTAGCTTCGTATCATTCGAGCGCAAACTCAACAGCGTCTCAAATTCGCCCCCATGCCAGTTGAGAGTGCGCAAGACGTGTATCACATCATCGGTACTCGTGGTCAATAGGGTTTGGAGTGTGGCGTCGCGGGCATTGTTACTCGCAATTCTCTTGCCGGCCAATGCAGCTTCCCGGTCCTGTCTGAGACTTGATTCATGTAACGCAATCAACGGTGATACGATGGCCAACGTCGACAACAACAGCAGTATTGAAGCAGAGAGGACCGCGACCTTCGAATTTCGGCGGCACCACCGCAGACCGCGTTCAATGGGGCCAATCGCTCGGGCATGAATGGGTTCGTAATGCAAGAACCGGGTTAAGTCATCCCCAACGCTACGGGCTGAGTCATAGCGCTGGGCCGGTAATTTCTCAAGACACTTTAGACAAATTGTCTCCAGGTCCTTAGCAATTGTACCGTTCAGCTGTCGAGGTGAGGGCGGATCGTTGTTCAGTAGTTGCACGATCAGCATTTGCTTTTCGCCTCGAAATGGCAGTTCGCCAGTAAGCAATTCGAAGAGAATCACGCCAAGCGAATAGACATCGCTGCGACGATCGACGTGATGCCCCTCGCCCCGCGCTTGTTCGGGCGACATGTATGCGGGCGTGCCCAAAATCTGACCATCCAGAGTCATAGTGATTTCGCTTCCGTCGCGTTTGGCCAAGCCAAAGTCCACGATATGCGGCTCACCCCGCTCGTCGAGCATGATGTTGCCTGGCTTCAAGTCGCGATGAACCACTCCTGCTTCATGCGCATGGTGCAATCCGGCAGCGATCTTGATGCACAACTGCACGACGTCGCGTTGTGCCATGCGTTTGGTCGCGAGGAATTCCTTGAGCGATTCGCCTTGAATGAAGTCGCTAACAATGTAGATCGTTTCATCCTGCTTGCCGACTTCGTGAACTCCCACGATGTTGGGATGATTCAACTGTGCCGAGAGCCGGGCGTCGCGCAGAAACATTTCGACGTCAACGTTTGTCAATTGGCCTCGCCGAGGGATTTTGATGGCAACTGTGCGCTCTAAGGTCAGATCTCGAGCCTTCCACACCGAGCCAAACTGGCCAAGACCCACGCGCTGAATCAGTTGAAACTGTCCAAGTCGCTTCCGACTTCCGGGAGTTTGCCCAAGCCCGTCTGGGGTAACCAAGCTAAAACTACTTCCGCAGGATGGACAGTTCAAGTCCGTGAGTGACAAATCGTCTAGAAACTCAATCGCATTGTGGCAGTGCGGGCAACGAATATTAAGCACTCGCGCTGCTGCGCTTCGCAACGGGTTTAGCAACTCCTCCATACGGTCGGAGTGCGCGAAGAAACCTCGCAGTTCATCTGCGAGGTCCGGATGCTGTTCGATCAGTTGTCTACGATTCGGAATACCACCAGTTTCAAGTTGGCGAACATAGCTCGCAACGATCTCGTCGAGTCGATCATCGGCCGCGTCATTCGATTTCTGATCGGTGGCGACCAAGACTATTCTCCCATCAGTTCGTAAAGTCGTTTAAGGCCTCGATGTAACAGTCCTCCCACCGCAGCCTCACTCTTTCCTAACTCGCGGGCCGTTTCTGAAAGCTTAAGACCTTGCAAATGATGCAGCAGAATGGCTTGGCGTTGCTGCTCCGGTAAACTATCAAGCGCTGCAGGGAGCTTGAGCAACAATTCATTGGTCACAGCTCGTTGGCTGGGGGACGCTCCTGGTTCGATCGCCAGCGCTTCAATCCGCCAAAACGATTCTGAAATGTCAGCGTTTACAGATACGTTGCGACCAACATCGCGCTTGGCACGACCAAAGTGCCGAATCGCATCGACAAGGTTATTAGACAGGATTGTTCGCAGCCAAGCTAGCAATTCTGCTTCGCTCGTACCCCGGAATTGGTCCTTCCGCTTGACCGCATCCAGCATCGTTTGCTGAACTAAATCGGACGCATCAACTTGCTGCTGCGATAATCGATCCACCTGTGTACTTGCAAGCAATTTGAGGTACGCGCGACATTTTTCCAACGTAACGTCATCCAATTGGGGTTTTTGTTCGACTTTGCGATCTCCGTGAAACGAAGAGTCTCGCATGGTTGCAATAGCCTATGTAAACGTTTTTCCTCGTTCCCTCGTCAACTCGACCTAATCCCCACCCATTCTCTGACGCCAATTGTACGGCAACGATGCGCAATTTTTAAAAGAATTCTTGACACATGTCGATGAACCCCACTATTTCTATCGAATTGGAAAGCGCGTCATTGCTGGCGATTCCTTGTTTCACTCGACAGTTGATGCTCAGGTTGATGGACAAGGGAAAGAAAAGGGGACGGGGGTTGTTTGTATGGCGGATAGTGTATCTTTGAACGCCAGCCTAGGTCAGCAGCGTTCGGGAGCATGCAATGCCACGGAGAAGACGAGCCGACGAAAGTGGTGTAACCTACCACGCTCTCAATCGCGGCAATGCTAGGCAAACGATCTTTCATAAGCCAGTGGACTGTGATGCATTTATTCGAGTCCAGGCTGAGGGATTGGAAAAATATCCAGTCCAACTTTTTTCATTTACGCTCATGCCCAATCACTGGCACTTGGGCCTTCAACCGCAAGCCGACGGTAGTATGGGGCGGCTAACGCGCTGGGTTACGGCGACTCACTCCTTGCGAACTCACGCACCCTATCATACGCGTCGCGAAGGGCGCATCTATCAGTCTCGATTCAAGAATTTTCCTGTTCAAATTGACGTGCACTTTTACACACTGTGCCGGCACGTGGAACGTAATCCGCTACGAACGAACTTGGTCACGAGAGCTGAAGACTGGCCACACGGCTGGCTATATCGTTGAAACCAAAGGAACGAACCACCTGGGCAAGACGTTTGTCGCCACTTCCGCAGAGCCACTTTGAAACTTGCTCCGTCGTAAAACAAATACAAACAGTCCCAGTATCACTGCAAGTACACAACTCGGTTCGGGAACCGCAGCGAACGCGATACCGGGTGGGCTAGTTGGACTGTTGAAGCGTGTACCACTCCAGGCCTGATCGCTCAGTTGTAGATCGCTAATTCCCACCTGCGCTTGAGCCCAGCCAGCGCCTGGGTAGCCAGCTCCGCTACCAGTCCAAACCCCCCAAGCACAGTGGTACGGGGACACAGCACGCCAGTGACCTAGCACATACTAGCCTGTGGAAGGGGTGAGGATCCCGATAAAGTCGAAGAAGAGTTGGGGGATGTGCTGGACGGTGACGAACCGTTTGCCAGTGGTGAAGGCAAACTTCGCCGCATGCACCGCCGACTCAGCGAAGCCCCCAATGTCGATCCCGAAGTTTACGAT
>JBGSJT010000256.1:0-5468 GCA_041741715.1 Pirellulaceae bacterium | reverse complement strand
ACCAGGTGAAACGATTTCAATGTATCCAACCACATGATCGCCGCTAACGTGGCGGACAACAACATGCGTCGCTCGGCCCGCATACAGGTCGATGTCGACTTCATGGCTGTATTGCGTTTGGGGCGGCTGCTCTAAAACGGCGACACTGCTGGAGCCATGGTTGGCACCGCTAACTGCAACGTTCGCTGCGCTGATTCGCTCCAAGGTGACCACATCTGGAATCGGCCCCTCGGCAACCTGTTCTGCCATCGCATAAAAGTCGTTGGGCAACACCCCGTCGTTCAGGGCATTCCTAATCGAGATAATCCAACTCTGATGAAAATCGTGAAAGACTCCTGCGTCGACTCGCGCCCAGTCGTGAATTGGCATAGCATTCCCCTTAGATAGATGAGCCTATCTTCATTCTACATGCTGGTACTTCCCCTGTGCACGATAGATCCAAATCGGGACACCTCGTTGACATATCGTTACATTACGACATATTGGAGCGTAAAGAAAAATTTTCTGAGAGGTAAGCGATGGCAACCAAAGCCACGGCAACCAAAGCCACGACCGCGAAACCAGCCAAGCCTCCCGGCACTGTCGATGCCTTCGCCGAAGCGGCGGAGTGCTTGAAGGCACTGTCGCATCCAGTCCGTTTGCGGATCGTGCAGTTATTATTGCACGGTCGCTACACAGTGGGCGAACTAGCCAGCGATTGCGAGATTCCCGACAATGTCGCTTCGGAACACTTGCGACTGATGCAGCGGTGCAAGTTCCTAAGCAGCGAGCGCGAAGGTCGGCGAGTGTACTACCGAATTGCTGAGCCGCATTTGGCCAAACTAATGGGCTGTATCGAGTCGAGATTCTTACTGTAGACCGGAAATCAATTCTCCACATCACCACCAGGAACGAAAAATGACCAACACCAAAACACTTGCAAATCTCCAACAGGCTCTTTCAATGGAGCTTACGGCCATGCATCAATACCAGTTGCACGCGGGCGTGTTAGACGATTGGGGCATGGGGCTCCTGGCGACGCAAATGCGGACCGAAATGCGCGAGGAACTTGAACACTCCGAAGCGTTCATGGTGCGCATGCTGTTTCTCAAAGGTGAGCCGAAATTGGAACTGGCCAAGACGCCGCTGCAAGCCAAGTCCCTGACCGACTTGTTTAAGTACGACCTAAAGGACGAGAAGGAAGCGATCGATTTCTACACCAAGGCATCGATGCAAGCGGCAAGCGACAGTGACATCGGAACGCGACAACTGTTCGAGCGAATTGCGTTGGAAGAAGAGCACCACATGAGTTGGCTGGAACTGCAACTCGACCTTTTGCAGCGTATGGGCGAACCGGCCTACATCGCCAAGCACCTTCCATCTCCCACAACTACCGAGGCTGTATGATGATCCGTTTAACTATATTTTCTAGTCTTGCAATTTTGCTCGGCCTGCTGTTGGTCCCACCCGCGTTTTCTCAGGACGGCCCAGGCAAGGAACGGGGTTCGTCGAACGCGGTCGGCGCGGAACACGGCGTACACATAGGTCGGATCGGCGTCCGCCTTCGCAACCCCAGCAACACTGGTCCAGCTTGGGCAGCATCACTTATCGAGTCGAGAGCTGATACACCGGTCTTCGTCAACTTGAGTAACAACAGCGCCGCAGCACTACTCCCCATCAAGCTGCAATCGCAATGTTTGATGTGCCACGGCTCGAAAGAGCAAATCGCACCGATCATTCAACAACAGCTTACGAAGCTCTACCCAAACGACGAAGCCGTGGGCTTTCAGGAAGGGGAATTGCGAGGTTGGTTCTGGATTGAAAAACAAACCCCATAAAAAAATCAGGAAAAAGCGAGACTTCTCACTTAGGTCCACTATCTAGTTCCCAGGCTCTGCCTGGGAACTAACGTGTTCCTGATCTTCTTACCCCGAAGAAGACTATGCAAACCATCAAAACACTCTTGAAGTTCCTTGCAATCGCAGCGGTCATGGCTGGTGGCATATACTGGTTTCGCTTTGCGCCGCTTGCGGTTTCTACATACCAAGTTGCCAAGGGCGATCTGGTGGCTGAGGTGATGGGAACTGGAACCCTGGAAGCCCGTGTCTCAGCAACGATCTCGCCAAAGATAGCGGGGCGCATCGCCAAACTCATGGTCGATCAGGGAGATTCGGTCGAGGCAGGGAATCTGCTCGTCCAGCTTGATGATTCTGAACTTCAGCAGCAAGTCGAAATCGCCGAGGCGAACCGCAACGCGTCAGCCGCCGCCATCACGCGACTGAGCAGCGATAAGAAACGGGCCGAAGCGGTCTATGAACAAGCGGAAAGGAGCCACGCGAGGCTGCAACAGTTGAGAAGCCAGAATGCGGTCAGCCGCGAAGAGGCGGACAAAGCAACTGAGGGACTGGCCGTCGCCGAAGCTGGGATCGCGAGTGCCGAAGCGGCGATCACGGAAGGCCAGAAACTACTTGTAGCTGCTGAAAAAACGCTGCTGTACCATCGCGCTCGACTGCAAGATACTCAAATTGTCGCGCCGTTCGCGGGACTGGTCGTTCGCCGCAACCGCGAACCGGGGGACATCGCGGTCCCCGGCAGTTCCATCTTGACGCTCATCTCCACGGACGAAGTGTGGATCAGCGCTTGGGTCGACGAGACGCAGATGGCGAAGTTGAAGACAGCTCAGACGGCGCGGGTGGTTTTTCGATCTGAGTCCGAACAGTCGTTTCCTGGCAGCGTCGCCCGACTCGGTCGTGAGGCGGATAGAGAGACCCGCGAGTTTCTCGTCGATGTACGAGTTCTGGCGCTACCTACGAACTGGGCCGTTGGGCAGCGGGCCGAAGCGTTCATCGAGGTCAACGAAGTCAAAGACGCGCTGCTATTGCCAGCCGGCAGGGTGCAAGTGCGCGATGGAGTCGAAGGAGTCTTCGTGCTTTCCGGTAGTCACGCCAAATGGCAACCGATAGAACTCGGACTAAGCAATCGCGACTGGGTGCAAGTGACCCAGGGACTCAGTGCGGGCGATGAAGTTGTCACACCGCTCAAAGCCGGAACGATATTGCGACACGAGCAGTCGGTGTCGGTGCGAGCCGAGGTTGCTCTATGAACCTGGCCGTAAAGGACATCCGACACAATCTCGGTCGGTTCGTACTGACCGCTGTCGGCATCGGCATGTTGCTGATGGTGGTGATGGGCATGGGGGGCATCTATCGCGGCGTGGTCGAAGACGCGACCTTGTTAATTGATCGTGTCGGTGCTGATTTGTGGATTGTCCAACGCAGCACGCGGGGACCGTTTGCCGAACTATCGCGAGTCCCCTCGAACTTGGTCTATCGCGCCGCTGCCGTTCCGGGTGTCGCGTCGTCGCGCGAGTTCGTTTACCACACCATCCAGCGCGAGCGTGACGGAGAGCCGATTCGTATTTCGGTGCTGGGATTGAGTTGGCCGACTGACAAGGGGGAGTGGGTAGAACTCACAGCAGGTCGCCCACTCGGCAAAGCTCACTATGAAATGATCGCAGATAAAACGCTCGGACTTTCGCTCGGTCAACAAATTTCTCTGGGTAAGGAAACCTATACTGTCGTGGGGACGACTAGCAACATGATCAGCTCCAGTGGAGATGGCATCGCCTTGTTCGCCGTCGCCGATGCGCAGGCCATCCAATTCGACACTCCCGGTGAAGCAGTGCGCTTGGAGCGCGCAGCGCGTGAAGCCCGCGGACAGGATTTTGAACTCGCTATTCAACAACCGATGATACTCGAGAATGCCTTTCGACCGACGGCGCAGTTGCCCGCCGTCGCTCGTCCACAGATCAGTGCTGTGATGGTGACGTTGTCTCCTGGGGCTAACCTCGACCGGGTCGTTGAAACCATCTCTGGCTGGGGCGATGTTTCCGTTTTCACGAAAAACGGCCAACGCGAGTTATTGCTCAAGGGGAGCGTCGAGAAGGTACGTCGCCAAATCGGACTGTTTCGTGTGCTGCTGACCGTGATCGCGGCGATCATTATGGCCTTGATTCTATACACTCTCACGCTCGACAAGATTCATTCGATCGCGCTACTGAAATTGATCGGAGCACCCAACACTGTCATCCTGGGATTGATATTGCAGCAAGCTCTCATCCTCGGCATCGTCGGCTTTGGCATCGCCTATTTGGTAGGCCAGCAATTGTTTCCGCTGTTCCCACGCCGCGTCATCTTAGCCGACGCCGATTTGATTCAACTCGCTGGCATCGTGCTCGCCATCTCGGTCGGCTCCAGCGTGCTCGGAATTTGGAAAGCGCTGAAAGTCTCCCCCAACGAGGCTCTGGCATGACGACCGAAGCGAAACCTTTAGCGATCGAAGCGGTGGGATTGACGAAGATCTACGGCAGCGGCAACACCGAAGTCGTGGCGATGCGCGACGCGTCGATGCAAGTCGCTCAAGGCGAAGTGGTCGCATTGCTGGGGCCAAGCGGCAGCGGCAAGTCAACGTTCCTGACCGCGGTGGGTCTCATCAATCCTCCGACCTCGGGAACGATCAAAATCCGCGATCGCCTAGTGCTCGATGGCGAACGTGCGCACGCCAACTTGCGCTCCTTCCGTCGCCGACACATCGGGTTCATTTTTCAAAAGTCAAACTTGATTCCGTTTTTGTCGGCGCTTGAGAACGTGCAGATCGCCATGCAGCTTAATGGTGAAAGCAAGCGAGCGTCACGCAGTCGCGCCATGGAATTGCTCGAGTACTTAGGCGTCGCTGATCGAGCGAGTAATTTCCCGTCGATGCTATCCGGTGGCCAGCAACAACGCATCGCCGTCGCCCGCGCGCTGGCGAATCGCCCCAGCGTGATCCTAGCGGATGAGCCGACGGCCGCGTTGGATGGACACCGCGGCCGACAAGTAATGGAATTATTTGCCAAGGTCGCCCACGAACAAGGGACCGGAGTGATCGTCGTCACCCACGACCACCGCGCGCTCGACGTGTTCGACACGACCTACGAAATGGAAGATGGCTTGATGCACATTCGCCCCCACGCGTTAAACAGCGCAAGCGCGGTGTCTCTTACCCTGCCTCCACTTGCAGACTAGGTAGACCCGCCATTACCACCGTCTGATCCGCCATCCTCCAAGTGTACGCTATCAAGCATGTGCGAAAGCGGAAGTAATCGACCGCTTGGGCTAGTGCTTCATCCATTCTTGATCTTGCGGTTGGTGGTAGTGGACGAGGTTACAAGTCCCTGACAACTACCGACTCAAACGGACTCGTAACCTCGTCCACTACCCCAAACTGAATGTGCATGAAGCACTGAGCTTTTTTCGACTAAATTGACACTTCTCGCTGAACGCCACCCTCTGGTTCCCAGGCTCAGCCTGGGAACCCAATGCATTGCAGGCTCCGCCTGCCGAAGTGTCGTTGGTTCCAAGGACGCGGGAGGCGGAGCCTCCAAGACAGTGCGTTCCCAGGCAGGAGCCTGGGAACGAGCCTGTGCGTGGTGGCGTTCAGCGAGAAGTGTC
>JBGSJT010000255.1:0-4212 GCA_041741715.1 Pirellulaceae bacterium | reverse complement strand
ACTTCATGCTCACCTTTACGGTACCCGCAGAGTTCCGAACCTTCATGCGCTCGCACCCTAAACAGTGCTACCGGGCGCTGATGGTAGCTGCTTACCAATCGCTGTCCACTCTGGCCAAGGATGACAAGTACCTGGGCTCTGACAACATCGGGGCGACCGCCGTGCTGCACACCTGGGGACGCGATATGAACTATCATCCTCACGTACACATGATTGTTCCCGGAGGCGGCCTGAGCGCAACCGGAACCGAGTGGTTGCCCAGCCGCGTTGATTTTCTAGTGCCGGTGCTGGCCCTGTCAAAGATCTTTAGAGCCAAGTTCAAGCACTTGATGCAGCAATGCGGCTTGCTCGAGCAGATCGATGCGACGGTTTGGCAAGCTGGCTGGAACGTCAATTGCCAGGCAGTGGGCGATGGTCGCCAGTCGCTGAAGTACTTGGCTCCGTACGTATTCCGTGTGGCTATCGGCAATCACCGTATTCGGCGAGTCGAAGTTGCCGAAGATGGTACGGGAAGCGTCACGTTTATGGTCAAGCCCAGTAAGCAGCCCAGCTATCGACCAATGACGGTGTCGGCCGAAGAGTTTATCAGGCGACTGCTGCAGCACGTCCTGCCGCGTGGCTTGCAAAAGATCAGGCATTTTGGATTTATGCACAAGCGATCCAAGTTGCCACACTCGTGGCTGGTCATGCTGGTCACGGTCACGCTCAACATGGTTTATACGCTCACGGTTGGAGCCAAGCCTCAGCCAGCACCGCGCCGGGCACAATGCCCACACTGCGGCGGCGAGCTCCGGTGTTTAGGGTTCGCTGCCCCAGACATCAGGCAGCTCGCCGGGCCGATTATGCAGACGCCTCTGCTCGACAGCAGTTGATGAGTGCTCACAAGTTGACCAGTTTGCCGACGAGTTTTTTTGCGACTACCGCTCGTACTGCGTGGAAGATCCGCACCGAGTTCCAAAAATATCAACAAAGACCTTTCAAACCCTCGACAGACAGACTTCAAAGGACACCAGCCGGATCGAGCTTCCACCTACGTTGACCAGAAGTAGCCGGAAACTGGTGCCGAACTCGATCCCAACCGACGGGACTAGCCACTCTCCAGCGAAGCAATCCCCTAAGAGAAACCAACCTACGACAGCGACCCGTGGTCCGACAATAGGCGACCAACTCCAGCTGCACTGACATGATCATCCGGTCTCACCGATGACGCATCAACTCCAACAGCCGCTGGGCTTCTTGAACATAGGCTTAGATGGTGGCTGACTTCTCCGCCACCGACCCCTATTCCACGGTGCAAACCTCCTCCGCATCACCATCACTTAGTTAGCGACGCACCATCTAATCCTTTATTTGTTATCCGCGGCGATGGATCGAGCATCTCCCCTGGCCAGGCAACGCGTACCAGTATCGCTGCCGTAGCCGACATCGGGTAGAATATAGTCACCACAACCAAGGAGAGTCAAATGTCAGTAGCAATGCAAGCAAAGGCGGTTTACGAGGCAGATTTGCGGAGTCGGCTGGAGGCAAAGAATCACGGCGATTTTGTCGCCATTGAACCGGATTCGCGTGAGTCATTTGTGGCACCGACGTTCATGGAAGCGGCAATGGCGGCCAAGGCAGCCCACCCAGACAAGAAGTCGTTTGTGATCCGCGTAGGATATGAAGCAGCCGTACATATCGGAGCTGCAACTCGGTGATTGGAAACGTGGACGAGAATAATCGAGCATTGTTGAGGGTAGATATTCGAGCAAGGTTCAGGATCGAACCAAGCACCATTCATGCGTGGGTTGATACGGCATTCGATGGGCACTTTGTGTTTTCGTCGAAGTTGATCACAGATCTAGGACTCGAGACCCTGGTCGAGACGGAGGCGATTCTCGCCGACGGGACGACAGTAACGCTTGAAACATTCGTTGCGTATTTGGATTGGTTCGGAGATCTGATTCCCGTTCAGGTAGTCGCAAACGAAGGTCAGTTCCCGCTGCTTGGAACCGCGTTGCTTAAAAAGTGCCGGTTGACGGTCGATTATGTCAGTAAGTCGGTGGAGCTTGTTTCAGTCGGATAACGTTCGGGATCAGCGGGCGGCGGGAGTTGACATTGATCTCACGAGAAACCAAGCTACCGCCGCTCCGTTGCATCCCATGGTTCTGTGCCGATTGCAGTCAGGTCGAAGTCGGAGGCACAAGTTTCCCATTCCGAAATTCGGCGACGATCTCAATTTTACCAGCAATATTCTCATTGAACGAGTCCAGATTTTCAGCAGGAATCCAGTACTCAAGTGTCGACTTATCGGCGGCAGTTTGTATTTCGTAGTTGGACAGGAATTCGTTCCGGATCTGAAAACGGGTTACGAATCCCACGTAGTTGTGTTCGGGGTCAGTTGAATTCCAATCTCGAGCGATTGCGTCGGCGTAGTCCTGTGTCAGCACGGGATAGAAAATCGGCTGCCATTGAAGTCGCGGCGGAAAGCGTGTGAAGCGCGTCAGTTCAATCTTGGCCAATTCGTTTGCACCAACCGGTCGGTAAAGTGTTGACAGTCCAGTCTTAGGAGGGCGCCGGAGTGCCGCGTGATAGTCAGCAGGCGAAAAATCGGAGTTGCATGCACTACAGTGAAACCGCGAGTCGTCGAGATTCACGTCGATGTCTTTTGTATGCCGTTGGCAATTAGGGCACCGTAGACCATCACGCGCAAGTATGCCCGCGAGCTCCTGAGTTGCGTACCAATTCCATTGCGAGTCAGTCATAGAGATAGTCGAGGCACAGAACGGCGGGATTCACCGCGTCGCCGAGGTTGGTTTGTTGTGTAGAGTTGGCGAACTCGGCGACTGCGGTGCAATTCTTTGTTCGCCTGAGCCTGCAGTGCTAGCCCAGTCCCGGAAGGCTTCAGCAAGCTCGACATCGTTCTTAAATTTGTCTCCATTGGCCAGTTCACCTTTAATCGCTGCTCCCCAGTCAGAGACTTTTGCAGTATTTAAAGTATAGTTGACCGTTGTCACGTTTTCGTTTAGCGGCGATGGCTTCCACTGACCGTCGATTTTTACCAAGCGTCGTCTAGTATTTGACTCTTCAAGAATTGACGGATAGGGACCTTTCAGGAGTAGCTTCAAGTTCGCGGGCAAATTCTCGATCGTATTGAGTTTCATTCGCATGGTGAGACCGTCTTGATCTCTGCACAGGAGAAGAACCTGTCCGTGTTTCCAGACCTTCTTTCCAACAATTGCGAAGTCGTGAACCTTGTCGCTACGTTCAAAGGGGTTGAGGAGGATGATACGCCCGGGAAGAAACACGACAAACTTGTTTCCATTCACTGTTGTTCTCCGCCCATCCGCGTGCTCTCGATCCTCTTGTCCAACAATCCAGACACCAGTAAGCTCCCTATCGTGCTGTACTTCCTGAAGTGCGACGGGCAAGAAACACGATGCGAACATCGTGAGCGAGAATCCCATGTTTCCTCCAATGGCGAACGGCGGCGGTAACCGATGCCGCCGAGTTTGATGTTGATGTAACGATCGACCCTACCGGCGGCTTCGGTTCACCGCTTGGTTATGCCATTCATTTTGCTTTCTTTCGATTCGTGCTCAACGCACGCGAAGCTCCAATTTGTTTGCCTTTGGAATTTTGGATCTGATCTTCCAATCGTTGAGTCAAATCGTCTTCGAACTTGCATTTCGTGGTCCGAGTTACTCCTGTCTTAGTCGTTGCAATCCAAGTCATCGTCTTGGACTCCTCGTCCCAAGTACCGCTATACTCAATGCATGGCATGCTATCACCGGATCTGAATTCCCAGCGGCGAAAACACTTTTCAAACTTGTCGAATGTCATAATTTCTTGTATCTCGACTTTTTCATGGGACAGCTTGATACTGCGACGGACGAATTTCCCATCAAGCATCCACTCCGCAACCACTTCTGCTCCCGCATTTTGTCCGTTACTGGTCTCGACTTTGGTGTCCCAAGTCCCGATGAATTTCGCAAGCACCTCCGTTTCTTTCGAGTCATCTTTAGCCTCTACCTGCTGAGCAAACAATGGAGTGCTGAATAGACAAACCATAACGCTGACACAGGCAACTCGGCGCAGAACGGCCAACTCAATACGGAACATTAGATTGATTCCTTGTGGACAAAGGGCATAACGGTGGGCATAACCCGGTCGCCGCGTTTGACTATTTCGCAAGTTGGACAGGCTCGGCGACTCGGCGTTCATGCCTTTGTT
>JBGSJT010000254.1:0-5336 GCA_041741715.1 Pirellulaceae bacterium | reverse complement strand
ACTTCATGCTCACCTTTACGGTACCCGCAGAGTTCCGAACCTTCATGCGCTCGCACCCTAAACAGTGCTACCGGGCGCTGATGGTAGCTGCTTACCAATCGCTGTCCACTCTGGCCAAGGATGACAAGTACCTGGGCTCTGGCAATATCGGGGCGACCGCTGCGTTGCACACGTGGGGACGCGATATGAACTATCATCCTCACGTGCACTTCATCGTTCCTGGGGGCGCCATTAGCCCAACGGGAACCGAGTGGTTGCCTAGCCGCGTTGATTTTCTAGTGCCGGTGCTGGCTCTATCCAAAATCTTTAGAGCCAAGTTCAAGCACTTGATGCAACAAGCCGGCTTGCTTGATCAGATCGATCCGGCGGTTTGGCAAGCTGGCTGGAACGTCAATTGCCAAGCGGTGGGTGATGGTCGCCAGTCGCTGAGGTATTTGGCGCCGTACGTGTTCCGGGTGGCTATCGGTAATCACCGCATCCGGCGAGTCGAAGTTGCCGAGGATGGTACGGGTAGCGTTGCGTTTATGGTTAAGCCCAGTAAGCAGTCCAGCTATCGACCGATGACGGTGTCTGCCGAAGAGTTCATCCGACGACTGCTACAGCACGTCCTGCCGCGTGGCTTGCAGAAGATCAGGCACTTTGGATTTATGCACACGCGTTCCAAGGTGCCCCACGCGTGGCTGGCCATGTTGGTCACGGTCACGCTCAACATGGTTTACACGCTCACTGTTGCTCCCAAGCCTCAGCCAGCACCGCGCGTGGCCCAGTGCCCACATTGTGGCGGCGAGCTACGGTGTTTAGGATTCGGTGCCCAGGCCATCAGGCAACTCGATGAGCCTCGGTTCGACAGCAGTTGACGAGCTGCAGACGCATGGACCAAATATCGACGACCTTTTTTAACGACACTCTGCTCGTACTGCGTGGAAGGTCCGCGCCGAGCTCGAAAAATATCAAACGATGAGGGTCCCAACGCTCGACAGACACACTTCAAAAGACATCAGTCGGATCGATCTCCCACACCCCTTGGCCAGAAGTAGCCGGAAACTGGTGCCGCACTCGATCCCAAACCGACTGGACCAACAGCTCTCCAGCGAAGCAATCCCCTAAGAGAAGCCAACCCACAACAGCGATTCCCGGTCGAACAATAGACGACCACTTCCAGCCGCACCGGCATGCATCATCCCGACTCACCGATGACGCATCAACTCCAACCGCCGCTGGGCTTCTTGAACATGGGCTTAGATGGTGTCTGACCTCTCCGCCACCAACTCAACGCACACAGTGCCAAACACTACCGCATCACTATCACTCTGGTAGCGACGCACCATCTAATCCTTTATTTGTTCCCCGCGTTTTCGACGCTGCCGATCAATCCACGATGAGATGGTTAGCGGCCCGTAGACGCGAGTGTGACGACAGGCCCAGTCATAATCTTTGGGCATGACGACGTTGGGCATTCGTGTAGTGGTAGGATACCAGAAATCTCCGTCGGGTTCACGCAATCCACAGCACAGTGCGGCAAGTGTACAGTCAACGCGAGTTGTATCAGTGGCTACAGAGAATCTCGCTGGCGCTATGCCGTATCCATTCGGAGCATCGAGGAAGTGTAGTCGAAAGTAGAGATCTAACGAGGTGCCAAGATCAATCATTACAGCCTCAAGTGACAATCCATCGGATGCGATGCATCCGCCATTCGTGTGTTGGTCAACCACCTCACCAAAAAGTTCATCGGCCGTGTGGATAAATTCTGAGTCGGATCGAAAATCTTCGATCAGTGTCGCGTTCCATTGACCGCACGCACGAGCAGAGTCGTAGTGACGCAGGCGGTCATTCGCCGACCGGAAGATGAAGTCAAATTTGAGATTGAACGCAGAGTCTCCAATTTCAGACGGGGAACGACAGGCATCACCCAGTCGCGGAAAACGATGTTCAATTGGTAAAACTGCCAGCCACCGCGACTTGGGTGGATGCCTTGGTTCTTCCATTATTGATGATTCACCTAAAGACGACAACGGTTCCAGCTACCTTGTCTCCGAATCGCTGTTTGTGACGTGACCAAATAATACTCGCTGCAGCGGGCAAAAAGCCAAGTAGCGCCGGATTTACCTCTAGAAGACGAAAGAGCGTACGAATGAGAGTCTGACGAAATGAGCAACGTCCACCGTGGAAGTCGCGGATCACAAGCCCATTCATGAATTTTGCCGGAGTTGTACAGAACAAACTTTCAGAAATCAGAAAATACGCAAGATAAGCTACGACTGCCGCGAAAAGTTGTAGTCCGACATTTGAATCCGGCAATTGTTTAGCGCAAACGATTGATAGGAACCACGCAATTAGATTGTCTAACATGCCAGCAATATGACGCGGCATCGTTGTTCCCTGTGGAGAGTCGGCGGGCTCCGATTTCTTGTTGCCTACTTTCTCGGTTTCTTTGTCGAACGCTTCCATTCAAATGGCTTCCTCGGAAGAACTACACGCATCAGCGGGCCGGCGCTTGACGCGTTGATTTCAGAACCGACCCGACCGCCGGCTCCGTTGCATGCGATTGTTACCCGTTCTCACCGTCTTGGAACACGGATTCGGCCCAGCCTTCTCGTGCTTGAATCAGTTCCGGATTATCAATCAATCGTTGTATTGTGTCGTAATCACCACCAATCTTTATGACCTGTCGCCCCGTCGGACGAACATCTAGTGGCCACCCAACAATCATTTGGAAGTGATCGCCTTGCCCAAAACGCTCTCGGTTTGAAATCACCCAGCTTGCCATTTCAATCGTAATAGTTCGGAAGAGCTGTTCGGTCTCTGATTTGGTTTGCAGTGGATGAATCGTCGTGAACAGATTGTGTAGATAGCCATCGAAGTGCGGTCGAAAGTCGCAGCCGTGCAGTCCCACGTCGGTCCACTCGGGTTCTGTATCATCAGATCGCTTTAGTGGTACGACGTTCATTCTTCAATCGGGTAACGTTGGGATTAACGCGGGACCGTCAGTTGAAATTGTACCGCAAAGTAGACTGGCCAACGGTCCTCGCGTTCAATCCGTGGTTCGCCATTATCTTCATGCGGTAAGAGATCGCCGCATTAAAGATCTTAACGAAACTCTGTGTTGCCGCTTGGTGTGCTCGCGAGTTTCCAGGTTGTAATATCGAACCCATCATCAAAAGCGGTTACTCGCAGGAATGGATAAGACAGAAGGCGGTTAGAGTCGAGTACGGCTCTTTTGGTTTTTTCATTGACATTCTGAGATAGCGGCGACGACAAGCCAGTTGATGGCTGCAGTTGATTCTTCTTAACCTTTGTGCGCAGACATACCATCATGAATTCCCCAGCGACCTTTGCTGGGCCCTGAATGCATTGAATTGTCACTTCGCCATCAAGCATCTCAATGATTTGTGCATCAAGCGAAACCGCGAAACGTTCATCCGGCTCATGTAATGGAGTTTTTAAAACGCTCTCCACAAACTGAATGGCAGCCGTCTGTCGTAAGTCTATCAGTACGTGATCACCAATCTTTAGATGATCCAAATCCAACACTGGCGAGTACTGATGATCAAGATTGATTGTGGCCGGCACCCAGATCACGGAACCGTCTTTGGCAACAACTGGTCGAGTGACTTGGATTTGCTCACCGTTCGTATCCCGCGAAAAGAGAACTACAGCAATCAAAACAAAGCAGAATCGTAAGTTCATATCGAATCCTTTCATCAAATGGCGAACTAGTAATTCTCGGGCGCGATCAAAAGTAATTATCCGGCGCGTGCGCCCGATAATTATTTTTCAGCATACTCCATTTTGCGGGTTGAATGGACCGTGAATTTCCATGATTTCCTCCGCTTTTTCAAGAATCCGGCTTGCAGAGCTTTCCAGGCGTCTCGAAATATCAGGCGCGGGCAAACGGGTCAGCCGTGACGACCGCGATGCTTGTGTCGCAAAGCAACCTGCGCCATCGAGTCATACCGGGTAGTGCGGCCCGCATGTCAGGTGGTGTGGGGAGGGCGGTCAGTGATGGTGGTCCTTACCCGATTTATCGCTCGTCAGGAAGTGGGATCAGGACCGGATCGGTTTCATATGCCTTTCGGGTGATGACAATTGTATCTGGATGCAGAGATGCGGCGATTGATGGATGTATGTCGCTACCCTTGGCAACGAAGGCAAACGCCCGCTTAGTCGCGAGAACATCCTCTAGATCGGCTAATTTGACGATGGAGCCATCGAGTCGCGAGAACTTGAGTGCGTCCAACGTTGCGGTAATTCGCTCTGATGTAAGCATAAAAACGGAGCGAGTGCGAGTTGTTTTACCATCCTAACCTTATTGGAACCGATTTGCTTTGTAAGCGGTTGAGCAAAGGTCTGTTGTGACTCACTCCAGTTCAGGATGGTACCAGTGAACTCTTGTTGTCCGTGCGAAGCGTCGGTGACTATTTGGGCGTCAACAATCCACGTTGGAGGACCAGTCACCGGATCGCTTGCGACGCTAAACGGCGCAAATGCATTGAACAATAGAAACTGAATCAGTAGAAGTGAAATTCGATTCATTGGTTCTTCCTATTTGCGATAACATTGGCGATAATCGAGTCGCTGTGAGTGATTAAGGATGTAAATCAAGACGAGGTCGGCGACTTCGTTTCATCGCGTTGTTCGTCCCTATTCAGATGGCAGCCTCTCGAGAACCTCTTGAATCTGCTCTTTCTCTAGAAGCTTTAACTGATAGTTGAAGGTTAAGCGGTGGTATCTGTTATTCAACTTGAAGTCAAACCTCACATTCGCTGACATTGCCTCCTCGCCAACCTTTGGTGTGAGCGTTAATCGGCATCGAACCGTGGGATTCTTATGTTGACCTACGCAATAAATCTTCCCGCGATGCGAAACGCTCGCCGAAATGGTTACTTCATCCAGGTATCTAAACCGGTCTCCTTTCCCTAAAGCTGCTGTTGCGTACCCCGATTCATTGAGGATGAGGTAGAAAGGATCGGTAAATTCTCGATTCCGCGTTGACCCATCCTCTTGTAGCCATTCAACCTGCTCAATCTCCCAGACACCCAAAACAGATTTAGGTAATTCATCTCCAACTGGAAGAGCCAGGTGAAGGAACAACACGAAGGAACTGAGCATGGCGGAGAGTCCTTTCAATGGGAGGATGCTGACGAACGTCGGTCGTCACCGGGCACGGACCGACGACTATCCATTGGTGTAAATCTCGCAAGCCGTGCTCCGTGTGCACGACATTGTTCTGCTCTTAGTTCGGCTGGTCTCGATACGTCCAACGAGCAGCGACTTTTCCATCGGTATCGATCGCGACCGAAGCGTGGACATCCCCCCGCGTCCAAGTTCGGAATGAG
>JBGSJT010000253.1:0-2154 GCA_041741715.1 Pirellulaceae bacterium | reverse complement strand
CGGTGTTTGACCACCTAGGGGCAAATACGATCTACGCGGCAGTGCCTCGCCGCTGCTGAAGGCAGCCGCAAGGCATCCACAGCCACTATCCTGATTCAGGATGGTGAAAGCTGCCAATCTGAAAGATACTAGGGGCCGCATCGCTGCGGACCCCTCCCACACCACCGTAGCATGCCGATCGGCACTAGGCGGTTCGTCTTAAGGGAGCAAGCACGCTCCAGCGATCTGTCAGATTAAACAGTCCTCGGGCGGTTAGGTACGCATTGGACAGTCCACGTTGGAGTGCAGATGTTAAAGACATCCGCATGTGACCTTTGCGACTGTTGCCAAATGCGAGCGCATCGGATTTGGAGATGCCAAGGCCGATCAGTTTGGAAATGCGGGTGCGTGGTAATCGCCAACTTTTCCAATAGCAAGCTCGGAGCAAGCGGCGTATCCGCTTGTCCAGGTCTGCGAAAATCGTCTTGCGTTGTTCCAATGCAAAGTAACCGATCCAACCGCGAAGGTATTGGTTTAGCTCACCCAAACGACTCGTCATCGACACGCCGCGATTGCGGTTGAGGATTTCGTGTATCCGCTCGTTAAACTTCGCCAACTTCTTCGGACTGACGCGAATTTGTCCGCCGTAGCCATGAAACTGATAGCCGAGAAATTCGACTCCGTTCGTGCTACAGACCCGACTTTTCTGGTGATTGACTACCAGTTTTAGTTTTCGCGTCAGGTAACGTTCCACCGATCGATACACTCGTTCTGCCGCTGTGGCTGTCTTGGTGAACACCAAGAAGTCATCGGCATAACGTACAAAGCGCAAGCCGCGTCGCTCCAGTTCCTTGTCAAAATCATCTAATAAGATATTGGCAAGTAATGGAGATAGCGGTCCGCCTTGCATCGTACCTTCGGGGGTCGGTTGCTGGATGCCTTCGACCATCACGCCTGCACGCAGATAGCGTCCGATCAGCTTCAGCAATCGTTTATCGTGGACCCGCCGTGCCACTCTTGCAAGCAACACGTCATGTTGGACTTTATCAAAGAATTTTGATAGGTCCATATCCACGCAGTGGCGATAACCTTTGCGAATCATAGCTTGAATCTGCTTCACTGCTCCATGTGCAGAACGTTGTGGTCGAAACCCGTAACTTGACGCTGAAAAGCCAGGATCAAAGATCGGGGTTAGGACTTGCAAGATGGCTTGTTGGATCAAGCGGTCAATCACGTTTGGAATGCCGAGATGCCGCTCGCTGCCATCAGATTTAGGAATCGACTTACGGCGGGCTGCTCCCGGCTGGTAAGTTCCCTCCAACAGTTGTTGCCGGATCGCCGGCCAGTGCTCGTGTACCAATTCGGGAAACGCTTCGATGGTCACACCGTCAGGCCCTGGAGCCCCACGGTTGCCTTTGACGTTTCGCCAAGCCGTTTCGAGATTGTCGGGATCAACAACAAGTTCCATCAGATCATGTGTGTCTGAAGCGTTGCTCAAGGCTGTCTTCTCCGTGGCCGCCGAAGCCGATTGGTCTCGCTGAGATTCCGCAGAGCACGGGGCTTTCTGATGCTCGCCACCCTGAAGGTCGCACGAGCTAGCTTTTATATGTTGCAGACGGTTCGAGGTCATGGATGGTTCTTCCTTGGTTATTTTCAACTACAAGACGTTTGGTCCTTCGAATCGCCCTTGGAGTTGGCGAATTTCTACTACGACCTCTGCTGACTTCTGCTCGCACGATCCGGGTTACCCCGGTCGCCCCGCCTTTCGGGCAAGCCCTACTCACGGGTACGCTTACAGATCTCCCCAGATAAGAGCGTGTACTGTCTCTGCCCAAGCTCCTCATCTACCTCCGCCCCGCTTTTCCGAATCGGCTTCGCGTTGTCAAGCACGCTCGCCCGGAGACGTCGGCCTCGTATGAGGTTTCTGTTCGTAGCCTGGCAGGTCTTGGCGAGAAGATGTCCAGCGACGAATTCTGTGCTGGCTTACCGATCATCTTCGCAGGCTTCCTTCCCACGGTTCGTTACCTTGCCGCAGTTGCCTTCGCCTCGTGTCTATTTCTTACGAGCTATTCATCTGGTATGATGCCTCTCAAAGAAGTTTCGGAACTAAACACAGGGGACTGGTCCTCGTCGGACTTCACCCCATAAGTACACGCCCATGCTGGGCGTACTTGC
>JBGSJT010000252.1:0-2825 GCA_041741715.1 Pirellulaceae bacterium | reverse complement strand
GGTGAGGCAGTTTCCCAGCGCCCAAGCGTTTGATGCCCCAGCGCCGCTAACATGGCTGCAGGAGCTTTCAATTTGCCGTCGACCGTTTCGAGTACTGTCCGTAGTCGTTGCCCGAGCGTTTCAAAGCGTTGTTCCAGTCGTCCAACAAACTTGCGTTGCCGGGAGTCCCTTGCAATCCGCCACACTTGAAAGCCAAGCAGGACAATCGTCGTAAAGCTCGTTGACGAAATCAGAATGCGACGTGCCGTTAATGGCCATTCCCAAAGATAGTCACCCACCGCAAGCATGCTCCAGCAAGCAGCAAACAGGGCGATTGCAACCGCCGTGTTCGCCAGCAACTTTGTGATGACAAAGCGGCGGCGCAAACCATGGAACCTTTGTGCAACTTCAAGTGTGATTGCATGCGCGTTCATTGCCACAAGTACCTTAACTAACTAGGCGGGGGTGCGATTGGACAGACTAAATTCTACAACCAGCAATACGACTAACATGGCGGCAAGCCACGGCCACAGCTCATGTCTGTGCCGCGTTGCGACGGACATCTCATCAGCTTGCCCTTCGGCGGTAGGTGCGGTCAGCGAAAAATGTTCGGTGAACTGCTCGATGTCAACGCGTTGCGGGTCGGATTCTTTCGCCGATGTATTGACGACGAGCAACGCCTCGGGCAGCTCCAAAAAACCAGGTTGGTCAAGATAGAACGCTTCCCCCGCGGTAGTTCCTGCGTCCTGCGGCGGTTGAATTCCGGTATTGCGAATTGGTGATATGGCAATTTGATTCGGACCGACTGCGTTTGGCTGAGCAAGTTTAATCTCCGCATCTCCCACGGTGCGAAAGCGTATCGGCCCCTCACCTGTTAGCCCGAGTAAGTCTGCAGCCATTTGCTGGATGAGTGGCAGGTACAAAGGACTGGTTGTCCAATTGCTCGCGCTGTTGTCGGCGGAAGATAAAAACCATGCGACTCGTCCGGAACCAAGTGGGTGCACGGTCAATGCTGGCCGCTGTTCATCAAACCAAGCCAAGATTTGTGTTGATTCGCGAACATCTATTTTGAATAGTGAATTAAACGCAAGGCGGCTTAAGTCACCATGCTGCGGATCGCGAAACGGGTCAAGCATCGCTCCGCGTGATGCAATTGAGACAATTCGGAATGGCATCGCAGTGGCACGCTCCAGTTGCGTCAACTTTCCCGGTGCGAGTTGTAGGTCCGACCATTGCTGAGCCACGGTTTCGTTGATTTGCTGGCCCGCGAATACTAACAGACGCCCCCCCTGGCTCACGTATTGCCGAACTTGGCCTAGCATGCCGATTGACAACGAGCCCGCATCACAGACGACGAGCAGCGCCAGCGGATTGCCGACGAGCACTGGTGTTTCGTCTTCCAAGAACTTGACCTCTGTTTTGAACCGATTGAAGCGATTGGGCTCGGTTGGCTGCTTGTCGTTTGCGTCCGTCGGCTCAAGTACCGCACCTTGGTCGAGAGCGGCTACCAGAAAATAACTGGTCGACATCCCATTTGTTTCGCGTGATCCTGGATCCAGCACCAACACTTCGAAAGGTTTCGTGACATTCACAGCGGTAAGCCGCCGATTGTCGCTGGCCAGATCGTCGTTGTAATCGATGTCCACCGTTATCTGCCACGTTCCGGCGGCGAGCGTTCCGAAATCAAAAGCGATCTCTTCGGCCTGTTCATTGGTCACACTAGCGGTCTTCTTCAGGCGGACCGTTCGATCACCACAGATCGCTGCGGCGGTGATCGGCACTTCTTCAGCTGGTAGAGCACCAAAGTTAAACAATGTGGCCATGACAACTACCTTTTTTCCCCAAGGCAATTGGCTACCACCCGTGGTTACATTGATGAGGGCTAAGTTGTTTGCGGCGGTGCGTCCAACATCAATAACACGCACCGGCACGTCGGCAGGAAAGGCCAGATCGCGTTTGTCAACTTGTTCGCTGCTCATGCCTGTTTGTTGCAAATCGGTTACCAAGATCACTTCCGCATCCGCCACGGGTTCGGCCGCTAGTCGATCGCGTGCCCAACTCAGCGCGGCAAAGTAGTCCGTGTCTCCAGATGTAGTGCGCGGGGGCTTGGGGAGCGACACTCCCAAGGGAATCGCTTCAACATGACGATCAAACCAAGCCCAGCGAACTTGTGTATTTGCGCCGGCGCGATCGGTCGCTTCAGCTCCCGCCGCAATCGCTTCGTCGATGAGCCGCCCGGACTGCCCTGGCATCGTCATACTGGCCGAACGATCAATTAAGACCAACCGCACGCGATCACCATCGCGCTGGGCTGTGTCAAATAGGTAAGGTCGCGCGAAAAGTAAGGCCAACATACCGACCAACAACATGCGAGTCGCAAGTAACAACCAGCGTCTTATACGACGTCGATGCGCGGAATCGTGAATGACCTCTTGGAGGAATTGCATCGTCCCCAATTCCAAACGACGTACTTGCCATCTGCAGAGCAAATGCACTACGACAGGAACGGCAAGCGTGGCCATTGCCAACAGGAATCCAGTTTGAATTAATCCCATACCGAATATCTTCTCACGTTCATGCAGTTCTAGCTTGTGCGTCTGACTAAATAGTCGACCAGCACTTGTGTGGGTGGTCGATCGGTGGTCATCTCCAGTCGATCGATCGACTGGTGTAGGCAAATATCGTTCAAATCGGAGCACCAAGCATCGATGCGTTTGCCATAAGCGGTCCGAATACTCTCAACGTCCGTAGTGATCTCTGCTGGACCTTCCAAGTCGGCAAAGCGAATCCTCCCTTCGCGTGGTAGACTTCGCTCCCAGGGATCAAGGATGTGAAAGACGACCACT
>JBGSJT010000251.1:0-3375 GCA_041741715.1 Pirellulaceae bacterium | reverse complement strand
TGCAGGTAGCAATCGCGGTCCACATCCGCTCATTGAATCGTTGGCCCGATTCGCTGCGTGTGCCCTGAGTGATTCGGCGGTCAGCCTTCGCGAACGATCCAAAAGCTGCTCGGCCCAAGCCCGTGTTTTCTGATCGGGATGCCCGTGCAGAGCTTCGATAGATAGCCCCGCGAAACCGGGACACCCAGCACGTCATCAAAGGTTTGATCGATCGTCGAATAGCTGCTTAGCCTGCTTCTCCACAAGCACACGAAGATCGGCAATAATGTCATCCTTACTTTCCATGCACGGAGCATACAAAATATCCAATTTCTACGCACCAGCAATTTCAAACCCGTGAACGGTTACGAAGTTTTATCGTCACTTTGCTTAGTTGGCTTCTTTCAAAGCCGCTGGGAAACCATCACTAGCACGAGACTGCTGACTTCGACGACCTAGTGCAAAAGCACTAGAAGGGAGATGGAGTGCTGACGCTGATGTTGGTTCACTCTGAACCGAAGTGGGTAATCGTGGCAGCCATATAGGCTGAAGAGAGGGCTTCATCGTTAGCGTTGGTGCTCCCTGGCTGAGCTGCATGCTGGCTATACTCGTCCCACCAACGGTTCGCAGCCTCCTGAGTCCAACTCGCCGCACTGGCACAACTTCTCAGTGATTTCGACAGGGCGGCCGCCGACGACGGGCGATCGGCTGGGGACTTTTCCAAGCATTGCATCACCAACGCGGAAAGCTGACTATCAACGGGGCGTCCAAGCACGTCGCTCGGTGCAATTGGGATCCGCTGAGCATGTTGTACGGCGATGCTGGCAATATCTTTCCCATCGCAAATGTAATTGCCCGTCAGCAAGAAATAGCCGAGCGCTCCCACGGCGTACAAATCGCTACGGGCGTCGATCTCATGCGGGGTCTGAAACGATTCCGGCGACATAAAGGCAGGTGTCCCAGCCAAAGCACCGCCATCGACAACCTGCTCCCGTTGCTGAACATCGTGAACCAAGCCAAAGTCAAGCAGCTTGACAATATCGGCGCGCCGCCCCCGCCGCAGAAGAATGACATTAGCGGGCTTGATGTCGCGATGATTTAAACCAGCTTCATGCGCTTCGGTCAGAGAATTGCATACTTGTCGGAGGACCGCAACGACCCGTCCGTCGGGTTGTGGTCCAGCATGCTTCACGAGTCGGTTTAAATCGACGCCATCCAAAAACTCCATCGCATAGTAGAAGGTTCCATCGGGCGTGCGACCATAGTCGTAAATCGCGACGGTATTGGGATGAGTTAACAAGGCGGTCATTTGTACTTCAAGTTCAAAGCGAGCAATGGCCAATTCGCTACTCCGCCCAGGCCGCAGGAGCTTCACTGCCGTGGGGCGGCGGAGCATGGCATGCGTCGCGCGATAGACTTCCCCCATACTCCCTTCGCCAATCTTTTCTTGCAAAGTGTATTGCCCCAGCTTGCGAACCTTTTGCTCTGCCTCGGCCACGCGAGACTGAAAACGAGCCAGTCGCTGAGTATTGATAATATTGACAGTAGCCGCCACGAGCGCAATCAGGAACAGCCCCGCGAACAGATTTCTCAGTAGTAAACTGGGAGCGTAAGCGGCCTGATAATCAAGTCGTGTGACCACGCCAAAATCGTACTGCGACAGCCACTGATAGGCGCCTACCGACACACCCCCGCGATAGTCTTGGTAGCCGTCGAGGAGCAAACCAATCGAATCGTCACCGCGAGTATGCGCCCTCAACGCTGATCGCACCACGTCCGTCAAGTCATTTTGGCCGGGAGTGTGCAGTTGAAATTGCAGTGCGGGACTGAGGGGGAAGTCATTAGCTCCTTCTCGTAATCGCCCAGACGCATCAAACTGTTGATCAAAGCGACTATCGGAAATCAACCACCCCTGGGAGTCGAACGCGTAGGTCTCGCCGGACTCACCGCTGCGTGCGACCGACAAAATGCCTGTGAACTCTTGCTCAGGATGAATGCCAAAGGCAATGGTGGCGACGATCTGTCGGCGAGCATCATAGACAGGCGCGGCGACGATGAGTAAGGCGGGCGACTCTTCCCCTGCACGCTGCTCCACGCCAGACGCCGCAAAGTGTTCGATGGCAGGTGGTGCAAAAATGGCTTGCCCTGCAGCTAGCGTCGGTAAGTACTTTGACCAAGACGCGGGGACACTCTGGCCAACCCGCCGCCCATCAGCGGCAGCCACAATCCGACCCTGCGGAGTCAGCAAGTGATAGTCGATGTAGCCAAACGAGCCCATGGTTTGAAGACACAATGTTTCCATTGCAGAGTAGCTCGCCGTTTCCTCTTGCGGGCTCTGGTGGGCGGAGCTCGAGTCTTCGTTGAGTCTCAGGAGCTCCAGCACGACAGCTCGTACATCGTCTCGATCGGAAAAGTACGCCACGGTGCGCTGCTGCTCATGAATCCAGATGCTCAGCGCCTTAACTTCTGTCTCCAAGATGGCCGTTAGTTTTGACTCAACATTACTTCTCGCGGACTGGCGTACCGCATAATAAGTATATGCACCCGCGATGATCACAAGCGTAGTGAAGAAGATTGGCCATGCCCAATGCCCCAGCTTTGATTGCAAAGCGGAGCCAAGCAGCGTGTCACTTTCTGACTTGGAGGTCAACATTCAATTGTGGCGGCGTCCCATTTAGGCTTTAGCGGGTGATGCTCGATATACAATCTTACTCGAAGAGCCGCTCCCGTGCCATTCAGGCTAGCCGAACAAGTAACCGATGAATTGAGATTTGAGACTATGAATCGCGTTGCCTCGATCCAAGTTGGAAAGCCAAGAGAAATAGCGTCCGACAAACCCTGGGTGTCCGGGTTTCTTAAAGTATCCGTGACCGAGCCGATCTGGCTAGATACCACAAACCTAGCAGGTGATGGGCAGGCCGATTTGATTCATCACGGCGGTCCACACAAGGCCGTTTGTGTCTACCCGTCGGCTCACTATCCGTACTGGCGCGACACATTGGATTTGCCCAACCTGATGGGAGGCGACTTTGGCGAGAACTTTACTGTTGACGATTTGACAGAACGTGACGTCTGCATCGGCGACATCTGGACTCTCGGCGAAGCCACGCTCGAAATCTCCCAGCCACAGATTGTCGTGGAACGATCCCCGACCACACTCTCCATCACAGCTACTTCAGTGCCGACACATCAGCACCGTGATTGATGTGGAACACTTGACCATCACGCGGCAAGAGAATGATGGCAAAAAAAAAATTGGCTCTATGGAAGAATGTGTGGGTGGATTCGCAGGGGGATTTAGGTTTTCTGAGGCATGGGAGGATAAAAACAATTCCTAAAGAATGCCCTGCCGCATGGTGACACACGGCAGAGCTGGCGGATTGTTTCCACCCTCGA
>JBGSJT010000250.1:0-26302 GCA_041741715.1 Pirellulaceae bacterium | reverse complement strand
AACGGAGCGGACCACTAGTTGCGGTTGGCTTCACAGGCTGGCGCGACTTGAGCCATTACTGCTTATTCATACGTGGTCGGCTTTTTTGATCATCGCAAATTTTCCTGTCGTTACAAATATTCCTGTCGCGAATTTCGGCTTCAGTGGCGGCGTGGAATCTTGCTTGCGTGACGAACATGCTTGGTGCTAAACTACATCCACAACGGGTTCGCATCGCTGCGGACTCGCTTAGTACCGTTCGCGTCCGAAACCCAGCGATGAACGGGAGTTCCGGTACACCATCCAACCTTAGTCGACAACCGGAAGCTCAGTTCGAATTTCAGCAAACGCTTTCTGAAGAAACTCAAATCCCTGCATCGCCGCGGCCGGCTGGCGATCGAAGGTGAGCTAACTGTTCTCCAGGAACCTCCGGCCTGGGCCAAGTTTACTAACAGCTTACTAGAGCACGACTGGTGCGTATTCATCGAGCGGCCACCGACGGCCAAATCATCCCCGCAGCATGTACTGAAATACTTGGCCCGCTACCTGACCCTCGCCCAAACGGCCGCTTGGACCACTCTATCCGCCGTGAAATTCTCTGCTGAGCACTTGCGGTATCCATCAAAAAGCTTGCCAAGCTCGCTTGCGCTACGATAGACTGGTTCGCAGCAGACGCTAGTTCTTTACTATCCGCATAACGTGTGCGGAGCGAAGCGTCTCAGTTCAACGGACAATCTATCCCGCCGTTGCAGTTGTCGAAGGTCCCCTGGAGCTTTGAACGTTCGCCTGAGAAGGGCTTCGTGGTGGTATCAGAGTTCTTTGGCCAGTCGCCGTGGTCGGATTGCCAGGAGAGAATGCAATCCATGGTTTTTCGTCCCGCGTCGCTGCCAAACCCATTGTCAGGCTTCGCACGGCCTGGGCGAACTTCCTCCGCCGCTCGTAAGAAGACATCGATGCTGCGGTAGCCATAGAGGAACTTTGCAAGTGCGTCCGTTGATCGAGTCGCTTGGACTTTCCACAGTGCTTCGGCCAGCGATTGTGCATCGTAGGGTTCGTTTTCGATGTCGGTGAGGGACAAGCACTGGTTTACTACACAATTACCCACTTGCGCAAGCATTTAAAGGTCTTGAGGTCGCTCTCGAGAATGATCCACTTAACCTTACAACCGGCTAAGAGATTCGCTAAAGTCGATTTAATCGGCAAAGTTTACCAAAACCTCTATATTCTTCCGCCACACAGGTCGATAACGAAGGTGATGGAATATCTTTAATTGTCCCTTGAGTCATGGATTGGGCACACGATGATTACGGCTTGCATCCCGACGGTCAGAGAGCGAATTTTCTTGACTCGAAGCGTGTGCGGAATAGCATGGTGCGCGGCTGCGTTGAGCCTGTTTCCCACCCTGGTGCGGGGTCAAGCACCCGAACCAGCTTCGCAACTGGTCGGAGTTTCCGCAGGCCGTGCACCTGCTGTGGGTGCCGACATGGTGGATGAAGTCGATTCCTTCGAGATTCGCTTGGCACCACTCCCAGAACACGATTCCGCACCAGTCGTTACAGCCTTGGCAGCTTCTCACGATGGACGCTTTATCGCTGCTGCTGGCGACGATCACTCGATTCGAATCATCAATGTCGCCACTGGTAAAACATTCAGCACGCTGACAGGTCATACCGATTGGATACAGTCTTTGGTCTTTTCCAGCGATTCGCAGGAGCTGTACTCGGCCGGCAATGATGGGCGAGTGCTCAAGTGGAATCATCAATATCCGATCTCGTACGTTCAAGTCTTGCAAGAAGACTATGCCATCCGCGCAATAACTCTGTCGACCGAAAAAAACTTGTTGGCGGTCTGCGGTTTCACCGATCAGGTTTTGATTTGGGACTTGACCACCAATCGCTTAAAGCATCGCCTGAGTTGTGAATCGCAAGACCAACGTTGCGTCCGTTTCAGTCCAGATGGAAATCGGTTATTGCGCGGTGGTCGCTTGGGTGAGATCTGTGTGTGGGACACCGAATCCGGTGCCGAGATTGCGCATTATCGTGAACACAAACGACGAGTTTTTACCGCTGCGTTTTCGGTGGACGGTACACAAGTAAGCAGCGTAGGAGAAGATCGGCGGTTGGTGCGATTTGATATCGCCTCGGGCAGATCGGTGATGGATATTGAAATAGCCCGTGGCAAACTGATGTCGATGTGCTTGATCAACGACCAAATGGTAGCGGCTGCAGGAGCGGACAATTCGATCGTACTGTTTGACGTTTCGTCGGGACGAACTATCGCGGAATTGAAAGGTCATGCCGGGACCGTGGCGGTCATGATCCCGTGTGGTGAGTACTTAGCTAGTGGATCGTTTGATACGACAGTACGAATATGGAATTTGGAGCGCATCGGCGAGCGTCGTTCCGATCGTGGCCAACCGGTTTCCGCGCCACTGAAGATGGATCGTAGTTTGCAGATTCGGTAGTGTCGTTAAAGTCGTGGATCGCTCCGCCGATCCATTGCTTAATAGCGACAGAGAGCACTGATCGCGGAGCGATCAGCGATTTTGGTGGTAAGTTCTTTCACGGAGGTGTGCGTTGTTTTTACAAGAACAAGTCAATCGATTGTCGCGGTGGTTTAGCACCCCTGCTTGTGCAACGGCCACTTGCGATACCTCAGCTACCACGCGTCGCAAGAACAAATCGCAGCAATTTAAGGCGCACATGCGTCGGCAAACGCGGACGGCGTTGGTCGAAGCCATGGAGCCGCGGCACATGATGGCCGCCGACATGATTCAAATTGGTGCGGTCTACATCGAGGAGGACGTTGGCTCCGACGAACATGGCGATTTGTTCCATGTTACTTTCAACGGGGGCGCTCCGAATACGCAACTCAACCGTCTCACGATCGATGGCGATTTGAACACCCCGGGTTTTGGACTCGGCGATCTGTTCTTCGATACAGTGGAGAGCGGGCGCGGAGCGGACCATGCGTTCGCCTTCCAGATCATCCAACTGAAAACTCAGAATCCCAACGCAACTGTGAGAGCCACCGTGCAGGACGGCGATTCCAAGCTGGTTCTCGACTTCACCAACTTCGTGGCGGGCGACCTGTTGGTCTTCAGCATCGACGTCGACGAAGTCCAATTCTGGGACGCTACTGAAACAGATCTGACGGTGATCAACGACGGATTTGATCCGATCACCTCGGGTGTCGAATTTCAGAACTCAAAACTGTCTGCACAATTTTCAGCTCCGCATTACGAAATAACCGCTGGGCAAGATAAGTTCATCAATCGCTACGATGTATGGCTCACACAATCGGGTTTGCCTCTCCCTGCTGACAATGAGGGGGGCAAACGCGATCGCTCCGCTGGCGGCGGTTTTGCTTTGCAGCAGATCCCCAAGCCCATTTCGTTGGCAGGTACCGTCTACGTCGATGCCAATGAGGACTTGAAGTTACAGGCTGGCGAACGGCGTTTGTCGGGAGTCAAGCTCGATCTGTATCGCTTGGAGAACGGCAGTTACGTCTCCACCGGTCATTCGACCACGACCGACAGTCAAGGTAAATACACATTCGGTACCAACCTCGGCTTGATGCCGGGCACCTATCAAGTCCGCGAGAGCCAACCCGACGGTTACTATAGCGTTGGTGCCTCTGCAGGGAGACTCAACAACGGTGCCGTAGCGGGGCGCATCGAAGTGGGTAACCCCGATGTGCTCACCCAAGTTGAGTTGTTGTTGGGAGACCAGCACGCTACCGAACTCAACTTCGCTGAAAATTTGCCAGCGTCGATTAGTGGTCATACGTGTGTGGTGATCAGCGGCTTTGATTGCTTCAGCAGCAATTCCGAAAAAGCTCCACTGGCCGGTGTGTTGATTGAACTTCGCAACGCCAGCGGCCAAGTCATCGCCACGCAGCGCACTGGTGCTGATGGTAAATATGAATTCACCAATTTGCGAGCTGGGACCTACTCGCTCACCGAAACCACTCCGGCAGCACTGCTGGAAGGAGACGCGAAGGTTGGTACGGCCGGAGGGACCAGGTCCAACGGTAGCGAGATCAAACAAATCATCCTTGGTGGTGGCGTTGCAGCGACCGATTACGACTTCTGCGAAATTACCCCCAGCGATTTGAGCGGTCATACGTTCTACGATCAAAACAACAACGGTCGTCGCGACACAAGCGAACAACCACTGGCCAGTGTCCTCGTTACACTCTGGGATGAAGCGGGACAAAAAGTTGCCGAAACTCGCACCAACACCGATGGCTACTATCAATTCAATCGCCTGCGTCCCGGAACCTATCGTGTCACCGAACAGACTCCCGCCAACTATATCGCTGGCCAAGCGTCGGTTGGAACGATCAAGGGAAATGTCGTAGGGCGCAACGATGCCACTGGCGACGTGCTGTCAGCGATTGTGATCCCGGCTGGTTCCAGCGGTATCAACTACGATTTCGGCGAGATTTTGCCGGGGAGTATCGCGGGGCGAGTCATCTCGGATCGCAATGGGAACTGCCTTCTGGACGCTGCCGGTGAAATGCCTCTGGCGGGCGTGACCATAGAGCTGCTCAGTCCAACTGGTAGCGTGTTGCAAACCGCCCTCACCGATGCAACGGGGCGGTACAAGTTCGACAACTTGCTCCCCGGTCAGTACTCGATTCGCGAAATACAACCGACTGGTTACTTTCAAGGGGAACATCATGCAGGGAGCGGCGGAGGTGATGCTTCCGTAGCTGATTTGATCAAAGCCATCTATGTAACGCCTGGCGCTGCGTTGATTGATTATGACTTTTGCGAAATCCCTCCTGGTTCCATTGTAGGATCGGTCTTTGTTGACACCGATCAAGACTGTTCCTTCGATGCTGGTGAAGTTCCTATTGCGGGAGTAACCATCACGCTGCTCGACGAGACCGGCAAAGTGGTCGCCACCACGCAAACCGATGGGCAGGGACGCTATGAATTTCTTGGTCTGCGCCCAGGCAACTACACTGTCCGTGAAACTCAACCAGTAGGTTACTTGCAAGGTGGACAGAAAGCAGGCTCGGGTGGTGGCGACGATAGTCAGCAAGACACGATTTCCCAAGTTAACTTAACCGCCGGTACCGACTTGGTGGACTACAACTTTTGCGAAATCACTCCCGCGTCGATCGCTGGCAACATCTTCGTCGACCTTGACGAGGACTGCATTCGCGACGCAAATGAACAACCGATCGCTGGCGTGACCGTCACCCTGCTCGACGCAGCGGGCAATGTCATTGCCACCACGCAGACCGATACCGCAGGCAAGTATAAGTTTGACAATTTGCGTCCCGGACAATACAGCGTACGCGAAACACAACCCAGCGGTTTTTTCCAAGGTGGCCAGAAGGCGGGTTCCGGTGGCGGCGATGCCAGTCTGCAAGATGTCATTTCGAAGATCAGCCTCGCTGCTGGCAACAATCTCGTTGATTATGATTTTTGCGAACAAATCCCTGGCTCAATTGCGGGCATCGTCTTCGCCGATCTCGATTTCGATTGTCTACTCGATGCCAACGAACAAACACTATCGGACATTAAAGTCGAATTGCTCGATGCGGCAGGTTCCGTCGTGGCTAATACACTCACCAATGCTCAAGGGGCCTATTCGTTCGCCAACTTGAAGCCTGGCACCTATTCCGTTCGCGAAACACAGCCGCTCGGCTATTTCCAGGGAGGTCAAGTTGCACCGCGGACTGGGGGCGATGCCAGCCAAGATGACTTGATCAGCAGCATCAAAGTAGGCTCGGGACAAACCATTACCGAAGCCAACTTCTGTGAACTCCCACCCGCACAGATCTCCGGCTATGTGTTTCAAGACGGCCCAGTGATCAGCAATTCGACGGGTGAGTTACCGGACGACATCCGCACCGTTCGCGATGGACTGCGCACGGGAGATGACGCTCCACTGGCAGGTGTCGTGTTGCAACTGCGTTCTTTAACTGGCCTACCCATCGATGCATCGCGTGCTCTTCCAGGAAGCTACACTGGACAAACGATCGAAGTTCGCACTGATGCCAACGGTCACTTTGTCTTCACTGGTCTGCGCCCCGGCACATATCACGTTTACGAACAACAGCCCGAAGGCTACATAGACAGCTTGGACACACCTGGCACGACGACCGGCTTTGCCATCAACCGTGGTGAATCAGTACCGACATCGATTATGAGTCTGTTGCAATTGGCCGATCCTCAAGCCAATCCAGGCATGGATGCGATCTTGGCGATCAGCGTTGAAGCGGGACAACATTCTCAAGAGAACAACTTTAGCGAAGTCATCACGAAACGTGAGACCCCGGTGCCACCCATTCCCAAGGACCCACCGCCACTAGATAAACTCTTCGAGAAACCTCCCCTCTATCAACCGCTGGCTCCCATCTATGCAACTCCTCCACTGTGGGCACCACTGCCGTTACTGATCGGCTATGGTCACTTGGAAATGCCCACTTGGCACTTGAGCGTCATCAACGGAGGTACTCCGCGGGGAACGCGTAGTGGTGAACCGGTCGACGAGGCCCAAATCGCCGAGGTTGCCGATCGTTTGAATGTCTACGCTTGGAGCGTTCGCGGTTTGAAGGAATCGACCTGGCACATTGTTAGTACCAATCCACGTATGGAACCATCCAGCCGACGCATGGTCTTCGATTTGCCTGGCGCAGAACCACTGGCGGGCGACTTCAACGGCGATGGTTTCGATGAGTTGGCATTGTTCCTAGACGGAGAATGGTTCATCGATATCAACGCCAACGGTCGCTGGGACGAAAGTGACATTTGGCTGCGACTGGGCAAGCGTGGAGATCAACCCGTTGTCGGCGATTGGGATGGTGATGGCAAGGATGATGTGGGAATTTTTGGGCTCAAGTGGCCGGGTGACGATCGTGCAGTAGCCAACGAACCCGGATTGCCTGACCCACAAAACGGCCGGCGCGTCAAAGCTAAGAACGTCCCCCCTACGCCCGAAGAGGCAGCCGAAGATCCACGTTGGCTCAAGCGGAGTCATAGTGGTGTGGCCCGCGCCGACTTGATTGACCACGTCTTCCGCTTTGGCGGTGAAAAAGATGTCGCCATCAGTGGTGACTTCAACGGTGACGGTATCGCCACGATTGGCACCTATCGCGATGGCCGCTGGTTGCTCGACGTCAACGGTGATGGTAAATTGACCGACGAGCACGATGAGCAGCGTGAGTTCGGACGCAAGGGAGATCTCCCTTTGGTTGGCGACTTCGATGGCGATGGAGTAGATGAACTCGCCGTTGTCCGTGGCGATCAAGTCCTGATCGACTCCAACGGTAACGGTCGTTTTGATGCGACCGATCGTGTGTTCCAACTCGATTCCGTAGACGGAACCGTGATTGTCGGTGACTTCGATGGCGACGGCAACGATGAACCGGCATTGCATCAGTCAGTCGAACAACGCCGCACCCTTGAAGCCAGTCGCGGAGTACCGGCGACGGAGTGATGGAGTGATGGAGTGATGGAGTGGGTGGCACTGGCTTGGCCAGTGGAGTCGAAGCAGTTGAGTAAGACGTTTCGTGTGCCGTTTTAAGCGCTCGAAGTAATGAATTGGTTCAACCACCGATTTCTCCAGGGGGATAATTTGCTGGGTTGGAATTTCGGCCTGAGACGCGAAGTGGACTAGAATGGGTCCCGTGGGATCGTCTCTGATTTCTTCGAGCGATTCCCTTACGACCGTTTTAGTGCCTCCCAGCTATGCAAAGGGGACATACGTGAGAAAATGTATTGTCTACAATTGCCTAGCAGTAATTAGGAATCTAGTACGTCTACAAGAATGACTCAGCCCATTTTAAATCCTCCGCTGAGACAGAGTATTTCTCTTGCAATCTAGCTCGTACGTTGTCTAATTTTTGACACTTCTCGCTGATCGCCAGTAAGGCTAACTCTACCCAGTGGGAGAGTCGCGACGGGCACCGACGAAGTTGGTCGGCGAGCGGAGAGGGGGCTTGGCTGGAATTTCCCTCCCCGTCGCTTAGGCTCCGACCCTCCCACCGTAAGTTACGTCGAATACGACGTAACTTACGGTGGGAGGGTGAGTTGCACCGAAACTAAACCGGCGATCAGCGAGAAGTGTCTAATTATTGACGAATATCTTTGAGTGGTGGCAAGAACCATCGCTGTTTATCCTATGAAGAGCGGCCATAGCCGACTCACGCACAGATATGGATTGTGAACACTTGAGAGCTTGCTTTGCGACGAAACACGATATATTGTTGTCCCAAGTAAATTCAAAGCATGATCCGATCTGTTGTAATGCAAAGCGCCGTACTTTTTCATGCGAATCAACTTCTGCAATTTCCATGCAAAGCGGTGCAAAAACCTCAATCGACAGCTTCCAGTGCCAAATGGATTCGCTTGGCTTTTGATCCAACTCATGATTAGTTTAGGCTGGAAGGTATTCGCGTGACTCGATCGTTAACTTACTTCGTAGCAGCAACGTGTGTGTTTTTTCTCAGTGCCGAAATAGGCGCGCAAGACTTTCCTGATATTCGCTCGATCGCTTCCGATTTGAGCGTTCCCGATTTGAGCACGGGTCGACCGCTGCCAGGAAAGAGATTCAAAGAGGCACTCCCGGCATGGAAAGATACTGAGGTCTACCACGTGTTGTTTTTGCCCGAAAACTGGGAACAGGATGGGGAGCGATTGCCGGTATTGGTCGAATGGGGAGGCAACGGCGGTTACGAGAATGAATTTGGTGATACCTGCAACGGTCGCCCCGAGGGTTGCAAGCTCGGATACGGTCTATCCGCTGGACGAGACTTCATTTGGTTGAGTCTGCCGTACTTGAATGCCGCAGGCGACAGTCTGGCGCTCAAGTGGTGGGGGGATGCACCGACCTACGACCCGCAGCCCACATTAGCGTATGGTCGTGAGGCGCTGGAGACCGTCTGTCGCGATTATCATGGCGACCCCGAGCGAGTTGTGTTGTGTGGTTTTTCACGCGGAGCGTTGGCCTGCAACTATCTCGGTCTACAAGATGAACGAACTTCGGATCTATGGTGTGGTTTCTTCGCATACAGCCACTACGATGGCGTGCGCAACTGGCCCTATCCTGGCTCGGATCGAGTCGCAGCCAAAGAGCGATTGCAACGGTTGCAAAGCCGTCCGCAGTTCGTGTGCGCAGAGGGAAACCAAATTGAGGCGACGCGCCGGTACTTAAGTTCACCCAGCCTGGCATCCACAGTAGATTTAGACACGCTAACATCTACCAGCACAGGTTTTCGCAATCACAACGATGCGTGGATTTTGCGTCCCAGTCTGGCTCGCACCGCCGCGAGAAAATGGCTTTTTTCCGCAGTGCAGCTCAAGCTCGCCACCTCAACCGAATTGTCCTCGCAATTGCCAGTCCAAGTACTTGATCTGAGCGATTGGAAATTGACAATCCCATTCGACACGCCGCGACCAGGCAAACCGGATGAAGTACTACAGCCTGAACTCGATTCCTTTACAGATCCGAGATGCTTCTACTTGTCGGCGGAGAAAGATGCTGTTTTGTTTCGCGCGGCCTGTGGCAGTCCCACGACCAAGGGTTCGAGCTATCCGCGAAGCGAGTTGCGGCAGATGTCGGTTGGAGGAGAGCATGAAACTCAATGGAGCACCGATGACAATCAGCGGCAGGTAATGAGTGTGGAGCAAGCCGTCACAGCCCTCCCGCTTAAAAAACCGCACGTAGTGTGTGCGCAGATCCATGATGCCGATGATGATCTATTGATGATTCGATTAGAAAAGAAAAAGCTGTTCATTGAACGCGAAGGTCAGGCCGACGTGGTTATGGAACCGAACTACCAACTCGGCCAGCGCTTTCAATTGCAAATTGCTGCTGGTGAAGGTCGAGTAGAGGTCTGGTACAACGGCGAATTGAAGCTCAACTGGCCGGTTTCTCGCTCAGGATGTTACTTTAAGGTCGGCTGCTACACGCAGTCCAATCTCAGTAAGGGGGACGAGGCTGAGGCTTACGGTGAAGTGGCCGTCTACGCTCTGAGTGTCGCTGCACAAAAAAAGGACTAGTGCTTCAGCACAATTAGGTCTCAGGGTGTAGTGCATCGCAATTCACCCTCCCACGCAGTTAGTTTTCGCCAGCTGGCAGACTATTTCGTGGGAGGGTCGATGCGAGCCCTGGCGAGTCATCGGGGAGGGAAAACACTGAGCATTTTGCCCTCCCCGCCAGCTCGCTGGGGCTCGCCGACGACCCTCCCGCGAATCAAAACTACCTGCTGTAGCAACTGTTACGCGCGGGAGGGTAAGATACCGCAACCGTAAAATAATATGGAGACAAAGCACTAGGAGCTTATCGTTGTTAGCCATGGCGATGCGCGGCGAAGGCCAACGGCGCAAAAGCAGCGCTGGCTAAGGGAACCAACAACGCGGCTACACCGAACAGATAGGCCATGAGCGGGATGGGAAATGGTGGTGACGAATTGGCGAACAACCACAGCGTGGAACCAGCGTAGATCAACCACATTCCAAGCACGACGCAGAAATATGTCTTGCTCAAATAGCCAGCTCGAATGGCCATCACCAACGCAATCACGCATCCCACCATGATCGCTACTGGAATCGCATAGCCGTAAAACTTCCAAAGCAATAGCCATGGCCAATCATGGCCAGCATCCCACGCGAAGATGCCACAATGTACTATCAGTACTATCAAACCAGCCATTAACACTCTAGGAAATCGCGACATCCACAGTCCTTGAGCGAACAACAACGTGGTACTGCTCAAAAATACGAAGAGTAGGTTGATCATTCCTACTCCCCACCACACGGGTGAAACGTGTCCCACCACAGCCTGAATCGCTCGCAAGTCGTTGAGCCAGTGTTCGTATTCTCTCGACAACAGGGAATACAGCCCCGCGAAGAGCACTGTGGTTAAGAAGCCACACAATGACCAACCGAACACGACGAATACTTTAATACCGATCATTTGATCGCAGCGCATCGGTCGCGTGGCGTCAAACGGCGACAACCACACTCGTCCCTGTTTGTGCGTGATACCGAGCGTTCTGTCGGTGGCTAGAAATTGACAGACGACCGGGAGTACGACCATGGCTCCCATCCAAGCACGCGGCGAAAACTCCCAACGAATATCCAGGCACAGAAAGACGAATAGCGTTGCAGGTAGAGTTATGCAAGCAGCCAACAACATCGGTGCGGAGCGTCGTAGCTCTAACCAGATCTGCGCACTCGCTCGATTGCGAAACGAAAGCGTGCGTGGCTGCTCTGCGCTTCGACTTGTGAAAGACTGTGACACGTTGTCCGAAGGCGCAGTTTGACTTGATGTGCTCGATCGCGTCCCCCCCCACCAACTTCCGAAAATGGATTCGAAGAGCCCCTCACCGTGCCTTTGCAAATCGACCGACTTGATCGTCGCTGCAATTGAGGCACAGCCAACTGCCAGTAATCCCAAGTACTCGTACCAAGCCAAATCGAGATAGCCAGGCTTGCCGATGGACAACAAAATTGGGTCGGGATCAGCTAAAAAGTAATCTCGCAACAACAGCCAACCAAGGCTTGCGACTAGAGCACCGACCATCCCCACTATTCGACCGTCAATCCGTGTGGGTGCCCATGCACCGGCGATGAACAAACAAACAGTACAGGTGATGATTGCGGCGGGGCCAACCAGTGGAAACACCAAACCCGTCAACAAGTAAACAGCTAGCGCGCCGCCGAGAAAGTACAGCAGCGACATAATTAGCGAGAAACAGACGGGGACGATCACTAACCAGCGCGTCGCAATAGGTCGCGTGAAGCCCAATCGATAGGCAAAACCAAGTTGTTGACTATCGAAGTCGTTGATCCACGAGCCAGAAAATAGGGCGGACAGGCCGATGACGAATAGCAAGATGCCTCGCAAGACAGGTAATGCACTCTCATCCTGGATTGGAATTATCGCTGAGAACAGCAAGACAAATGCCCCGGCTAATGCCGTGCGAATCAGCAATTCCATGCGGCTCAAACGCCATTGTTCCCACAGTAGTGCACGAAACACCTGAGAAGGAGGAGCTAACAGATTTCTTCGCCCATCACTCATGGGTTGACTCAACTTTTCGTGCGCGTGCGATAAAGATCTCTTGCAACGAGGCGGTGCGGGCTTGAAGCACTTCGCCACCCTGCTCACGCAAACCGTGAGCGATCACATCTGCGTCACCTTCACAAATCACATTCCAATGTTTGCCACCTCCGCTAGCTGACAGCATTCCGGTGACTTGTGGCAGAGCATCCAGTGCGGTTGCGAAATGCAAGCTCAGCCACTGATGTTGTTGTCGGATGTCGTCCAAGCTACCATGCAGGACCAACCGACCGCGATCAATCATGAACAGGTAGTCCGACATCAACTCCACTTCGTCCAACAGGTGCGAAGAGAAGATAGCGGTGCGCCCCGCGTCGGCCACAGTGCGTACAAGCGCATTGAGGATGTCCTTGCGAACGACGGCATCCAGGCCAGTCGACGGCTCATCCAGCAACAACAACTCTGGATGATGAGCGACTGCCGCGATCAAACCCGCTTGGGCACGCATCCCTTTCGAAAGTTGCTTGACCTTCTTGGTGGCATCCAATCCAAATGTCTTTAGCAGTTGCTGCGCGTAGTTTGCGTCCCAATTCGAGTAGTAGGCCCCGGTATAACTTAACAGTTCGTCAATTCGCATCCACTCCGGCAGGTCGCGTTCCTCAGACAGGTAACCAATTCTGCTCAGCACTTCGACTGGGTTTTTGACGGGGTCCTGGCCAAAGACACGCACCGTCCCCTGCTTCGCCTTGAGTAGCCCCAGCAAGTGCTTCATGAGTGTCGTCTTCCCTGCGCCATTGGCACCGACCAAGCCATACACATAGCCCGGTTGCACATCGAAGCTGATCTGGTCGAGTACCAACGATTTGCCGAAGCGTCGCGACAGCCCTTGGACTTGGATTACATTGTCAGACATGGCATTACTCTTTCGACCAAGATTTTTCGAGCACCACTTGTCGTTTGCATAGTAGCTCCAGCAATTCTTCGTAGCTAAAATTGAGTTGCTTGGCTTCGGCCAGGAGTGCATCGGCCCGCTCGATCAGCAATCGTCGTTGCTCGCTCTTTTTCAGAGGCGAAGTTAGTTCAGCTACGAACGTCCCGGCCCCTTGGCGTTTGATGACCAGTCCCTCTGCCTCGAGCGCATCGTAGGCTTTGACGACTGTATTGGGAGTGATCGACAATTGCTCCGCCAGCGCGCGAATCGGTGGCAGCTCATCGCCGACGGTCAATTTCCCGGCGGCGATCGAATAGCGTATTTGGTTGATAACCTGCCGATAGATCGGCACGCCATCGCGGACTGACAATTCAATATGCACCAACGCCCCTCGTCTGTTTGTATCACTGTTGCACTACTGTAATACAATTGGTGAGTGGTGTCAAGGGGTAGAGGCTAGAGGCTAGAGGCTAGAGGCTAGTGGCTAGTGGCTAGTGGCTAGGAACCCAAAACTTGGAACTTGGAACATTTTTGGTAGTGTTAACTTCATTACTTCGACGTGTTGGGGAGCGACTCGCTAGATCACAACGAACTCCTTCGATCTCCACTGGCCATGCCAGTGCCACCCAATACTCCCCTACTCCCCTACTCCCCTCCCGCTACAGATTACCTAAAGGGAGCGACCGCACTTTTGGAACTGCCAGCATAAGTAGAGCTGTCGATACGACCGATAGAAACGGAGCATGCGCTAACCTCGTCAGGGATCGTCAGGCTTTCAGGAGATATGGGGATGAATCCATCCGTCAACAGGCACAGGTTGTATCTTCAATCCCCGCGATCCACTGCGATCGTTGTCTGGCTACTGCTCGTTTGCTCGCTGCTTTGCATGGGTTGTACTCCACGAGTGATCGTGCGCGCCAATCCGACGGCCACTGATCGCGGGATTCGCTACTATCGTCCGAAGCCCTATTTGAAGATCGAGCCGGCAGAAGTTGCGCTCGAGAAGAACCAGACCACGATCGTGCCAGGCGTGGTCCGCATTTCGCTCGTCTATCTCCCTGACTACAGCGAAGAATATGCGATCGATGTGCGTAGCGGATTGGGAACGGCCAACGTGGGGATCAAGCTCCAGGATGGTTGGAATCTGACCGAGATCAGTCAGGAGCTCGACAGTCAAACCGATGAGAACGTCAAGGCGGTGGCTAGCTTGCTGAGCGCTGTGGGAGATGTGGTGCCGACGGCTGGTGGCACTGCGAAAAATGCCGAAGTCTCCTTCACTGTCCCGGCTAGAAACGTCCCGATCGGATTCTATGAATCGATCATTGGTCGCGATGGTCGTGGTTGCAAGAGATTGTATGGTTTTCGATATGTCGGTTTTGTGCCATTCGCTCATTGTCCACTCGACATGGGTGGACAACAATCGTCTTGCTGCAATGATCCCAACGCGGGGCTGTATGGGTTGAGTTTCGTAGGTGGGCAAATGGTTTTTCTACCGCTGGATGAAATGGCGGTGACGCCAGCCGTCGATGCGCGTAGTCCTCAGGTGGAAAAATCTGAGACCACTAAGGCCGCCAAGACAGCGGGAGAAGCGGGATCGGCCGAACCGATCTCATTGCCCCTACCAACCACTCAGCTCAGTGCACTCGAAGTACAACTCCGCGCGAAACTGAACGATCTCTTTGACGGAATCGGCGAGGTGCGGGGGGTGGCAAATGGCGATCGCGTAACGGTCCGAGTGAGCATTCCGCAGGGTGTCGCCCCCTTGCCGATTCGCCAAGCGACGGAGAACTGGCTGCAATCGGTCTACGGCGACGCGTCGCGTTTTGACGTGGAACTGCTACCGGGCTTGTAGGTCGTTAGAGATAAAGAAGACACAACGGTGAATCTGCCACTCACGGCTCCCCCCGCGCTTAACTTCGATCGCCTGCGACGGATTCAGGCAACGCTCAGTCGTCGTGGAGCGGAACGCGATGGAGAGAATGTCCGTGCGATCGGCTTCACACCCCAACGCAGCGATCGTCCAGCTGAGTTGCCGGATAGTGGTTTGCCTGTCACTGCGCAATTCGATGTATTGCGAAAACTCAAACGTGTCTCCGATGACAAACGCATTGAACCAGTAGAAGCAGTGCGACTGCTTGATCGCGATTCGCGTCAGTACCATCAGCTCGCTCTATCGACCGCTGTCAGGCAGACCGGTGAAGTCGTACCGACTGGGGTGCGGGTCGGGTTTGGAAGTGAGTTTGCAACGACTAGCCTGGTAGTGCGGTGGACCACGACCGTCCCTGTTCCAGCATTGCCAACTGCTGAGGAAGCCGAAGATCCCCGTTGGCGATGGGGCCTGTTGAGCGTATCGCATCTGTTTGCCACTGAGCAGAGTGGCCGACCAACACGTGCGCGCGTCGAAAGACGTACGCTCTGTGGGGTGGGACCCGCCGAGATTCAGGGGCGATTGATCGCGCGGGGCCGAGTTCCCGGTGGGCCAGATGTAAGCATCATCGAGACAGGGCTTGATCGACTCTGGCTTAGTGGCTTTTTGATTGATCCCAGCTCACCGTCGATCGTGCCTGCTGATGAACCACGATTGTTGCAATGGGTAACGCTTGGAACCAACGGAAGTTTTTTGGGTGATGGTGTGCAGCATGCGTGGACTTGGCAGGCGTATTATCCTGTGCTGGCGATCGATCAACTCGGGAAACTAGAACAAGTGATTCGGTACGAAGTGAATGGCGGAGATTCGATTGTCGCCCCCTTTGGCCCAGGAAGCAGCGGGGGTGTGGTAATGGCTGGCGGTATCCCCATCGGCCTGCACGTGGCCGCCATGCGTCCCGACTACCGCGTCGGATTTGCGCAGACTTTTCAAGTCTCATTGGCGTATATACGGAAGCAATTGCGGGCGAGTACCCTGCAGATCGTGAGTGTGTTGGTGGATAATTGAAGAACAGTTGTCGAGTTGGTCACGCTACCCGGCAGGAGGAACCCACTGATTTTGTTTCAGTTCATTTCCCCTCTCGCCTGCATACCAGCTAGAATTGTGAGCTGACAACCCAATCCATGAAAGCTCTGAGAGGAACTCTTGAATGACTGTTAACTACAAAAGTGCCGTTGCGAAATTCTTAGTCATCGCCATGACTGTGGTTTGGGTCGCGCACTCGAAAACAATTCCGATCTCACATGCCCAAGAGGCTACCAAGCAGGAACGACCTGCCAATCCAGTGATGGCACCGATCGAGGACGTTGCCGGATTGCCTCGCGTGTTGCTAATCGGAGATTCCATTTCCATCGGTTACACGTTGCCAGTTCGCGCCGCGCTTGAGGGGAAGGCCAATGTCCATCGCCCTAGCACCAATTGTGGCCCGACCACGAACGGATTGAAATCGATCGAGGCGTGGCTCGGTGAAAAGCCGTGGGATGTGATCCACTTCAATTGGGGGCTGCACGATTTAAAGTACATGAGTCCACAAGGTGCCAACTTAGCCGATCCGGCTGATAAGAAGAATCAGCGTCAGGTTTCTCCTGAGGAGTACGAAGCCAATCTTCGGAAGTTGGTGGCGCGACTGAAGCAGACCAAGGCCAAGCTGATCTGGCGCAACACTACTCCAGTTCCCAAGGGAGCTGCCGGTCGTGTGGTGGGGGATGCCGATAAGTACAACGCGATCGCCGCACAGATCATGCACGAGAATGACATCCAGATCCACGATCTGTACGCCTACGTCATGCCCATTCAAGACGAGATTATGCTCCCTGCTAACGTGCATTTCACCAAGGAAGGTTACGACAAACTTGCTCAAGAAGTCGCCAAGGTCATAACTGCTGCCATGGCAGCTAAGTAACCTGCGGAAATCAACGATCGTAGCTACGTTTATGACGCGAAAGCTGGTCATCGGTCGATGCTAAATATAAAAGTTGTGTTTGCTGAACACCGTATTCCAACCGCCAATGGCTCGCCATGAATCAACGAGTGAATCGCTGCGTGATCTGTGAGCGGCCACTTGCCGCGCACCGCGTTGCGTCGGGTTTACAGTTTTGCGATTCGTCAACCTGTGAATTGGAATTGCAGCGGCATCTTCAGAGTAGGCACCCAATGTGCGCAGCCTGCGGACGACCACTGCGTGGTGCAAGTCGCCGAGTGGGGACGGCCAGTTTGTGCGAACGAGCGGAATGCCAAGCGCTGTCTGCGAAGATCTGCGCCCCTGAGGCGACCTTCTGTAATGGTTGTGGGGTCTTGCTTGGCAACCATTCCATGAGCGATCCACAGAAGATTTGTGGCAGCCCGTTTTGCCGGCGCTGGCAGTCCGCACTCACACAGAGTACTGAGGTGTCGATCAGAATTCGAGCGCGTGAGGAACGTAGCGCTGCCCTAACCAAACTTGCTCGAGAGCAAGCAGTTCAAGAACTGTCCAAAACTACTGAGCGACGAGCGCTAAAAGTGGTCGTGCTCCCCCATTTTGAACAGAACCTCCAGCCACCCTCAGCAGAGCGGTTGCAGCGCGTCAAAGCCCTGCTGCTCGACTTGGCCTCCCAAGCTCACGCATTGAACGGGCGCGAAGACGACTCCCATGAATTGGAGTCAAACACTGGCGAGCACGTCGACTCGCGTTCTATTCACGCGAATACCAACGTGCGCGCAGACACAATTAATCGATTGCTTGGAGCCGGCTGCGGCATGTGCGGTGGACTGTGTTGTCGGCCGGGGGGCGATAGTGGTTTTCTCAACGTTGCTAAGTTTCGCGAGCAATTGCGAGACCACGGATTTTCTAACCCGCAGGAAAGCGTCGCAGCTTATTTCGACTGTATTCCCGACCAGACATTCGCGGATTCATGCATCTTCCATGGTCGCCAGGGGTGCGTACTGACCCGCCAGCAGCGGACAGTCACTTGCAATACCTACCTCTGTACAAGCCTGCAACAACTGCGAGATTCGATTGAAGCAGGAGAGACGGATTTCCTAATGGCGACTACCAATATTCGCGATGAAGACCAGCCCAAAGTCTATCGAATAGCACAAGTGGATTCGGGTAAAGCTAAGTAGGCGTTATCGAATTGGACACGCCACTTTGAGCGTTAGACTTCGTCGCATGCTCGTTGGAGAGCAGCCTTTAGGCGCATTCGCATGTCACCCCCCCCAAAGCGGCTAAAGCCTGGTCTCCAACGCAGAGTGACGCTGTTTAGCATCGTTCGAGAAACAGGTGTCGGATCTTAAACGTAGCTGCGGTCGCCAGACCGCAGGGCGTTCTACGTTCTGGCGAACGTAGCTACGAAAGTTATTTCCCGAACGATGCTAAACTAACGAAAAGCACGGATCGACGGAGCGATCAGCGACGATGGGGGACTGTTCGGAGCGGAACAACGAAACTATGTTGAGTTGATGGGGAATTCGATCGATAATTGAATTGCTAGCCCTAATAACTAGTGAGCCAAACCGAAATCGATTGGCTTCGCAATTCCACCTCAGGAGAACCAGCACATGTTACCAATCAACTTTTTCCGTCCCAGAACTACTGTTTTGTCGACTGTATTGACTCTCATGACATTGACGTCCACCTCAGTCGCCACCCCTCCAGAACCGGGCTGGGCGACCCAAATCGTTCCTACTGGACAACAGCGGGTGATGGTCAAATCGACGCCCATCGAAATGCGTCCCTATCGACCGTTGCATGTCTATGGAAACACGGTGCGTCGCCGCTATTATCGTGGCACCCCGCTCCCCGCCCCGCGCGACCTTCGCTCCACCGCCACGGGCATTATGCCCACCCGCTAATCCGGATCAACGGATAGATAAAATGACTGAAATTTCGCGAAAATTGAGCGCGATTGCCGAGGCGAGCGTCCACCAGCGCTACGCCGCAGCAGCCAATCAAGTTGAGCCGGCTCTGTGTTGTCCAGTAAATTATCGGGCCGATCTTTTGGCTGCGATTCCAGAGGAGGTCATCCAGCGCGATTACGGTTGCGGTGATCCGACTCCCTACGTCATGCCTGGGGATGTGGTATTGGATCTCGGTTCTGGCGGTGGCAAGCTTTGCTTTCTAGCGGCGCAAGTGGTTGGGAAACAGGGACGTGTTATCGGTGTCGATTGCAATCGAGAGATGTTGTCTCTGGCGGAGTGGGCGGCCCCGCAAGTCGCCGAGCGGATCGGATTTGACAATGTCGAGTTCCGGTATGGGATGATCCAAGACCTGCGTTTGGATTTGCAGTTGCTCGAAGAGCGTTTGAAACAATCACCAGTAAAAGACGCAGCCGACTATCTGCGGTTGCGCGTTATCGAAGAAGAGTTGCGTCAACAACACCCTCTTGTGGCAAGTGACAGCGTCGATTGTGTCGTCTCCAACTGTGTTTTGAATTTGGTCCGCATGTCGGATCGTCGCCAGTTGTTTGAAGAGACATTCCGCGTACTACGCTCCGGCGGCAGAGCGGCGATCAGTGACATTGTCAGCGATAAAAGCGTACCTGAGGAGATGCAACGCGATCCAAAACTCTGGTCGGGCTGCTTGTCTGGCGCTTTTCGCGAAGACGAATTTTTACAGGCCTTCGAAGCGGCTGGTTTCCATGGGATGCAAATTGCCCAGCGGGCTGAGCAGCCTTGGCAAACGATTAACGGCATCGAGTTTCGTTCGCTGACGGTGTTGGCCCACAAAGGGAAGCAAGGTCCAACTCAACTGCAGTTGCTCCCCACAGTCACGCAGGGATCATGTTGCGGTACCGAACCAGGTTGCTGCTAATGAATCTCAAACGCCAGCCATAAGTTTTCTGGGGCACATTCGACTTCGGAGCCCACGGTTAGCGCCTGAGGTTCACTGGCACCTACGCTCTTTCATGCTCACGTCGCGGGTGCAACGCTGGGGACGGCGATCTCGGCAACGATTTCCTCCAGCACCTGCTCGCTAGTGACCTTGCGCAGGCGGCTTTCTGGTTTCAAGATTAAGCGGTGTCCCATGACGGAGCCGACTAACTTCTTGATGTCGTCGGGGAGGACGTAGTTTCTTCCCAGCACCGCCGCCATGGCTTGTCCAGCGCGATACAGGGCCAGCGAAGCGCGAGGGCTGGCACCCAGCGTCAGAGCTTCATGGGTGCGCGAGTTGTGCACTATCTGTAACAAGTAATGTTGCACTTTGGGGTCGACGTGAATAGCGCGCACGGATTGTTGCGCCGCTAACAATTCCTGGGCATTGGCCACTGGCTTCAGGCTATCGAGCGGATGGGCGAACTGTAACATTTCGAGCATCCGTTGTTCTTCCTCAAGCGTTGGATAGCCGAGTGAGAACTTCATTAGAAAGCGATCGAGCTGCGCTTCGGGCAACGGGAACGTCCCTTCATGATCGATTGGATTCTGAGTGGCGATCACCAGGAACGGTTGCTCCAGCACATGCGTCTCACCATCGACACTCACACGCGCTTCGGCCATCGCTTCCAACAAAGCGGCTTGGCTGCGCGGTGTGGCGCGATTGATTTCATCGGCCAGCAGGATTTGCGTGAAGACAGGACCAGGGCGAAATTCAAACTGCACCTCCTTGGGGTTGAAGATGGAGGCACCGGTCACGTCACTGGGCAACAAATCGGGGGTGCATTGCACGCGTTTGAAGGAACATCCGACGCTCTGAGCCAGTGCACGAGCCAGCATTGTCTTAGCGACGCCAGGAACATCTTCCAATAGAATGTGACCACCAGCCAGCCACGAGACTAGCGATAGTATCAATTGCTTTCGCTTGCCAACAATGACTTGTTCGACGTTGGCGATAATGCGTTTGGAGAGTTCATTGACGTTGGTCATGTTGGCCTCGCAGTAGTTTCCGACTTGTGGACTCAGGCAGGCCCACTTCCGAAAAGTACTGTACCAGAAATTCTCGCATGAATTGCTCGCGTTCGCCCGCCAAGCGGCGCGCGGCGTCGGTATTGAGCAGTTCCCTCAAGCGAAACAGTTTTTGAAAGAAGTGCCCCACACCGGTGCGACTGCTGGCGATCTCATCTGCGGAGCCCGACCTAAAGAAGGGTTGGTCAAAGGCCGCACCGTACTCTATGGTCCTCACGATTCCGATCGCCCCTAAAGCCTCCAGGCGATCAGCGTCCTGGACGATTCGCCCTTCCAGCGTGAGAATCGATGCATCGCGACCCTTGCGAAAGGAGATGTTGTCAACGATGCTTGCGACCTGCTCTGTGCATTCAAGACTGGCACCCAATCCACATAAAATTTCGCGGCTTATCTCGGCGCTGCGTTCGATTCCCTCATTGAACTTAGCATCTCCCACATCGTGCAACCAGCATGCGAGTTCCACAATAAAGCGATCGCCCCCCGTTTCGGACTGTATTTGCTGTGCATTGTGAAGCACGCGTTCGACGTGATCGAGCCCATGCCCGGCCTGTTGCCCAGCCATCCGCTCGGCGACAATCTGCTGAACTTGGTCCAGCAACAGTAGTTGATTGGGTGCCAGTGGTTGTAGGTTGCTCAATTGCGTCACAGGCACGACTCTAAGGGAGCGAGATGAAACGGATGTAGCCGTTCGCGCGAAAGTCGCGGATCATTGCTGCTTGCGAGTTACGGAAATTCGCTTGCGAGGAATATCAATCTCCAGCACGCGAACTTTCGTCACATCCCCCACGGCCGCGACTTCGTTGGGATCACTAACAAACGTATTCGCTAATTGCGAAATGTGAATCAGCGCGTCGTGATGCACGCCGATATCGATAAAGGCTCCGAAGTGGGTGACATTGGTGATGACTCCCTCCAGCATCATACCGGGCTTGAGATCCTCGAGTGAATTGACGGTGTCATCAAATTGGACAGCTCGGAATTCACTGCGTGGATCGCGTCCCGGCTTGGCTAGTTCGGCAATAATATCGACGACAGTCGGCATACCAAATCGCTTGTCCACAAAAGTTTCCGGACGCAACTTTTGACTCAGCGTCGCGTTGCCGACCATCGCTCGAGAATCGGTTTGTAGCTCCCGCGCCATGCGCTGCACCACTTCGTAGCTCTCTGGATGGACGGCCGAGTTGTCCAGGGGTTCGTCACCACCGCGAATTCGTAGAAAGCCAGCCGCTTGCTCAAACGCTTTCTTGCCCAGCTTAGGAACCTTGGCCAACTGCTTCCGATTCTTGAATCCTCCGTGGCTGTTGCGATATTCGACAATATTCTCCGCTAACTTCGGGCCAATCCCGGCCACGTAAGACAAGAGGGGAACGCTGGCCATGTTCAGGTCAACACCGACATTATTGACACACGATTCCACCACGCGATTGAGACACTTACGCAACTGAGTTTGGTTGACATCGTGTTGGTACTGCCCCACGCCAATTGATTTGGGATCGCTTTTGACCAGTTCGGCTAGTGGGTCTTGCAGGCGTCTGGCAATGCTGATGGCACCCCGCACAGTCACATCCAGGTTGGGGAACTCCTGGCTGGCCAGTTCACTAGCGGAGTAGATCGAGGCCCCTGCTTCACTGACCATGACCTTGGTGACCTGCAAGTTTTTGCCACGAATCAATTCGCCCACAAAACTATCTGTTTCACGCGAGGCGGTTCCGTTGCCAATCGCGATCAACTCGACTTGGTACTTGCTGATCAGGTCGAGCAGTGTTTTCCCCGCTGCCACAACATCGCTGCGCGGAGGAGTGGGATAGATCGTGGCGTTATCCAAGAACTTGCCTGTCCCATCGACCACGGCAACTTTGCAACCAGTACGAAAGCCTGGGTCGATGCCGATCGTGACCCGCGGCCCCGCTGGCGAGGCCATGAGCAATTCACGTAAGTTCTTACCAAATACGTCGATCGCCTCTTCGTCCGCTTTCTCCTTCAATGACTGCAGCACGCACGATTCGGTCGTTGGATGCAACAGTCGCTGATAGCAGTCATCCACGGTCGAAATTAGATCGTTATAGAATTCGAACTGTCGATTGCGAACCAGTTTTGGTTTAAGTTCGGCCACGACTTGCGAATCGTCGAGTGCTAAATTGACTTTGAGCACTCCTTCAGCTTCACCTCGCAACATTGCCAATAGGCGATGCGAAGGGATGCGGTTGGCCGGTTCCTGGCGATCGACATACTGTTCGAATTTATCCGCCTCGCCTTGTTTTCCACGTTTGACCTGCGATGCGATCTTACCACTGGTTAGCGCTTGTTGAGTCATCCAGGTTCGCGTAGCTGGATCCTCGGCCCACTGCTCGGCCACGATATCCAATGCACCTTGTAGCGCCATCTGATGGTCGGTGACCTCTTTGTCGGGTTGGACGAAGGGAGCCAGCACAGCCTGTTGTGATTTACCCAACGGTACTTGGCTCAGCAACAAATCGGCCAGCGGTTGCAACCCACGTTCTCTGGCGATTGTGGCACGCGTGCGGCGTTTAGGTTTGTAGGGGAGATACAGCGCCTCTAGATCCCGCAGATCTCCGCACGCTTCGATTTGCTTTCGCAGGTCGTTGGTCAACAAGCCTTGTTCGGTGATGGTCTTGAGTACCGTCAATTTGCGGGCATGCAGCGCGCTGGCCTTCTCCAGCCCATCCTCAATCGCTCGCAAGGCGATCTCATCCAGTCCTCCGGTGGCTTCCTTGCGATATCGCGCAATGAACGGCAGGGTGTTACCAGCCTCTAAGAGCTCGATCGCCGCCACTACTTGTGGACCCGGAATGCCCAATTCGCGGGCAATCTGCAGCCCAGCCTGAGCCGAATTGAAGGGAGTATCCATACGTTTGATCGTCGATGTGGGGAGTGGGGTGAGTTCGCGACTTCCTCGCAGATGACTTCGCGGCCGCAATGTCTGTCGCATTAAATAATTTGAGAGAGTGCATGATATCAAAGCCAAGCATCGATAGGATATAGTACAAGGTATAAAAAGGGGAGGGAAAGAGTAGTTGTGTTGGAATCTGCTAAATAAATTGACTTAACCTGCCGACACGAAGCGGCGGGCACTTTGAGTTCAATTTTTGTCCATGCAAACTTCTCAAGAAAGGCTTGCTCGAAATTATGGGAATCACGATTCACTATCGCGGGACGATGGATGACGTTAACCAAATTGAGACGATGGAAGATCGGGTGCTGGATATCGTTTTTGCGATTGGGGGGCGGGCAACAATCTGGCGCTCCTTCGCCGACCATGACACATCGCGTGTAGTTCGCGGGTTGATCGTTGAAATGGAACCTGGTCAAGACACTTTCAGCTTGCTGGTCTCTCCCGAGGGGCATCTGACCTCGCTGTTTCAGATCGAGGACGCACAGAAGAAGCCCTTCGATGAACCGCCGTATTGTTTTGTCAAAACACAATTCGGTTCAACACAAGGGCACATTGCGATCGTCCACTTGCTCGATGCGCTCCGACAAAAATACTTCTCCAACCTGTACGTCTCTGATGAAGGCGAATACTACGAGAACCGCGACATCGGCCAACTGACCCAGAAGATGCAATTCCTGCGCTCCGCCATCAGTTCCTTAGCCGAAGGTATGCGAGAACATGGCCTGAGCAGTGAAGCCGCCGAAGACCCGTGCATCGTGGCCACTCGCGTCGAACGCATCGCAGCGCTTGTTCACCAGAAATTGCTCGCCGATCAGCCTCCTTCAAACAGTCTCCCACAACGCGACTCGGAGGATGATGAATGGTATGAACCTTCACTGGAGGAAGATGTGGCAATCATGGACCAATTGCGCCGCAAAAACGACCTGCGTAGCGAACGCATGACGCGTCGCATCGCCGAAGCTACTGCGGCGGGCATGTCGACCGAAGAAGCATTCGAGTTGGCGATGCAAGATGAGGGACTGCCTGTGCCGAGTCGTGAAGCAACCGAACAGTACGAGTCCGATGATTCGTTTGAATCAGCGGAACTCGAAGAACAATGGCTGGTAAGTCTTTCGTCAACTCCCTTTGATGACGCGAGTCAAGACAAGCACCCAGCCCTTGAGCAGGCTGAGTCATTCCTCGATCACGTGATGGATCTAACAACGAATGACTCAATAAGATCATCGTTCGTCTCCGTACTTGCGCGCGGCAGCGTGAATATGGTGGGTGGCCTTGCGCAAGCCACTTACGACGAGTTTGACAACAATTTCCATCGCGCTCTGGCCATCACTCAAATCAAACGCGCCCTATCAGGTCATGCCTACGCCCGCGGTGCGGTCTTTGGGCTCCGCAGCGAAAACTCGATCACCCAAGAACAATCGAAGGAACTACATAACCGACTCGAATCGCTCCAAGCCACAATTCAGCAACTCGCCGAACAAGCCTGGTCGACGCCGAGCGAGTGAATTTTGAAGTTCATTTTTCTTGGGCTGTGTCGGTTATATTGCTTGGCGATGGTCTCAATGGGTCAAGGAAGGTGAAAGATGACCATTCTGAACTGAGCAGACGACGCAACTGCGCATCGATCGCCTGAATCGTCTCCAGTGAGCGGGCCAGGGAATTCGGTTTGACGAGCCCCACCTGGTCCAAAAACCGCACGAAATGTTCGACTGCAATCAGCGACGCGGGAGCCTTGAAACGGTCGAGCGACATAAAGCCAAGCAAGCTGACCAAATGTTTGTCGAGGGCCGAATGCGGGATACCGTCGAAGTAGTAGCGCATGGTCAAGTGTTCGCGAGCAACTGACTCAAGCACAAGCTTGCGAAGCTCATCGGCAGCGATCGGGGCGATGCCTTGTTGGTCGGTCAGCCAATGCGAAAATTCGAAACTAAGGAGGTAGCGGTTTTTACCCGCATGATTGTTGGTGCCCGTCAGTTGATTTCGCATCCACTTGGTTGTGGTCTTTCCAGTCAACCGCCGAATAACCTCGGCCCGCAAGAGAACGACGTCCGCATCCATGCTGGCGTCGCTCTTCTGTAGTATTGACTCCATCCGTTCGATCGCCAGATCGTCACCGCCATCGCGCACGCATTGTCGGACATGTGAATCCACGAAAAAGTGGAACACTTCCTCAACAGCCCATGGCAACAACTGACTGACGTTCATAACACGCACACCCGCGATGGCCAACGTGTCGGCTGGGTCTTCTAGACCGGCCAATCGCAGCTTCGATACGATACCGAAGTACGCTTCTCCCGTCTCCATCATCGCGGCGGCATCTTGATCGACTACGTTTTGGACTCTTCCCAGCTCGCCTATCGACAGGTAATAGCTGACTCGGCTGCACAGAAACCAGAATAATCCTTCGTCGTAGAGATCGCGATGCTCGGCAGCCAATGTCTCAAGCAACGCTACGTAGTCACTCGGTGCGGAGCTTTCCTCCGCCTCAAACACTGACTCTGGAAAAATGGCTCTATGGAAGAATGTGTGGGTGGATTCGCAGGGGGATTTAGGTTTTCTGAGGCATGGGAGGATAAAAACAATTCCTAAAGAATGCCCTGCCGCATGGTGACACACGGCAGAGCTGGCGGATTGTTTCCACCCTCGAC
>JBGSJT010000249.1:0-2092 GCA_041741715.1 Pirellulaceae bacterium | reverse complement strand
TTTTGGGGAGTCGATCGAGTGGGGAGAGTCGAGTGGAAAGGGTTGAGGCGTTGGGCGCCACCCTCTGGCTTGTATAGGAGTGTTTGTCGAAGAGAGTTTCATGCCCCCTTTCTACCACACCGCGCGGCCAATTTCGACAACGATTTTTGGCCGGCGTACCGTCGGATTCATCGACCCAAGCTAGCGAGCCTTCTCGGGTCGCAAGCAGGTTCGCGAGTCTTTCTGGGCTGTTTCCGAAAGTGCGTCGATGATTCACACCTGCGTGGTTTGGCTTTGGTGTTCGGCAGCGGCTACAATGCACTAAGAAGCCAATGTGTCTAGTGGCCAAACGGCATAGCCATGAAGCTAAAATTAGTAATTCTCGTTCTGGCAGTACTCGTGATTGTATTAGGCTGGCGGTGGATTAGTGGGCCGGGCGGTGTCTCGCAGGTTGCCTTTGATTCCGACGCGTGGCAGCGAGCAGAGCCAATAGAACACCATCGTACTGTCCGCAATCAAATGGTCGAAGATCTGCTTCGTCGCTACAGATTCTCAGGGTGGACCCGATGGCAGGTTGTGGAACTCTTGGGCGAAGCCGATAACGACCAGCCGTCACAACTCGGGTTTCCCCAGTTCGACATCGTGTACGTATTGGGCTTAGAACGCGGTGGTGCCTTGTCGCTTGATGCTGAGGCTTTGGGATTCAAATTCGATAGCAGCGGAAGAGTGACGAGTTACGGCTTGTCGGTGAATTGAGTCACTTGGATGCCTTTTGCACCGAATAGATTGCCATTTTGGAAACTGCTTCAGTTTCATCGACCGACGCACCACACTCGTGCCACCTCGGCACCTCGTCGGCAGCGTCATCAATCCGCTCTCACCGAAACAGCTTGCTCACCGACTCGTTGCGATGAATCCGCTTGATGGCTTCGCCCAGCAACTGGTCGACGCTCAGCAAATGATGAGTGTCCCCCAAGACGCCCAAGACGGACAGTCCAGTGTATCGCATCGAACAGATTTTTGCTTTCTCCCTTTCTACCACACCGCGCGGCCAATTTCGACAACTAAATTTGGCCGGCTTGCCTCGGGATTCATCGACCCAAGCTGGTGAGCTTTTTGCGGTCAAAAGCAGTTTCGCGAGTCATTTGGGGCTGTTTCCGAAAGTGCGTCGGTGTTTCACACCTAGGCGTCGTGGGAACTTGGGAGCACTGGTCTTGTCGCGTGCGACCGGCACTGCTGACAAACCACTTTGACAAGAGATACAATTGAGACTGGAGTTTACTCGCAATCCGTTTCCTCGCAATTGAGTCAGGGAATAGTAGATGGGACAGGAGGCTATCCAGACAGATGATGCAGCGCTGGGGGATGACATACCTCCGTTCAGATTGCGCACAGCTCACTTCTTTGTGGTCACAACGCTTTGTGCTATCGTTGTTGCCATCAGACTAAACTGGATAGATTGGGATAAAGTACCCAACGACGGCGTCGAGGTTGTTAGGTTCTACCAGGTTTTGGCGTCCCTCCTCTTTGGAGCAGCGTTTACTGCACTGCTGATTCTGTTTGGTCGGCGATGGCGTTTCAACCGGTCCGAGTTCCAATCGCCCGGCCACTGGCTGCTTGTCTTTGTGGCCGTCGCTGCTTTGATTTCAGGTATCACTGAAGTCTTGCTGCTGTTGTATCCTCACTACAGCGATTCTTCGAATGTTAGTTTCGACGTTTGGAATCTGGAGAAGCTCCTGATGTGTTCTGGCATTGGAATCGCTTGCTTTGTGTTTGCCTGGCTGATGTCCGGTAACCTATGGTGGAAAAGCATCTTGGCGCTTCCCGGAATCGTCTTGCTCGCCCTTGTTCCACAGCACCTACTAGTCCTTAAACAAGCGTACTCGAATACGAATTAAGGCGGTTTTCTCCGCGCAGCGGCCAGTCGTCCAGCATGGCTGGCGGTGTGAATTGGCGGGATCGATTGGCATTGTTGGGAGGTCTTTCTGGGGTCGGGCGTGGCGGCGGTATCAGTGCGTCCGGACACTGACTTCGTTGGGTGTGGAACGTCAACATCGCAGCGGGCGACGGACGTTGCGATCGATCAGCAACAGCCAATCGACCGAAGGTCGAT
>JBGSJT010000248.1:0-4585 GCA_041741715.1 Pirellulaceae bacterium | reverse complement strand
TGGCCTCACTTCCGCTGATATCGTTCCTCGCAATGATCTGGTTATACATCGACACTGGCAGCACAGATAAGGTTGCCAACTTGTCGAGCAGCGTGTTCTGGCTCGTTCTCCCGTCGTTACCATTCTTCCTGATGCTGCCCTCCCTGCTAAAAAAGGGATGGGGATTTTACAGTAGTTTGGGTCTCTCAACGGCCGTGATGATCGGGTTGTATTACGGGATGATGGTAATCCTTAAAAGGAGCGGAATCGAAGCAGGTTAATGAAGCAGGGCACTCAACCAGTGACCAGCCGATATCGGGCATTGGCTTCCTTCCAGTCAATGTGATCCATGAACTTTTCAACGTACTCGGTCTTGCGGTTGTGGTAGTCGATGTAGAAGGCGTGTTCGTAAACGTCGATCACCACCAGCGGTGTTGCCATCCACAGGACGTTCATGCCGTGTTCGTCGCTGACGACGTTGTACAGCCTCCCATTGACGGCATGGCGAACCAGCATTGCCCAGCCTGCGGCTTCCTTCGCACTGGCCTGAAAGTCGGTCGCCCACTTCTCTAATGATCCAAAGCGTTTCGCAATTGCCGTCCGCACATCCTCTTCGGGATCAGTGGCCGTGGGAATAAGGCCGTCGAAGTAAAGTTCATGGAGAATGACACTGTTGCCCTTGCTCGTGCGAGATCGTTCCAACGCTCCGTAGGCCGCTGCGTCGATGGCCTGCCCAGCTTTCACGCTCTGCTCAAGCCTTTCGTCTGCGGCGGCATATCCCTTCAGTGCACCTCCATAGTGCGCCGTGTGGTGCGGAGCGATCTGCTCGGCACTCAGGAATCCGGGGATCGACAGGTGACGCAGGGGTTTTGGCTGGCCGGTGACGAGTCCGCTGTGGGTGAAATGCTCTTGATCGTCGGCGGCATCTGCGAGGCCAGACACAAACATCGAACCTGCTGCGGCACCGGATGAAACGAACAAGAAATTGCGGCGATTGAATTCGCTCATGAGAATCCACTCCTTCTCTCGGAGTAAACCATGCTTGCTGATAGAATGAGGTTCCACTTGTGTTTCGCAAGTGGCATTCACTTCCGCCGATTGTACCCTCACAGGAGGTTTACAACACGCACACAGCCAAAACTGGCAGGATGTCTTGATGAACCAAAACTCGACTGAAGAAGATGATGGTTCATTCTTGTCGTTTCGAGAAGCCTTTTGGACGTGGTGTAGAGTAGCCCTCTTGAGCTTTGGCGGTCCAGCAGGCCAGATCGCCGTGATGCACCGAATAATCGTGGAAGAGAAGAAATGGATCGGGGAGGATCGGTTTCTACACGCCCTGAACTACTGCATGTTGCTGCCGGGGCCGGAAGCCCAACAACTGGCGACGTACATTGGCTGGTTGATGCACCGCACCAAAGGCGGACTGGTCGCAGGCATCCTGTTTATCCTGCCGGGGTTCGTCGCCATCCTCGGATTGAGCATCACATACGCCTGCTTTCAGCAGACGAGCTTCGTCCAAGCTTTGTTCTTCGGCCTCAAGCCTGCGGTCATGGCGATTGTGTTGGAAGCGTTGATACGGATTGGCAAGCGAGTGCTGAAGAACAACACAATGGTTCTGCTGGCGACGGTCTCGTTTATCGCTATCTTCTTTTTCAACGTGCCATTCCCAGTTCTGATCGCCGCCGCCGCAGTCATCGGCTTCGTGGGTGGTGGGGTTTCGCCTCAGCGATTCGTCGTCATCAAAGGTCATGGCCCGAAGGCGGCAGAAGGTTCGTCTCCAGTAGAAACGCCATCCGAGACACACCTGACAGTCGTGCATCCCTCACTGGGGCGCAGCCTGAAGATCAGCTTGATTTGCCTGACGTTGTGGTTTGGTCCACTGGCATTGGTGGCGTGGCTGCTTGGCCCATCATCCACCGTCACACAGGAAGGTATCTTCTTCAGCAAGGCCGCAGTCGTCACATTCGGGGGAGCATATTCCGTCTTGGCCTACATCGCTCAGCAGGCGGTGGAGAAATACGGATGGCTACTACCCGGTGAGATGCTTGACGGTCTAGGCATGGCGGAAACAACGCCGGGACCGCTTATTATGGTCGTACAGTTTGTCGGCTTCATGGGGGCTTATCGCAACCCCGGTTCTCTTGATCCGCTATTGGCCGGAATCCTCGGCTCTGCGCTGACTACGTGGGTCACGTTTGTTCCCTGTTTCTTCTGGATTTTCCTCGGGGCACCCTACATCGAGAAACTGCGAGGCAACCGCCAGTTAAGTGCTGCACTGTCAGCCATCACTGCTGCCGTGGTAGGTGTTGTATTGAACCTTGCAGTGTGGTTCTCCCTGCACACGCTCTTCGGCACAGTTTCCACACAGCACGTCTTTGGGCTTCGATTGCAGATACCTGACTTTGGGACGATCAATTTTCCGGCATTGGTCATCGCAGCGGTAGCGTGCTTTCTCACCTTCTGCTGGAAACGTGGAATGACGCTGACCCTTGGAACCTGCTGCCTGCTGGGGATCGTGTTGTACTTCGTCGCTCAATGACCCCCGATTTCTCATTGTGCCGCCTTTTGGAATTGATTCTAGACACGCACTTCTTTTAGTCAGCACGTTGGGATGGTCAGCGCAGTGTTACAATGCCAGAAGCATTTTGCCCCATTGCGAAACTCGTCTACGAATAAATACACGACCACTTGGCTGATCGGACTTCCAACTCGCACATCTATGCAGAACGACGTGCCATTCGACGGTTCGTCCTTGTGCACGTATGGCGGACCTGACACTGGGCTGTTCCGTTCAGTCGGAATGATGCCACGGATCGCTCGCATAAACGGGAGCTGACAAATTATACGACGTCCGTTCTTCACACGGAGGCGATGGCTGGCCGCAGGTATCAACTCGGAATGCATTTCAACTCTTAGGGCGATCCTTTGGGCATTGATGTTCGAATCGGAACCGGAGTCAAGGGCTGCATCCGCGAGCTCGAATTCTGGTTGGAATCGAGATCGCAGTTAACTACTCGGGTCGGACAGACCACTGTCATCTGACCGGTCGATGTTAAGTGCACTTTTCGTCATCGGTGAGCGCAAACCAGCGCGCACAGGACAGAGTCGCCCTTTGGATTTCGGGCGACGACGAACTCATAAGGCACTAAAATTACAGCCAGAATCGGTCGAGTGCCGCCCTCGCGGAAGCAATTCCGCGTAAGCGGTGAATTGAGTTGGATTGATGATGCTGGTCGACCACCCAACGAGCACTATTAGATTTCGCCGAGTTCATTGATCAGGCTGTAGATCAGATTGTATTGGGCACGAAGCTCAACTTCTGCCGCTGAGATTTCACCGTTGCCATCTACGTCGTAGATCTTGGCAGCACCCGTAATGAGGTCAGATTGATCGGTCATGCCATTGGTGGCTGTGCGACTTGAAACATTAGCGAGTTCTAATCGAGTGCTAATTGACAAGGGTTGACTCACTGCCGATGCTGATCGAGATAGAGCCTTTACAATCGCGTTTACTTCTGAACGTCGTCGCGTTCGTATTTTTGCTGAAAATTGGTCCGTCGTTGCATGTCGCGAATACTCGTTATCGAAGATCAATTGAAACTTCGCCGGAATCTTCAGCAGTTGCTGGAGAAGGAAGGTTATGACGTGGTGACGTCGGGTACTGGCGAAGATGGTTTTTACTGCGCTACGACGGAGCGTTTCGACGGCATCGTGCTTGATTTGACGCTGCCCGGTCGCGACGGGTTGCAGGTATTGAGCGATCTGAAAAAACATGGTTCAGTCGTGCCGGTGCTGATTCTTACGGCCCGCGATTCGATTGATGATCGGGTCGATGGGCTTGATGGTGGAGCGGACGATTATCTTATCAAACCCTTTGCCCATGCGGAACTGCTCGCTCGCATCCGCGCTTTGCTTCGGCGTGGCCGTACGACGATCGAGCCAACTTTGCGCTGCGATGATGTCGAAGTCGATGTACTTGCGCGCCGCGTCACGCGAGATGGAACTGAAATCGAACTAAGCCAGCGTGAATACGAATTGCTGGAGTATCTGATGCGGCACAAGAATTCCAATGTCACTCGCGATATGCTTGCTCGCGATGTTTGGCGGGAGCCGGATGGCGTGGTTACCAATGCGATTGAGGTTTGTGTCAATGGTCTACGAAAAAAGATGGACACGGTGGGCGATTCACCGCTGATTTCGACCATTCGCGGAGTTGGCTATTCCATCAGGGAGCGACGATGAATCGTATTAGCATTCGTTGGCGGGTCGCGCTTTGGAACACGGCAGCTTTCGCCGCCGTTTTACTTGCGTTTGGTGTGCTGGTTTACGCATTACTTCGGGGTACGCACTTCGCTCAGGTTGACGAAGGACTGCTTGCGCGAAGCACGCAGATTTTGTCCGATCCTGAGTTGAGCGATCAGCCACAAAAGCGATTCGCGTTCTGGGTTCGCAAGTTTGGCAAGCAAGTTGAGATTTCTGGCGTTGTCTTGAACCCCGCCGGAGAGATCATTGCACAAGCTCAATCGCTCAGCGAGATCGCAAACACGGATCTTACTGCGGCGACAACACCGGAGCCTACCTTTGACTCTTTGAACATCCCACAGTTC
>JBGSJT010000247.1:0-60469 GCA_041741715.1 Pirellulaceae bacterium | reverse complement strand
AGCGGCGGACTTTCCGCGACGTAAAAATCGCGGCCTCATTGAAGCCAGTTCGCTGGCGACGACATTTACGTCAACTTCACCCTTTCCGCGACGTAAAAATCGCGGCCTCATTGAAGCTTGATACACTATCGCTTATCCATCGCTTCGTGAATCGCTTCACTGGTGGACAACTGAGAAGTCCAACTCTCCAGCAACAACGAAAACCGACTGGGCGGCAGGCCAAAGTGTTCATCCAATGGGATGGCCCAATTGAAGGAGCTTTCCCAGCAACTCCTTTTCCACAACGTGGATAGCAGTTCCTTCATTAACAGCGCTCTGTGCGATAGCCTTTATGTCTTGCACCAGCACATCGAATTCATCAAACTTCAACTGTTCAGACGTAGCCATGATCGTAGCCCTTTGGTCGGAAGTGACGGAAATCCCCACCAACCATTTTCACATGCTCCCCGTCATTAGCAAATTTCCGCTACATTTTGCGACTGGCAAAGAATGCTGCTACAACCTAATGCGATAGCAATTCTACCATCCCAAACTGCTATGCCGATTGCACCCAATTGTCACTCAACGAGCCATCCAGCTTTTTATCAGAAGGTTAACAGCTTGATCGTCTTGTTAGGAGCCAGTGGCTACGTCGGAAGCGAGTTTGTTCGATTCTTCGACCAAAGGGCAATTGCATACAAAGTACTGGGACGCCGTGACTGTGATTTTTACGATCCGCAGCTATTGTCCCGCGACATTGCAGCCGCCAACGGAGATTTCCTAGTCAATTGCGCTGGCTACACAGGCAAGCCCAACGTGGATGCCTGCGAACTGCATCGCACCGAGTGTTTGCTGGCCAATGCGGTCCTGCCAGGTCGGATTGCGGAAGCATGTGCCCTGGCCAACATCCCCTGGGGACATGTCTCATCGGGTTGTATTTTCACTGGAGCCAAGCCTGATGGCTCTGGTTTCTCAGAAGACGATCCACCCAATTTTTCGTTTCGAGAGGGAAACTGTAGCTTCTATTCGGGGAGCAAAGCACTGGGCGAGGAGTGCCTGTCCGACGCAGAACAATGTTATGTCTGGCGACTACGCATCCCGTTCAACCATCACGACTCGTCTCGCAACTACTTATCCAAGGTCATGCGCTACGATCGCCTACTTGACGCACGCAATAGCCTGTCTCATCTACGTGAATTCGTAACCGCCTGCTATGACTGCTGGACTCGCAATGTCGAGTTTGGTACTTACAATTTGACCAATTCGGGAAGTGTCACAACTCGAGAAGTAGTCGATTTGATTCGCGAGCGCGGTATTGTCGACAAGAATTTCGTTTTCTTTGACAGCGAGGATGATTTCATGCGGCGTGCCGCCAAGACACCGCGATCCAATACTGTGCTCGACAATTCCAAAGCACTCAAGGCAGTTCTGCGACTTTCCCCCGTCCGCGAAGCGATTCGGCAATCGCTAGCGCTATGGGAAGTTGAAGGTCCTAGCCCATGTTCACAGCTCCGGCGCTGGCCGATTGGCCGGGGTTTAGTCCCCGATGGGGACGACCTGCGATAGCCGAAGCTGCCAACACACCCCCAACTTTTCAAAAGTCCAGGCTAGTGCCTCATGAAACCGCAATATTGTCGTAGGAGAATGCTTTGAAACGCACTGTGCTCGTTACGGGAGGAGCCGGTTTTATCGGCAGTTGCTTTATCCGGCAACTCCTCCGGCAGTCGGACGAAGTCCGGATTGTGAACGTCGACAAATTAACGTACGCCGCAACACTTAGTTCGGTCCCCGACCCTCCTGCGGAGCGCTACCAGCTCGTCAAGGGCGATATCGCTGACCAACCGCTGATGCGCAAACTACTGGAACTCCATCGCCCAGATTGGGTTGTCAATTTCGCGGCCGAGTCTCACGTAGATCGGTCTATCGATAGCCCGGAAACGTTTGTGATGACCAACGTCGTGGGCACCTTTAGTCTGCTTGACAGTAGTTATCGATGGTGGAAAGAATTGGCACCCAAGGTACAAGATGCTTTTCGATTTCTGCACGTCTCCACGGACGAAGTGTACGGATCGTTGGGGGCTACTGGTTACTTTCGCGAAGATACAGCCTACGCCCCCAACTCGCCATATTCTGCTTCGAAAGCCGCGTCAGACCATTTCGTACGAGCGTATTTTCACACTTACGGACTACCTGTTCTAACGACAAATTGCTCCAACAATTACGGCCCCTATCAATTTCGTGAAAAACTGATTCCGCTGGTCACAATGAACGCATTGCAGGGTAAGCCATTGCCGGTTTATGGAGACGGCAGCAACATCCGCGATTGGCTTTTTGTTGAAGACCACTGCGCTGCCATCCAATGTGTACTCGAAAAGGGTCGCGTCGGGGAAGTTTACAATATTGGAGGTAACAGTGAACGCACAAACCTAGAGGTCGTTCAAACGATTTGCGATCTGGTCGATGAACTAGCGCCTAGATCGCCTTCGGTCAGCCGTCGCGATTTGATAACTTTCGTGACAGATCGACCTGGCCACGACCAACGCTATGCGATCGATTGTTCTAAACTGAGTCAAAGCTTAGGGTGGTCTCCACACGAAACATTCCAGTCTGGCTTGCGTCAAACTGTCGCGTGGTATTTAGACAATGCGACGTGGGTTGATGCTGCATTCGGCAATCGATATCACGGTGAGCGACTCGGCCTCAAACCGTAAAGTTTTCAGGTGCAATTGCGCTGCTGCTGTATCGAAAATTCGTAACCGTTCTCGGCTTTTCCTGAAAGTCGCGGACCGCTCCGCCGGTCAGTCGCTTTGGCGTCCCTCATTCGGTTAACACTTCCAATATGCGATTCGCGAAAAGCACTGACCGGCGGAGCGATCAGCGACTTTCATGTGAACGGTTACGAAAATTCATTACCCACAATAGTCAGTTAATATGCAACATAATCGAGTAGGTATTGTCTTGGCCGGAGGTTCGGGCACGCGATTGCACCCCATCACTCGCGCCGTTAGTAAACAATTGTTACCGGTTTATGACAAGCCGATGATCTACTATCCAATATCTGTATTAATGTTGGCCGGGATCCGTGAAATATTGGTCATTTCGACACCGCATGACCTGCCGCTATTTCAGAGGCTATTGGGAGATGGTCAGGACTGGGGAATCAATCTTTCGTATGCGGAACAAGCCGAGCCCAATGGCTTGGCACAAGCATTCATAATAGGTGAAGCATTTATAGGTCAAGCGCCAGTAACTCTAGTTTTAGGAGACAATTTATTCTTCGGGCAAGGCTTGCGAAAGATTTTAAAAGACGTTGCTGATTGCGATAGCGGTGCAACGATTTTTGCCTATCCCGTCAGCGACCCAGAACGATATGGCGTAGTTGAGTTCGACCAACAAGGTCGAGCTATTTCTTTGGAGGAAAAACCGACCCAACCGAAATCACGACACGCCGTTCCCGGCCTCTACTTTTACGACAATGAAGTAGTTACTATTGCCAAAAACTTGAAACCCTCACCGCGAGGAGAACTGGAAATCACAGACGTCAACCTAGAGTATCTTCGCCGAAACCGATTGAAGGTTCATGAGTTTTCAAGAGGTTTCGCTTGGTTGGATACAGGGACCTTCGCCTCGCTTAATCAAGCTGCAAGTTTTGTGGAAACAATCGAGTCGCGGCAAGGTATGAAAATCGCATGCCCAGAAGAAATTGCTTTTCGCAGCGGATTTATCGATCGTTCCCACTTGCTGAAGCTGGCTGAGCGTTTTAACAATAGTTACAGCGACTACTTGAAGTTCGTGGCGAACGAACGCGTCTAAGCATCGAGCGGGAATTAAGTGTCGGGACTTACCCGTAGCTGCGGTCGCCAGACCGCAGGGAGTCTACGTTTTGGTGAACGCAGCTACGACGGTTATTTCCCGAACGATGCTAAGTGTTCCGAGAGTTTCGCTACGCTCCACAACTCAGCTGTCTAACGCTCGGCACTGCTGATATATGGGTTAGGCAGAAATTGGTGGAAGCTTTTCGGCGACATGTTTTGTTCTTGCGCGGAAACGCGCGGTCGGCCGTGAATGTGCTCTAAGTGATCGGAATGCCAGTGCTCGGTCTCGTATCGCGCGAGCGCGATCCAGACTCAGCCGTCGCCGCTGGCGAGCGGATCGAAAGTCTCAGACATGCCCTAACCCAACTCAATTCGCTTGACTCGCAAATCTTAGTGATGCGGCACATTGAACAGTTGAGCGTATCCCAAGTGTCCCAGAGGTTGTTAATCCCAGAAGGGACGGTGAAGTCACGGCATTTTCACGCACTTACCCGGTTGCGAATTCTAGTGTCGCATGTGGAGCCTGGAGTTTTCACATGAGTTCAAGCAATAGTTCAGGCCAGGAATCTCAACCTCCGCGCGGACATGGGCAGGGTACGGATGATCCTGAATTGCAGGATTTACTGGAAGAGCTCACCGACCGTTTTGTGAACTCCAGCCCAGAAGACATTGAGCAGTGGATTGCCGACGATCGGCACTGGGGAATCTGCAAGCTGGCATTCGCGTTTCAGTTGGAGCCGATGGCAACTTGATCGGCTCCAACGGCGATGGGGTTAACGATGCAGCCGAGGCCAACGTGATCGCAAACAACTCGGCAAGTGGCGTGGTGATGATCGGTACCACGACTGTCAACAAAACCCTACGCGGCAACTTTATTTTTTCCAACGGTGGTTTGGGAATCGACTGGGGCGAGGATGGCTCGTTGGAAACAGTCCGCAATTTCTATCGCTTGCTGGGAGACACCAATGGTGATCGACGCACGGACGCGCTGGACTACACCAATATCAGCCGCAAGAACGGCAGCCTCGGTTCGAATTTAGACGAGGACATCAGCATCGCGGCCGTCCCCGAGCCAAGCGCCTGGTCGCTCGTGCTAATATCCCTTCTTTTACTAAGGCTTCGCGGCGAGTGTCTCCCTCGCCAGCCATCTTCCTGTTGTCAAATTCTCCCATCGTAATGAGCCGTAGTGGGGAGGCAGTTCCGATCGAGCGCAACACTTAATCTCTCCTGTGTTTTGTTACTACCCGCAAAGCTATATGCGATACACCTACTGATAAACAATTTCTCACACCGCCAGCTATAATGGGCGTTATGAGAACTCAATTTTTAATCGCACCCCTCGCAACCCAACTCATGATCGCGGGGATTATAACGCTTTGCCATGCTGACGAGCATAATCTGCAGTTCAGTCGCGATGTGCTCCCGGTATTGGCGGATCGCTGCTTTCATTGTCATGGTCCCGACGCAGATCATCGCGAAGCGGATTTGCGCTTGGATCAACGCGAATCGGCAGTCGACGATTCTGGCGTGATCGTACCGTGGCAACCGACCGAAAGCGAACTCATCGCGAGGATCACCACTACGGATCAAGATCTGCTGATGCCGCCGCCAGCCTCGAACCGTGCCGCGTTGACGAGTGACGAGATCGAGATCCTGAAGCGCTGGATCGCCGAAGGGGCCGCGTGGAGTACGCACTGGTCGTTCGAAAAGCCACGCAAATCTCTCGTCGATGCAACGGCCGGTCATCCGATTGATGTGTTGATTGAGAGACGATTGCGAGAGGCCGGTCTGGAGCCTGCCTCCCCAGCTGACAAACGAACACTCATTCGCCGTGTCACGCTCGATTTGATCGGGCTCCCCCCAACGCTCGACGAGGTAGCTGCCTTTTTGGCGGATGACTCAATAGATGCGTACGCCAACCTAGTCGATCGCTTGCTCAGTTCTCCGCACTACGGTGAGCGCATGGCATGGCCTTGGCTGGATGCGGCGCGCTACGCCGATACCAGCGGTTTTCAGGGAGACCCCGAGCGCACGATGTGGCCCTGGCGCGACTGGGTCATCGACGCCCTAAATAACAATATGCCGTTCGATCAATTCACCATCGAACAACTGGCAGGTGACTTATTGCCCAATGCCACCCCCGAACAAAAATTGGCCACCGGTTTCAATCGCAACCACATGCACAATGGCGAAGGTGGGCGCATTGCGGAAGAGACACGCGTGGAGAATGTATTCGATCGCACCGAAACCACGGGGACCGTGTGGCTGGGATTGACTCTGCAATGCGCGCGGTGCCACGATCATAAATTCGATCCCACCTCCAACGATGACTATTTCGCTTTTTTTGATTTCTTTAATCAAACTACCGAATCGGGCGCTGGCAATGGCAGTCGAGCTGTCCCTCCCGCGATGGACTACTTGGCCGCGACCGATCGTGAACGAGTGGCCCAGCTTGACGACCAGCTAACGAAGCTAAGCGAAGAGTTGTCCCCTTCCTCCGATGAGGATCTGGAGCGATTGCGTGAGGAACGCTCAGCGCTTCAAAAATCAAATTCGGTTCAGGTCATGGTCATGGACACCATCCCTCAGCCACGTCAGACGCTGGTACTGCTCAAGGGCGTTTACAACAATCCCACCGATCGTCGTGTGATCGCCGATGTGCCGCGCATGTTGCCTCGTTTGCACCCAGCGGCGATTGCGAACGCTGTTCCCCCGCACGTTGAAACCTTGCACGTTGAAGCCTCGAACAGTGAACCCCCAAGCGCCAATCGACTCGATCTGGCGAAGTGGATCGTCTCTCCCGAAAATCCGCTGACGGCTCGCGTGACGGTCAATCGCCTTTGGCAGACCTTCTTCGGTCGCGGCCTTGTCTCCACGCCCTCTGATTTCGGATTGCAGGGTGCTCAACCCACGCATCCTGAATTACTAGATTGGCTGGCCGTTGAATTGGTCGAATCAGGTTGGGATGTCAAGCAGCTGCAACGGCTGATCGTTACCAGTCGCACCTATCAACAGTCTGCGCAGGTGACGCCAGAACTGCTCGACCGCGATCCGCAAAACGAATTGTTATCGCGGGCACCTCGCTACCGCATGCCATCCTGGATGATTCGCGATCATGCCTTGGCAACCAGCGGCTTGCTGCAACTCAAGCTGGGTGGACCACCGGTAAAATCGTATCAGCCCGAGGGGATATGGGGGGAGGCAACCTTCGGAAAAATCAATTACGAACTCGGCTCTGGTGATCAGCTCTATCGACGTTCAATCTATTCGTTTTGGCGACGAATCGTCGGTCCCACCATCTTTTTTGACGCGGCCAGACGTCAGACTTGTGAAGTCCAACCCAATCTGACCAACACTCCCCTCCATGCCCTGACGACGCTCAACGACGTAACCTACGTCGAGGCAGCGCGAATTATGGCGGAACGACTAATGCTGGCCCAACCATCCAACACAGCTCGCGTTATCGAGGCCTTCGAAACGCTCACCGCGCGACTCCCCACGGCGGAAGAACAGGAGTTGTTAGTCGGCAGTCTGAACGATGCGATCGCGAGGTTTAGTCACGCGCCAGAACTCGCGACAGAATTGCTGTCCGTCGGCAATTCACCACGCGACACAACCGTCGATCCCGCCCAACAGGCAGCGCTAACCACACTGATCAACACTCTGATGAATCTCGACGAAGTACTGGTAAAACCATGAATCCCATTCGCGAACAGGCTCAGATTCTCACTCGTCGCCATGTGCTGGGACAGGCAGGGCTGGGACTCGGCGGGGCAGCGCTCGCAACACTATTACCTGGCATGACGACAGGTGGTGCGGCTCAAGCATCGTCCGCTGATCCAGCCGCAATGCGACTCCCGCATTTCGCGCCGCGGGCTAAACGCGTGATCTACTTGTTTCAAAACGGCGGACCTTCCCACGTTGACCTGTTTGACTACAAACCTCAGCTTCGCGCGCTGGCTGGACAGGGGCTCCCAGCCGAATTGACTGACGGCAAGCGATTCAGCACGATGACCGCCAGCCAAGAGAAGGCCTTCGCCCCTGAGATTACAAAGTTTGAGCGGCGTGGTGACAGCGGAACTTGGATCGCTGCCGATTTCCTGCCACGAATGGCAGAGATAGTGGATGAGCTATGTTTCGTAAAGTCGATGAGGACCACGCAAGTCAATCATGCGCCAGCCATTACTTATTTCCTGACCGGTTCCGAATTGCCCGGTAAGCCCAGCATGGGGGCCTGGCTGACATATGGTCTGGGGAGTGATACCGAAAATCTACCCGCCTTCACCGTCATGACCAGCCGCGATCGTCAAGCCTCATGTGGGCAGATTTTTTATGATTTCTATTGGGGCAACGGTTTTTTGCCCAGTAAGTACCAGGGGGTCAAATTTCGAGGTTCCGGTGATCCGGTACTCTATCTCTCCAGTCCCCCTGGCATAACTCGCAACATGCGGCGCGAGCAGCTCGATGATCTGGCCGCACTCAATCACATGAATCAGCAGCGGTTGGGAGATCCCGAGATCGCCGCGCGCATTGCCCAGTATGAGATGGCTTATCGCATGCAAGCCTCAGTACCCGAGTTGACGGATCTAAGTAATGAACCGCAGCATGTGCTCGACATGTACGGGCCGCAAGTGAGCGAAAAAGGGAGTTTCGCTTATAATTGTTTGATGGCTCGACGCTTGGCCGAGCGTGGTTGTCGCTTCATTCAGTTGATGCACGCGGGCTGGGATCAACACACCAATCTCGACACGCAACTGAAGATCCAGTGTGAAGACACAGACGCCCCCTCAGCCGCATTGGTCATGGATCTAAAGCAGCGTGGGTTGCTAGAAGATACCTTGGTTATCTGGGGAGGTGAGTTTGGCCGCACTCCCTTTCAACAGAATCGCCCCAATTCCCCGCGAGGCCGTGATCACCATCCGTATGCCTTCTCACTCTGGATGGCCGGAGGTGGAGTGAAATCAGGCGTGACCCATGGTAGCTCCGATGAATTCGGATTTAACGTGGCCGACAACCCCGTCGAGGTGCACGATTTGCAGGCCACCTGGCTGCATCTACTGGGGATCAACCACGAACGTTTTACACAGCGTTTCCAAGGACTCGACCAGCGCTTGACCGGCGTCGAACCCGCTCGCATCATCCATGAAATCATTACGTGAAACAACTCTGTGGTTTGCGCTTTCTCTTTTTTGGATATCAGCTCGACGGGCAAGTTTTGAAGTTGCACATTCGCGTTTTTCCGTGGGAAATGGTAACCCGCCGCGTGAGCAAGGACATTTGATATGCAAGCAAAGGCTTTTGCCCGATCTATTCTAGGTTTCAACTGCAAATTATAGTAAAGTCAAACGTCCTTGCTTACGCGGCGGGTTACGATCCTGGACCGGACGGAACTTAAGGTTCTTAGCACTAGCGTGCGATCCAGCCTGCGAAATCGTCAGTGTCGACGTTGCGACCACTGAGTACAGCTACGATGTCTCCTTCTCCGCTCAAGTCGACCTTCCCTGCCAATAGCGCCGACAGCGTAATGGCCCCTGATGGTTCCGCCCGCAAACCGTGCTGATCGTGCAACCAACGCATGGCCGAGCAAGTCTCCTGGTCAGTGACACTTACTGCCAAGGTGACTCGATCGCGGAGGATGGGCCAGTTGAGTTCACCTACATCGTAAGAGAGCAGTCCATCGCAGATGCTCTGTGGATGATCGACGCGACAGCGCTGGCCCGCTGCGAACGATTGCGCAAAGTCGGCAGCCTCCGTGGGCTCGACCGCGACGATCTGCGAATTAGGAAAACCATCGGCGATCGCCAAGGCGTGCCCCGCCATCAGCCCACCGCCACTGACCGCGCATACAAAATGCGAGAGAGTGCGACCAGCGTTTTTCAGATCGCGAACTATCTCTAAGCCCCCGACGCCATTACCGGCTATGACAAAATTATCATCATAGGGAGAGGCTTGAACCGCCTGTTCACGATCGGCGATGTCGCGTGTCACGCGATCGCGCTCGCCGGTCTCGTGATCGCGAGTCTTGTTGTAGGTCCGCACCTCGGCTCCCAAATCACGCGTCCGCGCAAATTTGACTTGGGGCGCATCCTCGGGCATCACGATGATCACTCGTTTCTCAAACGTTCTACCTGCGAAGGCGAGTCCCGAAGCGAAGTTCCCTGAGGAATGAGCGGCCACCGGACGCTCGCCGATCTGCTTCAAGTTATTCGCCATCCAGTTCAATGCCCCCAGCAGCTTGAACGACCCCACAGGGGTCCAACCGTAGTCCTTAATCCACGCTCTTCGATGCTGCGGCAAGCCGAGTTCTTTTTCGAGCGCATACGAACGAATCAAAGGTGCCGGTGAGAGATATTTTTCAATTACACCTTGAGCAGCGCGAACATCTTCGATGGTCGCAATCTTTATCTGAGTCACTCGGTGTTCCCTAAAATTGGTCCGCGCGAATTCGAGCATTACGGCACTTGAATAATTAGACTGAAGGTGAACCGACGTTTTAGTGCAGCAACGCCGGTTCGACAAAAAGATGTGCGGCAAAAAGATAGAGAACCAGAAAGAAGTTTTTTAAATCTGTTCACAAATCAACGAGCCTCCAGTTAGAAGCGCTTTGCTCGATGCCTCCCCTCTCCTCCTATCCATCTTCCTGTCGTCAATCTTTTTGCCGCACATTTTTTTGTCGCACTCCCTATCCGGCCACTAGAGCTATTACCAGTGGTAGCAATCCTGCCCAATAGCGTTAAGCAAAATAGACTTTCTCAGCGGTACGCCTCAGCATCCATTGTTTGTCGCTGTCAGACAAGAAATCACAACGATCGCGAATCAAGCTAATCGAAGACTCGTAGTCGTGGTCCTCCTGAACTTGAAACGGACAATCGCTGGCCCACATCAACCGCTCGGGTCCAAAACTGTCAAAGACCCGGCGAATCATGGGGACCAAGTCGTTGTAGGGTGGAGCTTTCTTGCCTAGTGCATAGAAGGCCGACGTCTTGACATGCGTCTTCGGATACTTGGCCAAATCACACAAGCTCCGGAGCTCCTCATCCTCGATTGTCCCACTGATACCAACCCTTGCGAAATGGTCAACCACCACCGTCGTTTGCGGAAATTCCTCACACAGCTTGGCAACCACCGGTATGTCAGCCGGATTGATCAGCGGGCAGACCGCCAAGCCCAGTTCCCCTGCTCTTTTCCAAAGCTGTGCCATGCCGGGGTCATCAACCCAACTGGCCGCATCTCCCATGGAGTGCAATCGAAAACCGCGCATGCCGAGCGCCGCCAATTCATCGATCCGCGCCAGGAGTTGGTCACTGCGATGATCAATAAGGGCCACACCGGAAAAGACGCCTGGATGGGCTTGCATGACTTCGCACATGTACGTGTGATCGTACTGGTAGAAACTCATTTGAATGAGCACGATCCGCTGAACTCCCAACGGTCGACAGTGCGCAAACAGCTCATCGGCAGTGAAACTGGGGGGCTTCATCGCCGATTTGTCAAACCGTTCGCTCAGTGGGTATTTTTTTGTGTCTGGCGACCAGACATGCACGTGCGCATCGATCCAGCTTGCCGAGTCGTCTGCGGCACTGACGGAGTTACTGAGGGAGGTGCTGAGTTGCGTGGTCACGCCACTCAGCGTAGCCGCCATAACAAGGCTCCGCTGCAAGAGAGCACGTCGGTTGAGTTCAGTGGGTCGATCAGATTGCATGAAGTTATCCTTTTGAATTGAATCACTACGACGATAAATGTACGGCTAACGGAAGTCACTGATTTGACAGCGCCAGCTACGCGAAAACCAGCAGCAATATCAGCTCGACGCGCTAGCGAGTGGGTCGCCTGCTCGAGGGTCGCCTGCTCGTGAATTGCGAGTTGTGCGGGTGATCGACAACCACCAGACCCGAAATCCAGGGACCCACTCGCTAGCGCGTCGGGCTGATATTATAAGTGCAATAACAACTTATTGGTGTGCGAGCAAGAAGTTGCCATAGATGACCTCGGCCTGCTCGACTTGGCGACAATCAACGTACTCTTCGGCCGCATGAGCTTGGTCGATACTCCCTGGGCCGAGTATCATACTGGGGATGCCAATCGCCGCGAACTTGCTGGCATCGCTGCCGTAGGGGACGCCGATCAGTTCCGCATCCAGCCCCAGTTCCCGCAGCACACCCACCATTGTCTGCACAGCGGGAGCGGTGGGGTCGGTTTCCAACGTTCGGTCGCTGAGCATCGGCGGGTGCATAACGACTTGCATCTCGGCCCGGCCTGCCGCCACATCGTCGACCAAGCGTTGATAGTGGGCCAACACTCCTTCACGCGTTTCATCGGGGAGCAAGCGTCGATCGATTTCGATTTCGCATCGATCGGGTACAAAGTTGACTTGCACGCCCCCGCGAATCACCCCCACATTGCAGGTCGCCGGACCAAGCAGCGGATGGCTACGCTGGATCAAACTCCGCGAGTCTTGTTCGATGGCCGCGATAATGCGCGCCATGTGCTCAATAGCATTGATCCCCAAATGTGGTTTAGAGGAATGGGCGGCTCTTCCGAGTGTTTCGATCTTCCACCGCACGACCCCCTTGCTGGCGATAACTGCTCGCAGGTCTGTGGGTTCAGCCACGATCGCAGCTTCCGCGCTCCACGGCTCAGTAGGAGGGAGTTCTTGGCGCAGCACGTTTGGATCTACTGGGCCCGCCGCTAGTGAATCACACAATGCCACCACACCGCGATAGGAAAACTCTTCGTCGATTGTAGCGGCAAAGATCACTTCACATGTCGGCACGATATTATCGGCTACCAGGTTGGCCACCGCATGCATCATGGCGGCCATCCCACCCTTGGTGTCGCAAGCACCGCGGCCAAACAGTTTACCATCGCGAATTTCCGCGCTCCATGGCTGGCCACTCATCCCCGTCACGGAGACTGTATCGAGATGCGCTTCGAATACGACGCGTCGCCGTGAATCGCGTCCGGGGATTCTGGCGATTACATTCGGTCGATCGGGGGAGACGAGTTGCCGCCATGATTCGATTCCACGTCGTGCGAAGAACTGTTCCACGTACTTAGCCATCGCCAACTCGGGGACGCCGTCGTCATAGTTCGGATTGACACTATTGATCCGCACCAAATCTGCGAGCGTCTCGATCACCGGAGCCATAGGCAACTTTCAAATGGGGTGAAATTCTAAAGTCCGCGATGACGGTACGAGTAAAAAGAGCATTGTATCCGAAACGTCCGGAGTACTTACAGAGATCGCTATCGATCTACTAGCTCTAACGGAGCTATCCCGCCGCGATCGGGCTGAAAGCTCAGCAGATATTTAGTCCCGGCTGACGGCCGGGAGAGTTGAACGATAAATTCGCGAGCAGGGCCAACGGCCCGACAGATTTGCTCTCTATCGCAACTTGGAAGATTTACCTGAACCAGAATTCACCCACAGATCTTCTGACGAGGCGCAAATTAAGGGTCAAGTCGACGATAGGCTGCGAGCGGTCGAAAATGGATCAGCGCAAGCCGAGTCGAATGGTCGAACTGCGGACAGACAATCATAGTCATGCGCTGATTTAGTATAGTTCGACCGCTGGTTTGCCTTGCCCGTTGACTTGTTCTGCTGTGCAGGGAGAAGCGGGTAAGGAATACCTGGGACAGCAATGATTGAGCTTACGCCTTGCGAACTACGAATTCCAGCGGAGGTCGGCTATTTCTCCCCTTGCCGCTGGGGTTGATACCACTCAATTGGAGCGCGGTCGCGTAAACATCGCCGTGATTGGGGATGAATGCATGCTCGTTCTGCTGTTGACCGGGCTTGAGTTGGCCGGTCATCGGATCGTAGGCTGAGTCGAGCGTACCGTCAGGCAGGATGGGTATGGCCATGAGCGTTGCCTCCCCGACACGTCCACTTTGCGTGTTCCCCTGGACGTTGCCACCCAAAAACGCGCACGAGGTGACTTGCCAGTGAGCGCTGATGTCTTGGCCACCGATCTCGGATTGTTTGTTGTCATCAGAGATTTGCTTGGCCAGTATTCCCGCTACGTCGCCGTGAATCGAACGCCCGAATTCGGAGGTGATGACGATATTGGTATGCTCGAAGAGCGACGACTGAGTCTCCTTGTATTCCGTGTTCTTCAGTCGATTGACAAAGACCTTCAGTGGCGACCATAGGTCTTCATTCATCTTGTCGGTTTGGTCTGGATTGCCAACGGGAGTATTGCTTTGGCCTTTCCACAGGTTTTTGCGTGAGTTGTGCGAATCAAAGCGGCGGACGTCGCGGGACTCGATGAAAAATGCGCATGAGAGGTCCGCGCGCATCATTTCATAGGCCATCATGGCTTGCACGTTCGTGTTAGGTGAAAATTTACTGCGGGCCTTGTTGCCATTGACGCTACGGTAGGTAATCGACTCATCTCCCGGAGTGACGCCGAACTGTTCGCGCAGCGCGTTATCCTTGAACAGTTGAGCGAGCTGGGAACGATCGAGTCGTCGGCCCTTGGAGGCAAGCTGCAGATAGATTTCACGAGCGCTATGATAGCTGCGGACCGCGTGCACATTCTCATCCTTGAGAATTTCCTGATGTGCATTGTCAAGGAAGCGATCGACTTGTGCGGCTACTGCATCACCGGCGGTTTCCTCCATCTGCAACAACAACTTGCTCAACTTTGCAGGAGTGCCAGCGTAGATCGTGTGCGCGTGAACGGGACCCAAGCCGTGGTAGTAACCACGGCGACCGGAATACTGGACTTCGTTCAACTCGCCATCCGACAGCCACCAATGCCAACTCAGATTGGGAAGCACATAGGCCTGACCATACTGTTCGGCGAAAGCCTGCATCACCGAGCGTTCATCCGCTTCGCGTTCATCGCTCTGTTTGAAATCATAGTGGCCCATGTGGACTTTGAGGCGATCGCGCGAGTGGCCCGAGCCGGTGTGCATGGAACTGATAACCGCCATGTCGTTAAACAGTTCACGTCCTGCTTCTGCCAGATAACCGTAACGGACATTACCCTGGGTCTTGATGGAAAAGTCGTCGCGTCCCCAATCGAGCACGCGGTATCTTTCGTGGCTGATGTTGTCCAGGCGTTTGAGGACGTTGTTCTCGGTGTTAACGGGGTTGAACATATCATAGCCGCACCAACCTCCCTCCAGGTACCAATAGACCAGGAAGTGTGGGTCCTCGCTGGCACGCGTGGCATCCTGGGCCATGTGGCTAGCCGACTGCTCTTCCGGCATGCCATATGCGGCAAAGTAGGACAGGAAATCCGCGCAGGTTAATCCCGCCAATGAAGCGGCAGAGCGACGAACAAAACTGCGTCGCGAATGCCACGGCGGAATGACTTGTTGTTCAGGCTTGGGGACCGCTGTACGCTCAATGGCTGCGTTGACTGCACAGCGAGAGTCAGGGGATGATTCACACATGGATTGAGTCCTGTTTCAGTTTGGTTTTCCAATCGCACACACGCCGCGTCGTGCGATGAAAACTTGGTATTGACTGGCCGATTCGAGTCGTCTTTTTGGTGAAACTTTTCATCGCCCCATCTGCCGCGTCCCAAAGCGGCTGAGGGCTGTACTTCAACTAGGATAACTCACTACGTGTCTGGGCCAAGGTACTCAGGCGACGTGACAATGGCTTTGATCAAGCTACGAATCTTAAACTCGTGTTCATGAACGTTGTCCCATAGATGCTTGTAGAGTTTGCGCTCTTGATCGCGAAATTCCATTTGCCGTCCAAAATAAAAATCGACGTGCGTATTAATCATGGTGCGAATGAAGCGTTCCTTCTTGACGGCCTGAATTGCAAACGCCTCCAGCCCGTCTCCCTTGAACGGATACTCGTCGACGACCGCATGGTCCGTCGCGTCGATGGGAACCCCTGCTTCGTCTTGCTTTCGATATTCCCCGGCATCGGTCCAGTTTAACCGTTGAAAAGCCAAAGGGGTTAGAATCTTGTGACAACTGTAACAGCTCGAATTGGGATCGGCGGTCCCGAGCGCAGTCACCCCTTCGCGTTGCTCGACAATTTCTGGTGGGACTTCGTAAACGTATCCCAGGAACAGCATGGAGACCTGCGCGGCATAATTGTAGTGGGGCAATCCAGGCTTGCCATCGATGAATCCCTGGGTGGTCAGCACACCTGTTCGTCCGTGATAGGCCGGTCGCGAGACTTTGTCAAAGTTCTCGTCAACCGTATATTCGGCGGTCAAAATCTCTTGAAACGGACGATTATTAAAGGCCACATAGCTCCATAGCCTGGCGGGTTCGTCTTGCAACGCCGACCCTTGGCTTTCCAAATAAAGTCGCACGCGATGAAAATAGAAGTCGCGAAAATCGTCGGAGTCCAAATACGTGTCGACCAGTTGCTCCAGCGAAGCACCGGCAGATAGACGCTCGAATTCGTGGGGCGTGGGTGGTCGACCCACCAGATCCAAGGCAATCTTGCAAAGCAACAATCGTCTGCGATCCAATACGGAGCCGGTTTCAATGGATGGGGCATGGGTAAATAGGAAATCGGGATGCCGCAGCAGAGCGCCGCACAGCGAAACCCAAGCCAGCTCTCGAGCAGTTTGGCGCGGGGCGGTGAATTCAATCGTAGGCTGCGTCCAGTCAGACACATCAACGGCCGGCCCTGCAATTTGTCGCCACTGGTAGGTGAGTGAACTCCGCTGAACCGTAAAGCTGGCCGAAGCATCGAGTCGCACAGACGCGTCGGAACGAGCGGTCAAGGGATAGGCTACTTGCACAATCGGAGAAGAGCGTCGAGCATGAACGGTCACGGGGACGCGAGGCTCTTGATCGCGCTTCCCAGGATAATAAACTCGAACTCGATAATACCGATCCGCCTGCCAGCCGTCAGCGACACAGGTCTCAATCAGATATTTTAGAAACCGTTCTCCCTTGTGCTGGTTATTATCATGAACCTTTAGGCCGCGGACGTTGTAAGCTTTAAAGCGACCTTCATCGAATTTCTCCCACTGCTCGACGCCTTGCGCCTCTTGGCTATCGATAAGCAAACTATTTTTGGGTTCGGCCTGATCGATCAGTTCGATGGCTCCCGCGGTCACTTGTTCCAAGGTACCTTCATTGGTGATTTCGACGAAATCAGCCTGGCTAAACTGAAATACTCCCGGCAACTCGACGAAGGGGACAGTGTCGTTGCTGCAGTCAAAGTAAAACAGCGACGCTCCCGGTTCGACGTCCGCGAATTGTTGAGGCGGGGCGAGGTTCGATACCGAACTGTTTCCATAGAGCTCGAGCAGTACATTGTGTGCATTGCCTGGTTTGGCCAGCCAAACGACGACGACATCCACGTCAAGGCAGGTTTCGCTCTCCAGCGCGACCGTGATCGTGCTGAGTCCTTTGTGTTGGTTTTTATCGGCCAGACATTTTATCTCCCCTTGATCCTCGCGCAGCCATGCTCCGTCCACCTGCACATCGGTCGAATCGACGTCAATTGTGCGGATAACTTGGCCCGCTAAGTTGCGCAGCTCGATACCCACCAAGGAGACATTGCGATGTGTCCCCTTATTGTGAACGATAACGCGGCCTGGGCTGGCTGGCCCCAAGGTAATACGCCCCAGTGATTGCTTTCCAAGTTGTTGACCATTTTCGTGTGGAAACAACTGACGGGTGATTTTCTCAAGAACAGGATGGAACCAACGCTTCAGGAACTGATGGAACGAGTGCTCGAACGTTTCAATAGGGCGACGTTGATCGACGATCGATTGTTGAAGGCCCAATCGCTCTCCGCTGACTGGAATCGAAATAGTTTCCTTGCTTACCAACTCCGTCACCTGATCGCGTACGGAGACTTCAAAGACGAGCTCTGTATTGCGATCTGAGATGGACTGTTCCAAGTTGTGGACGGCCTGTAGCAATTCTAGCGAGCCGTCGATCTCGAGTTGGGTCGGCGCCCGAAACAGCACGCGTTGGTAGATCGTATTCATGGCGGCCAGCAGCGGTAGATTGTCGCCCGCGATATGCGCTAGCAACGGATCTTGCCAATCTGCAAAGGGGCCCAACCGCATACGGTAGGCGCGGCTAGCGACGTCGCGCGACAGCATTTCCAAAGCGCTCAGGAAACTAGGTGAGGCTTCGGTCGTTTCGTTGAATCGCGTCTCAAAATCCGCGCCACCGAAAGCAGCTAAATTCTCTAGGAACAGGTCGCGATTACCGCGCACCCAGTCGTCCTCAAAGATCGCATGAACTTTGGCTCGTAATTGCCGATAGCTTAGGAACTGCGTCGGCGCGACGAGCGGAATGGACGGCGTGGATGGACTGAGCAACGATCTTGGGAACTGTTCATCGGCCGCGATGCCAGAGAGTTGCTGTTGTTGGCTAATCGCGCCCAGCAATTGTTCGAGTTTTCGAATCCGTTTACGATCCCATGGTTCGTCATCTTTGGGCATGCGACGCTCGGAGGGAGCGTTCTTGATGCGCCCCAACAAAGTATCTGGTCCACTGGAACGCAGGTATCCATCATCGAGCAGATGTAGCAGATCTTGCAACGGGTCTCCGGTGAGCACCAAATTCGACATGCTTTGGCTGCTATGACAATCGACACAACCTTGTTCCGATCCAGCCAAGAGTGGAGCGATTTTACGTTTGTACTCCTTGAGAAGTTTAGCTTCGGCGGCTTCTAGTGGTTCAGCGGCGAATAGGTAACAACCAGCGGCGAGATGCCCGCCGATCAGCAGAAGCAGAGCGACTAGGATTGAAACACGCATTGGCAACGATACTCCGAGCAATCCGTTGTTAGGTGGGACAGGCGTGGGTCGCTCCTGCCGGGTTGCGACTTCTTATTCGTTGGTAGGTAACCGAGCGACAGGAGAACCGAAAGTCTTGGCGACTTCCGTGGCGGATGGAAGGTTGTAAGATGAAGCTGTGGGAACCTTGGGTGGAGCCAGCATTGGAGGACCCCTATTATACCGTCTATTTGCGACGAGTTGCAACTTTCCATGGCAATCGCATACGATAAGCGGTCATCTGAAGCCTGAAGCAGTGTGGAGCAAGGTGGGGGCTGGCATTTGGAAGCGATTCGTTATACGGTCTAACAGCGACCAGCGGTAACTTTCCATGACTATTGCCGCGGCACATGATGAACCTCCATGACACCGCTTCGCTTGGCCGCCAACGCGAATCCGAACCAACACTGATCGATTGACTTGGTGACAAACAAAACCGCTGCTGTTATCCCTGTGTGGGCTGTGTGCACGGCGCTAGCCATTCACACCTTATGGGGTGGCAATCCGGTGGCGGTGAAATTTGGCTTGGAAGCTTTTCCACCGCTGTGGAGTGGCTTTATTAGATTTTCGCTCGGCTGCTTGTGTGTCTTCGCCTGGGCGCGCATTACACGCGTCGAACTTCGGCCGGCGCGCGATGAGTGGCCAGCACTCTTGACAATCGGACTAATTTTCACTGCGCAGATCGGGCTGATGAATATCGGCTTTGGTCATACGACAGCTACCAATGGGGCCGTGCTGATTTCAACCAATCCGTTGTTTGGCGTATTGTTTGTGCACTGGCTGGTCCCCGGAGATCGCGTGAGTTCGCTGCGAGCACTTGGGACTGCGATCGCGTTTGTAGGTGTGGCTGTGGTGCTACTGCGCGGTTCTGGGGTGGACCGTTCAGACCTGGACAGCCAATCGCTGGAGAGCTCATTACTGAATGGGTTCGGCGTCAGTATGGGAGACTGGATCGTGCTCGCCAGTGCCTGTTTGTTGGGGCTGCGACTCGGGTTGTCAGGGCGTTTGCTGCAGCGCAGCAACGAAGTTAGGCTCACCTTTTGGCAGATGCTCATATCGCTACCGTTGTTTGGAGTGGGTGGATTGATGACAGAACAGATCCGCTGGGAACGCGTTAGCGTCGGGCCAGTGGCGGGAATTTTGTACCAGGGGATCGTGGTGGCGGGACTGGCGTTCACTGTCAATTTCTATTTAATGCGTCGCTTTTCTCCGAGCGTAATGATCAGCTTCAATTTCGTGGCACCTGTCGCCGGAGTGTTGCTCGGTATGGCAATCCTCGGAGAAACGGTGACGTTGGGATTGCTCGTCGGCATGGCACTCGTCGCCATCGGACTTGTCCTAATCGCGCGACGTGTTCGCTCATAAGCCATTGCGTCAATCTGCCCCCTCAATAGCCCACGGCTAGCGCCTGAGGTTCACAATCGACAGCCCGCTTGTTCGGGCGGGGTGAGCAACTGACAGCCCAGGTCGACTATACTAGCACGACTTAGATTCTTGCGGTTCATTCAATTTCTTTTCTATTCGCGGAGAATGCAATCGTGCGTTGCGACAACCAACTCTCGGGATCATTGCTGTCGTTGATCCTGTGCTCTGTCTGCTGCTCCTTCAGCAATGCTGAAGAAACAACCGTCAACCGCGCGAACCCTTGGGTAACGTCTAATATCAAGGGGAGTCCCGATCCGGCCCTGCCGTACCGCACCGAACGTGTCTACTCACAAGTCGAACTTACACAGCCAACCGATGTGGTCTGGCTCCCCGATGCCCAGCGGTGGATCGCGACCCAAGTCAACGGTGAGATCGTTTCGTTCGGCTACGATCGACAATCGGCAAAGACTCAACCCCTGCTGAACCTCAACGATCTGCACGAGCGTCCTGTCTCCAACGCTGTATCGATGACGTTTCACCATGACCTTGAAAAACAACCGTGGTGCTACGCTTGTTACGCCTCGGACACCAAGTCACCTCTAGGACGACACTTCGTGCGTTTCAAAGTGCTCGACCCGACAGTCCCGACAATAGACCTCGCCAGTCGTACTGAATTGGCAGCTTGGAGTGGCTCGGGTCATAGTGGTGGTGCCGCGCAGTTTGGACCAGACGGTTATCTCTATCTGTCGGTCGGCGATGGCCAGCCCCCCTACCCTCCCGATGAAATCAATACCGGACAAGACCTCTCGGATCTCGAGTCCTCCATACTCCGCATCGATGTCGACAATCCAACTCCAGAACAACCCTATCGCATTCCGCCTGACAATCCGTTTATCGGAACCAGCGGTGCGCGCGGAGAAATATGGGCCTTTGGTTTTCGCAACCCTTGGAAGATGGCCTTCAATCCTGAGAACGGGGAGCTGTTCGCTGGGGATGTGGGCTGGGAGATGCGCGAAATGATCTTCCGCATTCAACGCGGAAAAAACTATGGTTGGAGCATCATGGAGGGGAGCCAGCCGGTTAAGCAAGAACAGCCTAGCGTACCGATCACCCCTCCCATTTTTGAGCACACGCACCTAGATTCACGCTCGATCTCGGGTGGTTTCTTCTGGCAAAGTGACCGCCTGCCAGAGCTCAAGGGAGCGTATATCTATGGCGACTGGATGACAGGTAAGGTGTGGGCGCTGAAGACCGCAGGCGACCGAGTGCTGTGGCAAAAGGAACTGGTCGATACGTCTTTACAAGTCATCTGTTTCATGCTCGATCCCAATGGCGAAGTGCTGATCGTCGGTTACGATGGCACGATACACGAATTGCTACCCAACGAAGTAGTAGCCGAGCAGCGTGAGTTCCCCGCTCGTTTGTCGGACACTGGCTTATTTGCTAACGTCGTCGGAATGCAGCCGGAACCAGGTGTGCTCGAGTATGAAATTAGCGCGCATCATTGGGCCGATGGAACACACTCGCGACAGTGGGTCGCCATTCCCAATGCAGAGCAATTGGGTTTATGGGACAACCCACGCTGGGATCTAGGACAAGTCGACGGACATTTTGTCTATCCTCCCGACACTGTCCTGGCAAAGACGGTCAGCTACTTCAGCGAAGCTGGCAATCCACAATCAGAAAAGCATCTCGAAACGCAAGTGCTTCATCTGCTCGGTGACGAATTTCGAGCCTACAACTATTTATGGAACGAAGCACAGACGGATGCCATGCTCCAAGCCGACGTGGCATCGGAATCCAAGTTATCCATTCAAGATTCGGCAGCCACCGGCGGTGTGCGGACACAGACTTGGCATCACTCCAGTCGCAGTGAATGCTTGCTGTGCCATATCTGGGCCTCGGGCACAGTACAAGGTTTCGTCCCAGATCAACTGGACATCACTTGGCGAAACGAACCACAGCTGCCAAAGCTCGTTCAGGAAGGCTTGTTCGCAGTTTCCATTCCAAAGACAGTGCCACTCGCCGCCGCGCATGACACAACTCGCGCGCTCGAAGATCGAGCCCGCGCGTACCTGGCGCTCAACTGTTCCAATTGTCATCGTCCGCAGGGTGGTGGAACAGCAAACTTCAATTTTGATCACACCAAATCGCTGGTGGAAAACAAATTCATCGATGCTCTTCCGGCTCAGGGAGATTTTGGAATTCCAGACGCGCGTGTGGTCGCACCCGGCGATCCGTTTCGAAGTATCGTCCTCTATCGTACGCTCAAATATGGTCGTGGGCACATGCCGCAATTCGGCTCCTCCGTCATCGATCGACGCGGAGTGGAATTGTTGCATGATTGGATCGCATCGATGTCGACGGATCAATCCGCCATCGATTGGAAAGCTGAGTTTGCGCAATTGACACAGTCAGCAAGTGCCGCAGATGCAGTGGAGAACTCGATGAATTCGACACGCTCCGCTGTGGCGCTTAGTTTCGCGTGCTGTAATGATACCATCGACGCGACACTTCGGGCGCGTATCATCGAAGTTGGTAGCCAACATGGCGATTCGAAGATCCGCGATCTATTCGAAGGTTTCTTGCCGGAAGACCAGCGCATCCAGCGACTGGGGCCCGTCGTCGATGAACCCGCGTTATTATCGCTGCAAGGTTCCGCAGAACAGGGAAAAGTTTTATTTGAGCAGGCCGCCGACGTGAACTGTCGCCAATGCCATCAACTCGGGGAAATCGGTAAGAACATCGGTCCTGATCTCAGTGGTATTGGCATGTTGCAAACACCGGCGGAATTGTTGGCAAGTATTCTACGTCCGTCGAGCAAGATTGATCCCAAGTTTCAAACGCGCAGCGTATTGATCACCGATGGTGCCGTAGTAAATGGGATCGTCGTCTCGGAAGATGAATTGGAAATGGTCTTGAGTGACGCTGAGGGCAAAATGCATGCGGTAGCCAAGGAAGATATCGAGTTGGTGCAGAGCTCCCCCAAGTCAGTTATGCCGGAAATGCTGCTATCAGGCATGACCGCGCAGCAAGCTGCTGACCTGCTGTCATTCCTGAGTGCTCAACGCCAGCTCGGTCCACTGCAACACAAACAGGCCACGATTCATCGTACTGCCGAGCCAATCTCGATCGACGGAAAGCGTGACGAGGCTGCTTGGCAAAGCGCCGATTCGGTGGGGGATTTTGTGTTCCCATGGTGGAACGAAGGTGATGCCGAGCGGCAACAGACGGACGCCAGAATGTTGTGGGACGACAACTATCTCTACGTCTCTTTTTATTGCCACGATAAAGATGTGTTGGCCACGCGGACTGAGCGCGATAGTGACGTTTATCGCGATGATTGCGTCGAGGTGTTTGCATCTCCCGAATTCGATCATCCCGAAAACTATTTTAACTTGGAGATCAATGCGCGCGGCATTGAATTAGATAACTACCGCCCTGGTGGCAAAGAGCCAGAACAAGCCTGGAATCCCGAGGGGATACTCATCGCCTGCACTGTCGACGGCACTTTGAATGAATCTAGCGACGTGGATCGCGGCTGGACGATGGAAATCGCCATTCCATTTCGGCTGTTTGAACATGTGATCGCGGATGGCCACCCACGGATAGGCGAACGCTGGCGACTGAATCTGAATCGTCTGGAGGGGAACATGACAGTCAAGAGTCAGTGGTCCCAAGGAGATCGCAACATCCCCAGATTCCACACGCCCGACTTGTTTGGTTTCGTCGAGTTCGCAAAATGAAAAGAGGCCGTAAGAGACTGCACATTCTCGGGCTATCCGTTGGGCACCCGTTTGGGCAGGACTCTTTAGCGGAGCAACACTCTGACTTGGGTGGTAATGGTAGTAATATCGCAACTCGCTTTCATGCACTGTCCCCGATGTCTTTCGTGTGTTTTCACCGACATGTTTTTACATTATAATACCGTTAATACTATACTTTCGAGCCGGAACATAGGCAATTGATATGGTTGACACATCGATTCAAAACGAACTTCACAATACCCTTGGGCAGCTTCCGGTTGCCCAGCAATATCAGGTTCTCGAATTTGCGCCAACCCTCGCGTCCCCGCATGGCGTTCCAGGTTCGTCGCTACTTCAATTCGCAGGTGCGATTGACGAGGCTGAGCTTGACAAAATGTCGTCTGCCATCGAGGATGACTGCGAAAAGGTTGAATCGAATGAGTGGTAAGCACTTGCTCGATACGAATATTGTTATTGCCGTGTTTAAAGGCGAAGCAAATGTTCAGGCCGAGATGTCTAAAAACCCTGGAGGTGTTTGTTCCCGCGATCGTAATTGGCGAACTGTATTTTGGTGCTTTCCATTCATCGGATGTTGCACGTCATTAGTTCAACTTAACGATAGTGACGCGTGACAAGCATTTTGATGTAGTCGCCGGAATTACTGTGGAGGAATGGTAGTATTGCTCCCGTTCCGTTGCGACATTAATTCTCCATGATGTGACCTACTCGCTGGAGATGGCTGGCGGATCCTCTTTTGGTTCGTCAGTGTATCCAAGATCATCGGCTCGTTCCAAATCATAGATTTCCAATTTTTCGCGCCAGTTTGCGTAGCGGATGGGAAACCAAGCCAGACGCGCCTTAGCAAGTGCTGCTTGAACTTTTGGCGAAGGCGATTGTTCTTGCGGCGCAGTTGATCCCACTGGCAGACATCCGCGCTCACTGCAAACGCAGTCGGCCAGCCAAATAAATTGGTAGTCGGGTGCAAATGCCATAACGGGCCCTGGCCGCAGTCGGGCGTCTGGTTCAAACAATCCCCAGAAGTCGCGTGGACCGGGGATGGTGTGCACGATCGTGAGTAGGAAGGCGGCCAGCGTATAGCCGGCCAGTGCGCCAAATCCCCAACATCCAATCAACTCTGTCGTGCGATTGAATTGTGGGACGCGCTCGAACGCGGAAAAGAATAGCTGGAACAAACCACCGAAGCTGAATGCAAAAAATGCCAACGCCAGAAAAAACCACAGGTACTTGCTAATGGCGATATCTGTCAGCGAAAACATGTACTGGCGGCACAACTCGGCGATCGGCTCAAATAGCGACATGGAAACTAGGCTCGAGAGCAGGATCGCTAGGAACAGCAACCCTGACTCGATCATCATTCTGCGGGCTACGATCCACATCGTCACGACCGCGATGACAACGAAAGCGATATCGAAGGCGTAGTTCAATATGTGCATTAGGCATCAAAAATCCGGTTAAACTCGTCGAGCGAAACTTTTCCTTCGCGAACCAGACGCAAGCCTTCTTCGGCAAGTGTCGACATACCGTTTTCACGCGCGATCGACAAAATGGAGGAGGACCGCGCATGCTCTTGAATTTGATCTCGTATGGCAGGCGTGATGTTGAGCAACTCAAACACACCCGTCCGTCTGAGAAATCCGCGGCCATTGCAATTGGGGCAAGGCGTTTCGGAAACTTGCGGACTGCGATAGAGTTCGCAATCAAGCCCGTGAAGTCCCCGTGACGCCAATTCTTGCAACGTCTGCGAGTCAGGCCGGTAGGGAACGCGACATTCCAGGCACAGTGTCCGCACGAGTGTCTGAGACAGGACAGCCCGCAGTGAGCTGGCCACATTTTGGAGATCGACCCCCAATTCCCCCATCCGCAGGGCACCAGACACCGCGTTATTGGCGTGCAATGTAGCCAACACAAGTTGACCTGTCATCGATGCGCGGCAAGCAATTCTAGCCGACTCTTCGTCGCGAATTTCACCGATAAAGATGACGTCCGCATCCAGACGCAGCACGCTCCGCAATGCACCCTCAAAGGTTTGATTCTCGCGCGTATTGACCTCGATCTGGTCCACCGATGGAATACGATACTCGATCGGATCTTCTATGGAAACGATATTTCTTTCGCTCGTATCAATGGCCCGCAACGCGGCGCAGGCCGTCGTCGACTTGCCCGCCCCGGTCGCACCTACCACCAGCAACAATCCATGTTTTCGATTAAGTTCTGCCCTGAAGCGTGCCTGCATAGTCGCCGGCATCCCCAGCGATGAAAAGTCAGCAAACGTTGTGGCTGGGTCGAGAATGCGAATGCTCAGTTTTTCTCCCCCTTCGGTCCCTTGGGAGCAGACTCGAAAGCTTAGCCTGCGATCATTGACATCAACACTGAAACTACCGTCTTGAGATTTACGGCGATTCGCGATGTTCAAATCGCTCATCACCTTAAAGACGTTGATCACTGACTTCCCGATCTCCAAGGGGAGATCGACAAGGGAGCTGATCGATCCGTCGATGCGTTGCTGAGCAATGACATGGTTGCTCTTGGTACTGATGTGTATGTCGGTGGCATTGCTCGCCACGGCATGACTGATGAGCGAACGGGCTAGTTCATATCCTTGAGACTTCTGTCCCGCCCCCTTATCATCCCAGAGAATATTTGGTTGGGAGGTCGACTTCTCGATGAGCTTAACAGAAATGGCTGTGTTTTCACCCATGAACAACGGTTCGAATTTAACGGACGTATCGTGCCATGCATTATCAAGTGGCAGCATCAATAGCTCCCGCCACTGTAGATTTTGAGTAGCGTCCGGTGCAAGCTTGTGGACCCGCTTGTAGACCCAAAAGGGAATTACATTGGTAACAAGCAATAAACCAATAATGGGGACGTACGCCGGAACCACGAGGGCCGAAACACTCCCCACCAAACCGACTGAAAACAGACCGAGCAACCATGAACGGGAGGATCGCTCTCGATTCTTCAAATTGCAGAGTATCAATACCCGCACCCAGATAAACAGCATTCCGATGACAATCAGTAATCTCGCCGCCCCATCGCGCCATTTAGATGCGGTGCTACCTACGGGAGACAGATAAGAATCGACTGTCCCCGTCGCGCGCACATCCGCTAGACGCGGGAAATCGATCGGGCGCAGTGTGGCGATCCGTTTCACCGGCTCGTCAGTAACTGGTTCGTCAGCTACTGGTTCGTCAGCTATGGGCTCCAAAGCTGAGGGGGCTGAAGTCTCGGGAGTTGCTGGCGAATCGCTCGCCAGGAGGTCAGGCAAGAAAGCCTGACGCACGGGAGGGGCTGGGGACTCAGGGGCTGGTGACGCAGGACTTGCTGGCGGCTCGCTCGCCAGCATGCGCGTCGTCAGGCACACGAAGACAAAGACCGCTCTTATCGCCTGTCGCGACGGAGCAAATTGCATGGCAAGGCTAATCAACGGAGGTTAACTACTTAGTTCGACAAACTCTTTTACTGTGTGTTCAGACACATTCTAACCGTCGATATGCCGGAACCGACCGGAAAACGGTCTGAGAATTGTCGATATGACCATTTTCACTTCAAAAAGTGGCACTTGTGGGCGAATACCGCACTGCTGTGCCTGTTCCGTTGGTTGCGATTCACACACGTGGGAAGGCTTGACGCATCAGCTCCAGACTTTTCGGTATCGCCGTGCGGTAGTCCTCCTTCCCTTCGAACTCCAGCGAGATGAAACCTCGATAGTTATGTTTGCGAAGTATCTGGCCGATCCGCGGATAATCGAGATCAAGCGCATACCACTCCCCTCCACCGTAATAGGTTTTGGCTTGTACAAAGATTGTTTTCGGGGCAATCTTCTCCAGACGCTCGTAAGGATCGTCGAGAAAATTCCCTGTATCGGTGGTGATTTGCAGCCAAGGTGAATCGACCGCGTCGACGATCCGCAAGATCCCCTCGGGCGTTAATCCCAGCCCCCAATGATTCTCCAGGGCTAACACCACGCCGCATTTCTCCGCCGTGGGAAGACAAGCCTCCAGCGCTTCAATCACCCACGGATACGCGTCTTCGTCGGTATACCCTGGGAGTGGCGATTCGATACCGCGGTTCTTCATCAACGTGTCAAAATCTCCCGACGTTCCCCAACGCCCCGTATTGACTCGCATTACGGGGATACCCAGGCAATACGCCATTTCGATTTGACCTTTCGTGCGATCGATATTCTCCTGTCGCAATTGCCGGTCGGGGCTAACGAAGCCTTGATGCGTCGATAGACCAACCAGTGGCAAGCCCAACCGCAAGGCGTGCCGCTTGTACGACATCAGCTTGGCGTGACTGAGCACTTCATCTTGCTCGAGTTGATACAACAGTAGTTCAACTCCATCGAATCCCATCTCATCCGCGATATCGATACACTTGTCGAAGTCGCGCAGTTCTTCATTGTGGAACCTCCACAGAGAATAAGTCGACAGCACGATTGGATACGTCGCGCGAGCGCCAAGCGATGGATTCGCCCCCTTAACAACGCCCTTCTCCGAGGTGGTTACCGCACGATCTTGACTGATTGCCTGTGACAGCGGAATGAGCGACCCGGCCGCTGCGGCAGCCAGGATATTGCGACTTAGAAAATTGCGGCGACTATTCATGGGGCTAACCTCGTGGAATGTGGATAAAAACAACGTGGATCAGTTTAGCTCAAAGTGGCCCGACGCTCCGTCGTCGGTTCACATTCAGACAGTGTAACTACTCTTTAACTACTCTATCGACGGACAGGGCGATCACCGAACCATGACCACATGCTCCTGCTTCAATCGCAGCTCCTTGAGAAGTTCATCAATTCTCCGATGATTCTTCCCTGACTGCTCAACGATTAGAGAGCGAGCTGCGGGGTGTTCGATAATGCCAGGGTTAAGGTTTGGATTCGACCACTCCCCCGCCAAGGTCTCCCCCGCCAAGGTCTCCCCCTCCAAGGTCTCCCCCTCCAAGGTCTCACTGATCAGCCGTGAAATCCGGCTCAAATGCGAACGGGTAGAGTAGCGTTGATCGGCCTCGATCAGGTCAGAGAGGTCGTACGCAACCACCTTGACAGTCTGATCGTAGGCACTCTGCTGCTTCACAACGACACCATATCTCCAGCCCGACAGAAAACCACCCACCCACATAGCTACGAACAGCAAGAAGCCCACGCTAAATCTAATCCCGAGTTTTTTCATGTTATGCGGTCCACTTATCTGAATACGACGTTGTGCAACGCGCCTCCAGCCAAAACAAACTGCATTATCTTTTTGCCGCACATCTTTTTGTCGGTGTTTTGTCCCGGCAACTTCCGAGCTGGTTCTAATTGGCCGTCGAACCCCATGAAGATACCAGCCTTACAGCCTCAAGCTACCCAAATGTCGCAAACCAGCCTAGCCTTTCCGACAAAAAGATGTGCGGCAAAAAGATGAATCACTCTCAGCGAGTCCCCATATGGTTTGTGGCCGGTCATAATGAATTGAACCACCGAAACCTTGAGCCAGGAAAAACCAGTCATGCGACGTGCCATCTCGATTGCAATCCGAAAATCTTGGCTGCTGCCACTGCCATTGTGCATCGTCTGTGGTTTGGCTGTTTCGTCAGCCAGCAGCCTATTCGCGCAACAGCCGGAAAATAGTGAAACGCCACACGTGTTTACCAATGCCCTGATTGATTCAAATAGCCCCTACCTGTTGCAGCATGCTCACAATCCGGTCAACTGGTTGCCGTGGGGCCCCGCAGCGTTTGCTAAGGCCAAGGCGGAAAACAAACCGATCTTTGTTTCGATCGGCTATTCGACTTGTTATTGGTGCCATGTCATGGAACGCGAGTCGTTTGAAAACGAAGCGATTGCCAAAATCATCAACGAACATTATATCGCCATCAAAGTCGATCGAGAGCAACGTCCCGATATCGACGAACAACTGATGCTGGCCACACAACTGATGACCGGCAGAGGTGGTTGGCCCAATTCAGTGTGGCTGACCAGCGATGGCCGACCGTGGATGGCTGGAACGTATTTCCCTCCGCAACAATTTACCACCGGGCTAGAACAATTGGCGCGCGTATGGCGCGATGAAGCCGAATCGGTTGAGAAGCAAGCCGAATCACTATCGCGCGCGATCCGCGAAGCGTCCCAAGTGCCAACTGCTGCGAGCAACGAATCTGACGGGGAAAAGCCACCAGCATCTGCCGAGCCAACCGCCACACCACTGCAGAGGGCCATCGCCGAGCTGTCGCAGACGTTCGACGCACAACATGGCGGCTTTGGAACCAAACCCAAATTCCCACCCCATGGCAGCCTACGCCTGCTGGCTCAATCAGCCCGCGACAACAAAGAGCAAACGACTAGTAAGCAAATGCTCACGCGGTCGCTCGACGCGATGTGGCGCGGCGGAATTCACGATCACGTCGGAGGTGGCTTCCATCGCTATTCGACCGACGAGCGTTGGTTCCTTCCCCACTTTGAAAAGATGCTCTATGACAATGCGCAGTTGTTGCGATCGTTTGCCGAGGGATATGAGTTGACCGGGAATGAACTCTATCGTACTGCGGCCCTTGACATCGTGGCTTGGATCAAGCGTGACATGACGCATCCCGCTGGTGGCTTCTATTCCGCACTCGATTCTGAAAGCGATGGCCACGAAGGACGCTACAACACGTGGTCGATGGGGGAACTGAAAAGTGTGTTGACCGACAGTGAAGTTGAACTGTTTGCCAAATTGTACAACGTCCAAGTGGACGGGAACTTCGTGGAGGAAGCGACCCACGAGCGACCAGGGACGAACATTCCCTATCTTAGCGATCCACCTCAGGCAATGGACGCACAGACGACAGAGAAACTGCAATCCATTCGCGACAAGTTACTAACGGCGCGTGGCGGGCGGAGCTACCCACATCTGGATGACAAAGTGCTCACCTGTTGGAATGGGTTGATGATTTCCTCGCTCGCTTATGCAGGCCGCGTGCTGGATATCCCCCCCTTTGTCGACCAAGCATCGCGAGGCGCTGATTTCTTATTGAAAGAGTTGCAAACAGATGACGGGTTGCTACATACCTGGCGCGATGGCTCGGCCAGCATTCCAGCTTATCTGGACGACTACGCTTTCCTGTGCGAGGGATTGCTGGAATTGTACCAAGCGACCCACGAACTACGCTGGTTGGACGAAGCCCGGCGACTCGCCGATCAGATGTTGAAGTTATTCGAGGACCCCACCGACGGTGGCTTCTTCTTCACCAGCTCACAACATGAAACGCTACTCGTCCGATCGAAGAATCTGCACGGTGGCGGGAATCTACCAGTGGGCAATGGCGTCGCTATTCAAGTACTAATTGCACTTAGTCGCGAAACCGGCGACGAATCCTATCTTGAATCAGCGCGGCGCGCTCTCCGCGCTTTCTCTGGCCTGATGACGAAGGCGCCGCGCCAAGTCGAACATATCGTACTCGCCCAGGCTCAGTACGATGCAGCTCAATACGATGCAGCTCAATACGATGCGTTGATCTCCCAGCAGGCTGGCAAAGCGACTCACAACCAATCCAGTAGTCCAGACGATCAACAACAGGCCGAAGCGATTCACGCCGAGCTATTCATTTCGCATGACAGGCAAGCACCTGGTGAATCGCTGTCAGTGGCAGTGCATGTTCAAATCGATCCGGGCTTTCACCTCTACGGCCCTTCGTTGACTGAAGGTGAACCGCTGGTGCAAGCCACGATGGTGCGATTGCTTCCTGCTGAGGATTTTCAGCCAGGTGCCATCCAACTACCCGATGGCATCACCCGCGATGATCCTGTACTAGGTGGACAAGTAACCGTGTATGAAGATTCAATCTGGTTTACGTTTCCAGTTGCCATTGACGCTGGTGCTGGGCTGGGCGAACGCGAGTTGCAGATCGAATTGCGGTATCAAGCCTGTGACCAGACGCGATGTTTGCAACCAGGCAAGATGCTGCTTTCGACGCGCGTGATCGTCTCAGCGAAAGCAGCAGTTGTGGGAAAACACAGCGAAGTATTTGAGCGACGACTGAAGTAGAATTAGTGGGGCCTTCCGAAGGGCGTCAAAGTTGACGAACACTCTGGCTCAAACTCCATTACCGTCCGACAAAAAGATGTGCGGCAAAAAGATGGTAACCGTTCACGGAAAAGTCGCTGACCGCTCCGCCCGTCGGTGCTTCTCGCACAAGTCATATCGCTGGTGGGAAGGTTGTTAATCTAACGCATCACGGAACTGATGGACTAGCGCGGTCTCACCTTGCATTAGACGTTTGGTCAAGAGTGATTCAGCCAGCTTCACTGGGAAGCCTGGGAGTGCGACGCTAGCGTCGACTTGTCGGTAGTCAGCATCTTGTAGGCGGAAAAGTTTTAAAGTTCGCCCGTTGTGCCGCCAAACTTCAGCAATGCCCATCGATGCGAAAAGAGTCATCTTGGGGAGCGCTGACGAAGTGATCTCGATCTCAATTACTATGTCGGGAGGAGGATCAACGGACAAGTCGATTTCTTCCTTGCTCAATACCGCTTCAGCATGCTCGACATAGTACGCCTCGTCTGCTTCAAATCCACGTTCGAGGTCTTCCCTATGAAACGTGGTCGAAGCAACACTGAGGATTTCAATTTCGTGGATGTCGCAAAAGGCATGGATCATGCGTCCCAACAGTGTCTTAGCCGTTTCATGCTCCTTCTTTGGGCTCATTAGCTCGAGATTCCCGTTGATGTAGGTCATGCGGGGTATGCTCCCCTGGCGATCTTCGGCCAGAGCCACAAACGTTTCCCATCGCACGTTGCGGATCAGTGTCCGTGTTTCGGCTGGTAAGGTACTAGGCATTGGCTGGGCAATTCCTACGAAATCGTGGAGAGCGTGAACGTATTGGAACGCGGAGCGGTCGATGACACTAACAGCGCGATCGATCCTATATATTTCATTATAACCTGTCTTCCAGCTGGTTAGTGGAACTACCGAAAATGGTGAAGTCGGTGAACTCGCCACTGAAGCCACTGATTTCTCACCAATGGGCAGTTCTATGAACCGCCCATTTCTTTTAGATCGAGAGCGATCAGCGCGACCGTGGTCTGTTCGTTACCGACGAACTGAGTGTTGCGCTGGCGATTTGACGAGCTTAACTGACGGGTTAGAATCGGTAGTGGAGCTTGGCTCAGTTTGAGAAACTCTACGACCAACATTGGGAGATCGTCAATGCACCGCAAAGGCATTCTAGATCTACTTAAGCAGGGACCGATACGGGTCCGCATGAACAACGGAGATGAATATGTCATCCCGTCGTTGGAATTCGCCGCTATCGGTGACATTGCAGCCCATGTGCTGACTCGCGATGCCGAAGATGGATTGCTCCACGGACGGATGCTGTCGCTGGTCGCCATGTGTTCCGTCGAGCCAATTTCTTCTGATGCAGCCCGATAACACTATCCGAACAACTCTCGCGCAAAAACAGAGGTCGCCAGCATGCCCAGTCCGTTTCCGGGAATCGATCCGTTCATCGAATCGCCAGCATTTTGGACCGATTTTCATGCTAGGTTTATCAACTATTGGTGCGAAGCGATCTCGGACGCTCTACCAAACGATTATGAAGCAGGTTTGGGAGAACGTGTTTATCTAATCGAGCACGATCCAGATAGTCGCAAGTTGGTGTTTCCTGATGTGGCTGTCTTGCAAGACGATGATCCGAAGCAAAACTTGAGTACCGGTGCGGTGGCGACGTTGGAGCCAGTGACGATTCCGCTGACAATTCTGGAGGGACCACGCGAGACTTATATCGAGATCATTCACCGCCCCGATCGAAATTTGGTTACGGCCTTAGAGTTGCTTTCGCCGGCCAACAAGCAGCAACCTGGGCGAACAGAGTACCTCGCCAAACGCAATGCGCTGCTGTATCAGAGTGTGCATGTAGTGGAATTGGATTTACTGCGTGGTGGGCATCGACTACCACTCGCTCGACCGCTCCCGGCTGGCGATGGCTACTATCTTGTGTCGCGAGCTGACAAACGCCCAGATTGCCAAGTCTATGCGTGGCCCATGTCGCACCTGTTGCCCAGGTTGCCCGTCCCATTGCGATCCCCCGATGCCGATCTCCAAATCGACTTGCGGCAAGTCTTCGACACAGCCTACGACCGTGGACGTTTTCGGCATCGCGTTGATTACGCCGGCCCACTACCTAGCCACCTTCGAGCGGATGAGAAAAAATGGGCCAAGGAAATTCTTCAATCCGAGCACTAGCACCAAGTTTTTATCACCCTACTCGGCAAGAGTGACCCACTTAAGCATCGATCGGAAAATAAGTGTCCGATCGTAATCGTAGCTGCTGTCGCCAGACGGCAGAGAGTCGACGTTCTGGCGAACGTAGCTACGACAGTTATTTCCCGAACGATGCTAAGCGGCTAGTGTTGGGAGTGGTTTACCTTGCAGTTGATAGACGTACCGCAAGACTTCAGCAACGGCCGAGTATTGCTCGACGGGTATGGCTTGGCCTATCTCGACGTTCTTAAAAAGGGCTTGCGCTAGTGGCTTGCGCTCGACGATGGGGACACCTGAATCCAACGCCAACTTACGAATGCGAGCCGCAACGTGCCCGGCACCCTTGGCGACGACAACAGGAGCAGGCATCGTCTTGGGATCGAACTTAATGGCGATGGCCAATTCGGTGGGGTTCGTGATGACGACATCCGCCGACGGGACATCGCTGCGCATGCGATTCATCATCAACTGCCGCTGTACCGAACGACGCCGCGCAGCGATTTGCGGATCGCCATTCATCATCTTCATCTCCTCCCGCATCTCCTCATCGGTCATCTTCAAATCTTGTTCCATTTTCCACCACTGAAAACCGTAGTCGAGCACGGCCAACAGCAACAAGACCACGGCGGTCCGCAAGCACATGTCGATCGTGGTGTCCCAGACCAACAGCCCGACCTCACCGACGGTCAGCGTTTGAGCTTGCATGATTAGCTCCCAACGCCCCCACACACCGAGTGTAATAACCGTGGCCACCAATGCGATCTTCAGCAGTCCGAATCCGAGCCGCGCCACGTTGGGCAAATCAAACAGACGCTTGGTCCCTGCCAGGGGATCGATGCGCTTCCAATCGATGGTGATCTTGTCGGGTAAGAACAAAAAACCAATTTGGAACCAGTTATTGACCAGCACTATGCCACACACACTGAGCATCACCGGCAACAACACCCACAGACATTCCAGCACGCTACCAGCCACAAGTCCCGAGGCGGCGCGCGGGTCCATGTGCCAGTAACGAGTCTGAGTGAAACCCGCCTTCATCAATGTCCCGACCGCTTGCGAAATCTGTGGTCCCCACCACCGCAGGGCCAATACGGCCAGCAGTAAGACGAGCGCCGATCCCATGTCTTGGCTCCGCGCCACTTGTCCCTTCTCCCGCGCCTGTTGGCGACGGTATGGAGACGCGTCATGTTTCTTTTCACCCGAATCGGCCATTTAGTTCTATTCTCCCGAGGCGATGCGATGACCGCTATCTATCCAGACGACTAACTCCTGTTGATAGACCCACGTCACACTGCCAATCGACATGAACAACAACGTCAACAACGCTAAGGCATTGATATTAAAACCGATGGCTAAGACATTCAATTGCGGCAATGTCCTGGCTAGTAAACCTGTTACTAGATTCGACAGCAACAACGCCGTGGCCAAGGGGGCCGCAGCGCGAATACCGATCTCAAACGTATGCTTGGTAATCAACACGATCTCCGTCAGCCAACTCTCTTCGAAAAAGACGCCACCCGCTGGATAGCGCTGATAGCTATCCAAACAACACTCGAGCAATTGTCGATGCCCGCCGACGAGTAACAGGATGGCCATGGCCAGCCAGCCGAGCATGTTCGAGATAACGGGCATCTCTTCATCGGAACCGGGATCGACGGCGGTGGCTAGATCGAAACCGGCCAAGTGACCGATCGACTGTCCCGCGATCTGCAAACAAGTAACGGCCAGTAGAATAACACTCCCCAGCAAAATACCGAGCAACACTTCGCAGGCGAGCGGGATGGCGATATTGAGTAGATCGGCTGGCATGGGGGTCGCCGTATCGAAGGCGATGGGAGTCAGCAGGGCTCCCATACCAAGCGCCACACCCGCGCGAATGCGCATCGGGACCGCTGATGAGCGAGTGGGAGGGGTGAGCATTAAGACGGGGCTGATCCGCGCCAGGACGGTCATGAAGACCCACAGTGGTTGACTCAACAATCCTAGTAGAACATCACCCATGCTTGCGAATCTTCAACTACTTGCTAACTATCATGGGAATTTCGGTGTAGGTCTTGCGGGTATATTCGATCATGCGATCGGCAATCCACGGCAAACAGAACACGAGCGCCAGAATCATGGCGATGATTTTTGGAACTGCATTCAGCGTTTGATCTTGGATCTGTGTGACGGCTTGCATTAAACTGATCACCAAGCCCACCAACATCCCCATCAGCAAGAGTGGTGCTCCGATCAGCATGGCAGTTAGCACGGCAGTCCGTACGAGTTCAACGGCATCGGCGGGGTTCATGATTTATTTCCTGACTATCCGTAGGTTCCGAAACTCTCGAGCAACATGCCGACGATCAGATGCCATCCATCAATCAACACAAACAACAAGATTTTGAACGGGAGCGAGATCATGGCGGGTGGCAACATCATCATCCCCATCGAGATCGTCACACTAGCAACGACCAGATCGATCAACAAAAAGGGTAAGAATATCTGAAAACCGATCAGGAACGCGGTCTTCAATTCGCTCAACATGTAGGCCGGCAGAAGCACTTGCAGCGGCACTTCCGCAAACTCAGTTGGGAGCGGACTATTGGGCTGATAGTAGGTATAGAACAGATACACGTCATCCTCGTTGTCCGCCATGTCGATTTGTCGACTCATGAATTCCCGAATCGGCTGAATACCCAAATTCCAAGCCTGCTCCATGCTCATGGTGGAACCGGGAGCGGTATACGGGCCGATGGCATCGTCATAGACTTTCGTCCAGACGGGGGCCATGATGAACAGCGTCATAAACAATGAGATGGACGTAATGACTTGGCTGGGTGGCAATTGGCCAGTCCCGAGTGCTTGACGCAACAAGCCCATCACGACGATGATCCGCACGTAGCAAGTGGTCATCAGCAATATCGCCGGAGCCAGACTTAGCACGGTCAACAGCATCAGGATCTGAAGACTGCTCGACAGGCCTTCGCGGCTGGTCCACATTTCAGGACCGCTAAGCAAAAAATTCTCGATATCGGGTGGCGCAGGATTGGCCCGCGAGGCGAGCGACTCAGACATCTGCTCGAACAATCGACCAGTGCTGGAACCTTGGCTCTCGAAACTCGGCTGCTGTGCGGTCAGTGACGCAGAGCACAGGCACAGGTGCAGCGTGATCAAACAAATGAAAGCACGCATCGATCGCGAGTTGATAATAGAGCACGGAGCAGACATGAGCTGTTATCGGCCCCCTTCTTGCAGCAAGACGCTTTTGAAGGAGTTAGTGATACTGCCGGGCTGACCACTTTCGCACAGTCCGACCAGTTGATCGACTTCTAAGGGATCGGTAATCTCCCCCAGTGTTCGAGCCTCCCCCTGAATGACGCTTACGAGAAGCAGTTTAGATCCGAATCTGACCAGTACCATTTGTTGACGAGTCGAGATCGACGTGCGTCCCAATACGTTGACCACTTGCTTCGGGAGTCCTCCACCAGCAGTGGAACTGAGTGTCTTGCGATAGCACCAAGCTACACCGAGAAACAGACCGACAACGAGCAATAAACTGGAACCTACTGACACGACCGTCTGCAACGTACCACCGGATGCCTTGGGAGCTTCCCCCTTGAATCGATCGCTAGGAGGTGCCAGCGGAATGTGTTTGAAGCCGTCCGGATCTTGCGCTGTGGCAGACACTCGAGTATCGTTGGTGCTGACGGTTCCGTATGCAGTTTGGGTCGAATTGAACTGCGGCAGGTTGCTGGCCGGCTCTTGCGCGGCTGCGGTCACGACAGGCACGCCTGCGGTCCGAGCATCTAGCGGAAGATCTGGATAGGCCGGAGTGCTATTGGGACGCAGAGTTCCACTGACGGAACTTCTATCCGCAGACCAGGCAGGGGGGGGAGCGGAAGTAGCGCCGGTGCCACCACTGGACATACCGGTGCCACCACTGGATATAATTGTAGCGGGTGAGTGCGTGACGGGAGCTTGTGCGTGGAGCGCAGGCAATGCGCCCCACGCAACAATCAGTATGGCTAGAGTGGTTCTCATAGTTCGAAATCCTTTTCGCGAGCAGCCAACTTTCCGATGTTGGACCACGTTGACTCACGATTCCCCTAACAACCCATCGGAACCAACCAACTCGGCGACGCGCACGCAGAAATTGTCGTTGAGTACCAGAATCTCACCGCGGGCTACCAGCCGACCATTGACAATCAAGTCGACTGGATCGCCAGCTAGTTTATCGAGTGTCACCACGGAACCACGACGCAACCCCAGCACATCTTCCAACAACATGTGGGTCCGCCCCAATTCAATTTTCAGATCGAGATCAACATCGCGCAGCAGATCGATCGAGCACTTCTCAGGTGGCCCCTCGTGGCCCACCAAATCCTCAAGCTGAAAGGGCTGCGCCTGGGGAGCTGGCGTAGCTGGAGTATCGAGTTCATTCAGTGCCGCCTCGGCGTTCTCCAACAACTGAGCCGCGTTGGCCGCAACCAGATCGACTGCGTTCGCATCTTCCGCAGTGCCAGCTTTGGCCACTGTTTCGGCTGATTGAACTTCATCACTAGAACTCATCGTTGTTGTGCCTCCTGCAATGTGCTGCAAATCTATCACATTCGTCGCTGACCGCTCCGTCGGTCAGTGCAAATTCGCCGCTGACCGTCATGCCCCACAGAGTTGGACCGCAGAGCGATCCACGACTTTAGCTCGACTCTTATTCTTCCCGCAATTGATAGTCGTTGAATCCAACGCCCAGCAAAGTAGCATGATCCTCTCCGAGAATATCGTTGCTTGTCGCAAGTATGCGACGCTGAATCAACCCCAACTGGTTCTCCGTCAACTCGTCCATCGTCGCATTGCGGACTTCCAGGATCATACGATTTTTGAACCGCCCCTGCCGTTCCTTGAACAATTGTTCCAGCACCTTCTCATCCTTGCGCTTGACCATTCCGAACAGATTGAATTCGACGCTGTAGTTGCGGTCGGAGCCGGGAGGAGTAAACACCACGCCATAGGTCCCCAGTTGGAACTCAATGATAGCATTGGGGTCATCCGTTTTTTCTTCGCCATCTTTGTCCATGCTCTTTTCGACTTTATCGATCAAGCGAGCCTCGGCCAGGGCGGCGACGTCATCGGCGCTGGGGACCATAAAAAAGAAGATAAAGGTTTCCGCAATGATCACGCTAGCTACCAGTCCCGAAACGAAAATCTTCGGAAACACAGATGGCTTGGCGGATACTGTTGCGGCTGGAGTTGGTTCGGCCATAATTGAATTACTTCGCTGCTGGGGCATCTAAAATTTGATTTTCACGTTCTTGTGCAGTACCGATCAGTTGATCGACGGTCTCTTCAAGCAAGAACACTTCGACACGCGGATTGCGTCGTGTCTTATCTGGGTCGCTCGATAAGTACATGGGCTCACCCGCTCCGGCCGTCGACAGGCGAATCCGTTCGGGGGCGATCCCATGTTTTTCGGTCAAATACAGCATCACGTTGCGACAGCGGCGATAACCCAAGTCCATCGCATCCAGTGGCATTGAACCTTGCGTGGCCAATTGCTGCGCCGTGTGCCCACGAACTTCGATTTTCTGAGGTTTGCCGCTGAGCAATTTGACTTGTTCGTCGAGCGAGGATTTGGCATCTTCGTTCAGTTCCAACGTACCGTCTTCGAAGAAGACGACGGTCCCAATGGCGGTATTGCCACCTGGGCGAATAATTCGTACACGCTCGTTCTCTCCCACCGGTGCCTTAGTAGGAACACCACCTTTGTGTGTATCCAGCTTTTTGGCACGGCCCATGGTCGATAGCACGCGAAAGGCGCTTGTTCGCGATTTGTGATCTCCGGGGGAGGCGCTATCGGATGATAAGTCGTGCCCGAATTGCTTGTGCAACGATTCGGCCACAGCTTGGTATTTCTCGTCCTGCTTCATTTCGCTCATCGAAACCAGCATAATGAAGAATGTTAGCAGGAGTGACATCATATCCCCGAAGGTCACAACCCATTCGGGAATTCCAATTGGTGGATCTTCTTCCATGACTACTTACTCCTTATCTTTCTTGGGACGGCGCTTGGGATGTAGGTAGGTCAGCAGGCGTTGTTCTAGCGCTCGGGGACTTTCCCCCGACTGAATCGCTAACACGCCGCGGACCACCAGCTCCATCGCATTGAGTTCATATTTGCTGATTAGCCCGAGCTTCTCAGCGAACGGCTGAAAAACGACGTTGGCTGCGATCGCTCCGTACAAAGTTGTAATCAGAGCCACAGCCATACCTTTGCCGATACCTGATGGGTCGGACATGTCGCTGAGCATCATGATGAGCCCCATCAGCGTTCCGATCATTCCGTAGGCCGGTGCGAATCGGGCCAGTTGGTCCAGGATCGAACGTCCTTCTTTGTGGCGTTTAAAAATGGCTTCCATTTCGGTGCGCATGACCGATTCGATGGTGTCCGCATCGTTGCCGTCGATCGCCATCTGTAGACCGGATTTGATCACCGGTTGCGTCACGTCCGCCATCTTGCTTTCCAGTGCCAGCAAGCCATCGCGGCGAGCCACTTCGGCCAAGCTGACAAGTGTGTTGATCAGCACCACCAAGTCGTCCGATTTGTTCAAAAAGGCTTTCTTCATGACCATCGGCAAGGCCAAAAAGGACTTGAGTGGAAAGGCCATCATACCCGCTGCACCAGCCCCCCCTACAACCACGGCTATCGACGGAATGTCGATAAAGGCAGTGAACGGTGCATTGCCCATGGCAATCGAACCCAAGATGAGACCAATTGCCAGGAAGAAGCCAACTACTGAGGTGATATCCACGAGGAATTACTCCGAACAAACTGTGGTACGTGGCGTTAAATGGAACGAGGGCAACATCGCCTTACGCTGTTGGTAGTCGACCGCCAGTTCGACCACTTGGTCCATCCCCTCGCGAACGACGATCCGATCGCCCGATGAGAGCGTAACGTACGTATCGGGACGCTGTTCGACAAAGCGAATCAGGTCTGCATTCAATATGAATGCCTGGCCGTCTAAACGCGTCAATTTGATCATGGCAAGCGTGAACCACGTAAACTTGTTTCCGTCTTGCTCTCCGACATTTCAGAGAACTTCCAGGAAAACGTAGGTCACAATTGGTGGCTGCCAGAGAAAATGATGAAAAAAAACATCATGCGTGGGGGCTAGGATTGCTAACGAGCCCAGGCCGTCGCCGTCAATGTCGGAATAATCATTACAAGCAGTCGTAGTGGTCTGGCAAAGTCAAGACTAAGGGTTGACAGTAGTGGACGCGGTTACGAGTCCCTAACCAATAACCAATCGAGGGACTCGTAACCTCGTCCACACCCTCAAGTTAAATGTGGTTGAAGCACTAGTTGCACAGCGCCACTTTCGGTCCCAATATCAGCTTGACGCGCAAGCGAGTGGGTCGCCGGACAGTGCATTTCCGGACCAAAGTCTACGATCGAACAGGCTACCCACTCGCTTGCGTGTCGAGCTGATATGCTTCAGTCCTGTTTGTACTTCCTAAGCTGTTCTTCGAGTGCAGCAATTCTCGCTTCAGCAGCTTCTTGCTCTTCCCGCAATGCCTCGGCTTCCGTTAGCAAAAGTGCGCCAGTGTGCATGTCTATCAGTTCCAATTGCTTCCCCTCCAGTCGCAGATCAAACCCCAGGGTCTGACATGTGAGCCTGCCATCGCTGGGCTCGATCTGTACCAACTCTCCCTGCTGCAAGCGAAAGCCCTGCAAGGCGGGACGCAAATACGAACCAGTCGGATCGTACAGGAAATACTCTTTGACTCCCATCTGTTCGTAGATCGGCGGTTTATTGACGAGGTCCGCGCGACTGGTCGACTCCGAGGTCACTTCAAACACCACGTCCGGCGCGTGCGGTTCTTCCCAAATCTTGAAATTGCGACGATCACCCGGCTTACAGTCCAGCACCACAAAACAATCCGGGACCACGAACTTAGATGGCTTACCTGGCTCGTAGAAGACCAACAGGTTGCCGGTGACGTACACCGGCTGCTGTCGATAGCGATACCGCATTAGTTCTAGGATGCGTTCTGCCCACTTGTGATGCACATCGGTCTCACCCTTGGGAAGCCCATCCGATTCGGGGTATTCAACTGCTTGAATTAAGTTGGGAAGGTTCATCTGCTGCCTCTTGAGGTCGTTTGGCGACAATCTGTATATTAGCAGAATGGCTGGGGAGAGGTCAAAACAAATATGGTAACCGTTCACGGGAATGTCGCTGATCGCTCCGCCGATCAGTCGCTGCGGCGTCAGGCAAGTGCTTGACGTACGAATAGAAGTCAGGCAGGAAAGCCTGACGTACGGGGTGCTAGTGCTAAAAACCTTAAGTTCCGTCCGGTTTTTTTGCTAGTGAGCCTCAGACCATAGCGCTAAAAATCTTAACCTTGTATGGGCATGGCAAGGTTAATTGAAAAAGTTAAATTGAAAAATGAAAAGTGCAAAATGAGATTGGAATTGACCGCAGAGGAAAAAGGAACACTTTGCATTTTTCAATTCCCATTTTTCAATTCTCAATCCAATCCCTGGTCTTGACTGTGTACCTGACAGGCCAAAATTGTGCGACGAGCAACCAGACGGAATTTAAGGTTTCTGGCACTAGAAGGCGGCGGCGGGGTCTTCCATCAAATGCACGTAGCTGTTGTAACGCCGTGGATCAATCTTGCCATCAGCCACAGCTTCCTGCACCGCACAATCGACTTCATGAATGTGCGTGCAATCTGGAAATCGACAATCGCTGACATAAGGACGAATATCTCGAAATAGCCCCGCCACTTCTTCGCTGGAGACATCCCACAATTCCAATTGGCGAATGCCTGGCGTATCAACCAGATAACCGCCGCCGGTCAACGGGAGCAACTCGGCAGTGGTCGTGGTGTGCTTGCCTTTATGATTGTCAGTGCTGACCGGTTGCACGCGCAGTCCCAAGCCTGCTTGCACGGCATTGAGCAATGAACTTTTGCCTACCCCACTTTGGCCCGCCACAACGCTCTGCCTACCGGTCACCATACTGCGCAGATGATCGATCCCCCAACCTTTCTCAGCGCTAGTGAGCAACGTGCGATAGCCCATCTGCGCATAGACACCCAACAAAGGTTGCAACTCGGTGGGGTCGATCAAATCGGCTTTGTTAAGCACAATCAGCGGCTCCAATCTGGCTTGTTCGGCGGTCACCAAAAAGCGATCGATCAAGTGGGGCTTAAGATCTGGATCTCCCGTACTGGCGACGATGATGACTAGGTCGACATTGGTCACCAAGATGTGTCTTCGGCCCTTGCTGGTGCGGCTCAGCACACCCCGTCTGGGTTTGACGGAAAAGATGATCCCTTGCTTGGTCCCTTCGGGGCGAAAGACCACCACGTCTCCGGCTGCGACCACGTGTCGTTGATCGGTCGAAATACTTTTTAGAACTTGGCGCACGGCACACCGCACTTCGCGCCCATCTGCAGTGACCACCACGCACTCCAGCCCATGCACGCGAAGCACGCGTCCCTGCAGTAGATTGGGATCGTTCGACTCCATCTCTACGGACAATCCATCCCCAGCATCATCCAGTTGTTGCCCAATGATGGTTCGGTGTCGCGACATTTCCCCTTTGCCACTAACCCGCTCGCGCGAAACGTGCGCTTCATCATTGAGCGGATCTTGTTGGAAACTCCGCGTCAGATCGGAGTTGCGACGACGCTGCTGATAGTTCTTTTTGAATTCAGTTCGAATTTTAGAGGGGCGGTGCTTGGCCATAGGGGGATACGATACCAGTCGGACTGGTCTCAATGCGACTCGCTGGGGTTATCATCGACCGTCACGTCGTGCCCCATACCGACACCGGCCGCCTCGGGAGCGATAACGACCTTTTTGTTATCCCCGAAACGCTCCACTGGCCCGTGGATGCTGGGACCAACGATCTCTTCAATTTCCACTTCGCTCAGTTCCTCGCGCTCCAGCAATTGCTTGGTCAACGATTCGAGTTCCTCACGACGATCGGTCAAGAGGTGCCCCGCACGATTGCCGGCATCGTTGAGGATACGCGCTACCTCAGTATCGATGACCTCTTGGGTATGTTCGCTGAACTGTCGTTGTTGGTGCATTTCGCGACCGAGAAACGGATCGTCGTCGGAGGACTTGTAGCTCACCGGCCCGAGCTTGGGACTCATCCCCCAGTGCGTCACCATGCGTCGCGCCAAACGCGTGGCGCGTTCCAAATCGTTCTCAGCCCCGACGGTGATTTCATCGTAGATCAAACGTTCGGCGGCGCGGCCACCCAACAGTACCACCAGTTGATCCAACAGTTCATTCTCACTGGAGCTCATACGATCTTCCGAGGGGACGATATGCGTGCTCCCCAGCGAACGACCACGTGGAATAATCGTGACCTTGTGCACACGTTGCGCTCCCTTGAGGAACCACGCCGCCAACGTATGTCCAGCTTCGTGATAAGCGGTTTTCTCTTTCTCGTCTTGCTGCAGGACTTCTTCGCGCTTCGCTCCCATCAAGACTTTATCGCGGGCATAGTCGAAATCTTCCATGCTGACACGTGTCTTGTTATTGCGGGCCGCCCACAAGGCAGCCTCATTAACCATATTACGAATGTCGGCACCGGTCAAGCCAATCGTCACCGCCGCCATGCGGGCCAAGTCGACATCGTTGTCGAGCGGAACTTCTCGGGTATGAACCTTGAAGATCTCCAAACGTCCCTTATTTGTCGGACGTCCGACGGTAATGTGACGATCGAAACGCCCCGGACGCAGCAGGGCTGGATCGAGCACGTCGGGACGATTGGTGGCAGCCACCACGATCACCGAATCGACTCCAGAAAACCCGTCCATCTCACTCAGGATCTGATTGAGCGTCTGTTCACGTTCATCGTGTCCACCCCCTAGTCCAGCGCCCCGTTGGCGCCCCACAGCATCGATTTCATCGACGAAAATGATGGCGGGGGCATGCTCCTTGGCTGTTTGAAACAGATCGCGTACGCGACTAGCTCCTACACCGACGAACATCTGAATGAATTCGCTACCATTGACCGAATAGAATGGGACGTCCGCTTCGCCTGCCACCGCTCGAGCCAATAGCGTCTTACCTGTGCCTGGGGGACCATTCAGCAATACTCCCTTGGGGATGCGACCACCGAGTTTTTGAAACTTTTCGGGCGCCTTTAAAAAATCAACAATCTCTTGGAGATCGGCTTTAACCCCGTCCAGGCCAGCCACATCGGCGAACGTGGTTTGCTGATCGTTGGGTTCATAGCGTTTGGCGGTCGAACGCGAGAAGCTCGACAAAAAGCCGTTGCCGCCCATCAGTTGATCGCGAGTGCGGCGAAACATCATCCACACCACAATCATCAAGATGATCGGCAGGCCAATCAACAAAAAGAGCATCAAGTACTCGAACGGATTCGAATTGCTGTAGCTCAGACTCAGCGGTTCGGAGCGATTCCCTTCGTTTTGTTCCTTGGCCGCCGCTTCGATGCGCTCGATCGAACCCTCCGAGAGCTGGACCATGAACTTTTTGCCGAGCTTGGTCTTTCCCTGCTCCGCATTGGGAGCTACCAACTCCCCCTTGGCATCGTAGCTGGGAGGACGATCTGGGGGGACTTTGAAGGTTCCCAGGGCGGTAGTACCGTTGATCTCTAACGACTGAATATTGCGACCTTCCAACTGTGAAGCGAAAAAGCTGTAGGGAACCTCTTCGACATTCAAAGCTGGTCCGAGGAATCGGAGCAACAAGAATCCAAGTAACACGATCAGCAGCACGGGCCAAAACTGATTGCGACGAGGGGGCGTAGTTTCTCTCGGTTTGCCAGCAGGCTCCCGCTGCTTACTGTCCATTCAATTTCCTTTGGGTCAACAACCTATGTCTTGTCAGCTACGTGTGTCGCAAGTTACCGATAACCGGCCAATTGGGCGCAACACTCTATTCTATCCCACAAGTCCACTAGCTGTGCACCCCGCCAAGCCCCGTTGGAGCGAAGATCGGCTAATTCGACCAAGCGGCCGATTGTCGACGCAGCTCTTGCACCACCTGCTGTTGCCCAGCGGTGCGTGGCTTTTGACTATCACTGGCCAGCCAAGCTCGCTCGACCGGCGCCCCGGCCTTGACCGCCTCGGATAAGCTGGCCGCTAATTCTTGATCGGACATGCGGCGAAGCGACGCAACCTCCTGCCAGGAGTGTCCCGCTTTAAACAGCCCCACTGTCCACTGCCAATCGGGCTTGGTCCGCTGTAGGTCTGTGTGCGTTGTCTCTGCTCGGGGTGACTCTGCTCGGGGTGACTCTGCTTGCTCTTCGTCCGCACTGGCGGCGGAACGAGCAGGTGGAGCCGGTGGGAAGTGCGACTCAATTGGCCTGGGCCCTCCGCTGGTCGTCGCGATGTGAGGCGAAGGGGGTACGGCGGTGGGCTCCCGTCGCTCAGTGGGGGCGGAAGCAATCGTATTAGCCAGCCGACTCTTCCGCATTAGGCTCGCCAACTTGGCTTCCAATTTAGGCGGCACGACTACTCCTGCGATCAATTGCCTTCGCAGATTCACATCGACCAGTTGTGGAGAAACGGAAACGGTGGGGCGATTCTTGTTCACCTCCTGCTGCCGCAACAAGCCCGTGGACAACAGCACATCGATCAACTCCGTCCCATCGCTCTGTCGAAAACCATTCAGCATTCCAAAGCCACTCAAGCGATGTAGGTTGAGTTTTTGTAGTTTCGAATTTTGCGAACCACACAAGTACTGTGCCAACAAGATCTTTCCGATGCGTCCATGTATGCGTTCAATAGCCCGTACGATTTCCTCGAGCATCACAACTTTGTGTTCTTCGCTTAGAAGTGAATGCCGGACGGGCGTGGGCATCGGTTGTGTAGAAGTGGAAGCCGCCTGTGCAGTCTCAGCACCAGTCGCTGCCGCAGTGACCTGTGCTGTCTCAACTCCAGTGGCCGTCGGAAGTGCGGGCATCTTTAACAACGGCCAACCGGGACTTCGTCCACAGCGATCACATTGCCCACAATTTTCCGCCGATGTGTCGCCGAAATAATGCATGATGGTGGCTTGGCGACACAATGGCGACTGCGCGTAACTGACCACTTGGTTGAGTCGATCGTATTCAGCTTGTTTGCGTTTATCTAGCGCCTCGAAGTCGATCCCGAGTTGGTCGAAAGGAACTTCGCGTCGCACAAAGTGTACCGCGCGACCGCGAAATGGCGGGACATAATCGACCTCGCTTAGTTTGTTGCACAGCTCGCGCAGGGCGCGATTGAGTTGATCGCGTTCGAGTTCCGAATGCTGCAACAACCAGCGTGGGTGCACGAAGACTTGTTCGCCACGTCGATCTCCGACCGCTCGCTCGATAGTCCGCATGACCTTGCGTTGCACTTTCGCCTCGCGCGGCAACATATCGACCAAGGTTGGCAAATTGCTTTCGATGCGGACCATGGCCAAGCCTCCCCCCATCTCCAACCGTTCAATGACGCCCGTTCTCGCGATCACCTGCAGACAACTGCCGATCGCTTCCGGCGAGCCGCTCAACCCTAAGGCATCGCGGATCTCCTCCAGCGTCAACTCGATCGGGTCTTCCTCACGCGCGGCCAAGAAGTTGTAGACCTTTTCGATCACGTCGCGCGGTGGGTAGTTGTTGTCGATGAAAAACTCTTGGATGTGCCGATCTTGAAACGAATAGAGCATGACACACACCGATTGCTCACCGTCGCGACCTGCCCGCCCCGCCTCTTGATAGTAGGCTTCGATTGAACCAGGCATGTTGTAATGCACGACGAATCGCAGGTCGGGTTTGTCGATCCCCATGCCAAAGGCGTTGGTGGCCACGATGATTCGCAAGCCGTTCTTCATGAAGCGTTCTTGAATTGCCCGCCGCTGATCGGGCATCAAGCCGGCATGATAGGCACCGACTGGAATCTTTAGCTTCTGCGAAATCGATTCGACCAACGCGTCACAGCGTTTGCGAGTTGCGGCGTAGATAATTCCAGAACCAGGGGTGCTCTTTAAGAACTCCTCCAGCTCTTCATCCTTTTCACGATCACTGGAACGCGAGACCACGCCAAAATGGAGGTTGGGCCGCGCAAAACCACTCATGAATTGCTTCGGTCGCTTAAGCCCCAGCACCTGCACAATATCGTCGCGCACGCGCGGCGTGGCCGTGGCAGTCAGAGCCACTGTCTGAATCCCACCCAGCCACTCTCGAAAACGACCGATGCGCGCGTAGTCAGGCCGGAAGTCATGCCCCCACTGACTGATACAGTGTGCTTCGTCGATGGCCAGTAGTTGAATAGGGGTGGCCCGAATCGCCTCCAGAAAGCGATTGTTACGCAGTCGTTCCGGTGCCACGTAGACCAGTTGATACTTCCCGGCCGCCACATCATGTAGTCGCGTCTGCTGCTCTGAGGCCGAGAGCGTGCTATTGATCAATGCCGCCGGAATACCCCGTTTGCCCAACGAATCGACCTGATCCTTCATCAACGCGATAAGGGGAGAGACCACAATCGTCAGGCCTGGACGAATCAAGCTCGGCAACTGGTAGCACAAGCTTTTGCCACCACCAGTCGGCATGACGCACATGCAATCGTCCCCCGCCACAATCGACTCGATCACTTCGCGCTGCCCCGGACGGAACGACAGCAAGCCGAACCGCTGCAGGGCTTCATCAAAACTGGCTTGGTAGGTCGTCATGGGGCTAAAGCCGGCTATTGTGGATAACATCCGTGGCGGAAGTCTTCGATTCTAACATTATTCGCAGTTAACCGCGCCCTCCCAACGTTGGTAAAATAGCCACCATTGAACCTCCTCTCCAACTCGATTTGTAGTCGCTATCTTGCATTGAACGTAAGCCAGGAACACGCTCTACTTTTCGGAGCCTACTATGCCATTAGGAATTAAGCCTTGGGTCGACTTTGCCTTCAAGAAAATATTCGGCAGCCCGGAAAACGCAATTGTGCTGATCGCACTCTTGAACGCAATCCTGCGTCCCAAGAGCCTGATCACGGCAGTCGAAATCCTCAATCCGTTTAACTATCAGGAATTTGCCACCGCCAAGCAGATCATTCTGGACATTCGCGCACGCGATGACTTGGGGCGATGGTTCAATGTAGAAATGCAAGTGTCCAGTTTCAGCCATCTGCTTCAGCGCTTTGTCTACTACGCTTGTAGCCTGTACGTCGATCAACTGCAAGCAGGAGAGAACTACGCCTCGCTCCAACAAGCAATCTCAATCAATCTACTCAGCCAGCCAATCTTCCCGAAGAGCAGGCAAGCTCATCATCAATTTGAACTGACCGACCGCGCAAGTGGCAGGACGTTGACCAGAGCCATTGAGATTCACACCGTCGAGCTTTCGAAGTATAATTTAGACGAGCGAGCAATTTCCTCAGCCAGCCCCATGGAGCAATGGGTTTTCCTGCTTAAGAATGCCCATTTGTACAGTGCTGACCAACTTCGCCAATTGCTTCCAGGCTTGGAGTTCGAGCGAGCCATTAAGACGCTGGAGAGTATTTCCTTCCAAACCAAGGACCGAGCCATGTACGACCAACGAGAAAAAGCTCAACGTGATTATGAATTGGCCCTTGCCAGTGCCGAGGACACAGGCATGGCGAAAGGTGTGAAGAAAGGTGTGAAGAAAGGTGTGAAGCAAGGTGTGAAGCAAGGACTGAGGAGGGGCAATGTCGAGGGTAGGATACAGCTACTCCAAGAGTTGCTGGAAGAGGAAATCTCGACCGACGACGAATTGCAAAACAAGACTGACGATCAATTAGCGAACCTATTAGCCGACTACCAAACGCGTCTGCGACAGCGTGATGCTTGATTCTTTCCAGTGTTGCTCCCCTTGAAAAGTTAACCGTTTGCACCTCCTCGCTCACCGCCAAATCCTAGTTGCACTCCTCCCTGGTGACTCAGCCGTTACGCGTGTCCCGCGCGACACTAGCACTTCAACGACAGAACTCACGGCCGTTGTGATCGACACGCTTCGCTTTACTACCACCTCCTGTAGGGCACTCCAAGTAGGCGCGAGATCCGTCCGAGTTGCTGCGTCAGTCGAGCGAGCGCGACGCATGGCCGCCCATCTAGCCAATCCACCTCTGCTGTGCGGAGAGCGATATTGCCACCCCATCGAAGGATTCGACTTAGGAAATAGCCCCTTCGATTACACTCGCGAAACCGTGCAAGACCGCGAACTAGTCTTCACCACTTCCAACGGCACGCTAGCGATTGATGCCGTACAACACTTGCCTCACATTATGCTAGCCGCACTCGTCAATCGCCACGCCGTCTGCCAACGACTGCACGCGGATACTGCCGGAGATGTTCTAATTGTCTGCGCTGGAACCGATGGGCAATTGACGTGGGAAGATGTCTTAACGGCGGGTGCTATCGTCGACGAACTGCTCGCCACCGACGGTTTTGCGATTGGCCACGACACCGCTCGGCTGGCCCAAGCCGCGTGGCTGGCCGCCACAAGCGGAATAAAATCCGCCACCGAACTTCCAGCCAAACTGTTCATAGAATTGTCACGAGCCTTGGGTGGCCGCAACTTGCTTTCAGCCGGTTACGAACGCGACCTACACTTCGCCTCGCAACTAGACACAATCGACATTGTTCCTCAGAATAGCAAAGAACAGCCTAGGGCATTTACAGGCGATGGCCAGTGCGTGAGCCAATCAAACGTATAACCGTTCGCGTTTGCTTGAGAGTCGAACAATTGCCCCCAATTGTTGAGGATCCTATTACACCCAATTGTTCAGGATTTTGATGGGGGTATGCAATCCGAAGCGGTGAACCATTGAGACAATAGTTCTAATCTGCCTCAATTGCCACGTTTACTGTGAACTGTTACCCACACTTGGATGGAATGATTGACGATGGACCTATCCGCTTTGCGCGAAGAATACGCCAGTCAAGACCTCGATGTCTCTACCACCGCTGACAGTCCCTTCGCACAATTCCAAAGCTGGTTCGAAGCCGCATCGAAAGGAGAGCTCATTGAACCCAATGCCATGGTTCTCTCGACCGTCGACGCCGAGCATTGCCCCACACAACGAACAGTGCTTTTAAAAATCTTTGACGAGCGAGGCTTTGTGTTTTTCACCAACTACGGCAGTCGCAAGGCCCAACAGATCGAGGGTAACGCGCAGGTGTCACTCCTGTTTCAGTGGCTACCGCTGCACCGACAAGTAGAAATCAATGGTCGCGCCGAGAAAGTAACCACAACCGAATCGCTCAAGTACTTCGCCCTGCGACCGCGCGGCAGCCAACTCGGCGCTTGGATTTCACGACAAAGCGAAGTGGTCTCCACTCGCAGCGTGTTGGAAACAAAGTGGGAGGAGATGAAAAGCCGCTTCGGCGAAGGTGAGATTCCACATCCATCTTTTTGGGGAGGCTATCGCGTCGTCCCGACTCGTTTTGAATTCTGGCAGGGTGGTGCCAAACGCCTGCACGATCGCATCGAGTACTTGCCCCACGAAACTGCCTGGAACCGTCATCGTTTGTCACCCTAACATGTCAACACACCCGTCTTCCAATTTACAACAACGCGTTCACACTGCGGCCGAGCAAGTATTGAAGCGACTCGGTGCGGTGGGGCCGGTCGAGTTACTCTTGGAGCTGCGTTTTCTGGTCCAACCACACTTCGATTCGTGGACCCGCGAGCAAGCTGGCTTTGAGTATTTGCAACCGCGTATCCACTGTGGACCAGAAAAGCTGCGGCAGGTCTTTAAAATATTCAAGGCTTGGGCCAACGAACGCAATTTGCAATCGATGCCAGCCATTTATCAATCCAGTTCGCGGCAGGAATCGCGCGAACTACAAATACTTGAGCAGCCCGACCAGGCACTCGACACTTTTTATCGCACCCGTTTTCGCTCTAACGATCTCACTCCAGCGCGACAAGCAACACTGGAAAAGAAACTCAATGCGGCTCCAGAGCTAGTCGTGTTTATTCAAACATCAGATGCAGCCCAATGCCAAGAATGTAGTGTCGAGCTACAGAGTGGGGACTGGTTTTGTCTCGAACGACAGCAACCCCTCTGTCTCGATTGTGCCGACCTGTCCCATTTGGAATTCCTCCCCAGCGGCGATGCCACCCTGACGCGTCGCGCGAAGAAGGCCAGTCCGCTGCACACGGTTGTCGTCAAATTTAATCGCAGTCGCAAGCGTTACGAACGTCAAGGTCTATTGGTGACGCAACAAGCCATCGACGAAGCGCAGACATCGATGCTCAAGGACGAAGATGCTCGCGCACAACAACGCATCAAGGCCGCAGAACGTCGCCACAGCGACGACGTGGAATTGGTGGAAACAATGTGTAGCGTAATTCGCGATCTATTCCCCAGTTGTCCAGCCGAAGCGGTCCGCCGCATTGCCGAACATACAGCCGAGCGCGGCAGTGGTCGCGTTGGACGCTCCGCCGCTGGCCGCGCGGCCGATGAAAAAGCGATAACACTAGCTGTCATTGCACACATCCGGCACGAGCACACCGACTACGACAGTCTGTTAATGTCCGGCGTCGATCGCCTGCTTGCGCGCACCCAAATCCGCGATGCAGTTCAGCAAAAACTCCACCAGTGGAGAAGTTCACCACCACACGCATGATCGGAAAGCCAGCCCCAGGTTTTTGCGATTTCGGTTGTGGATATTCTTTCTGGTTTTCCACAGTGTCCGGCAACGTCAGCATCGTGCCATCGACGGTCTTTACGATTCGGTCGTGTGTAGCCGCATTTGTTCTTCCAAGCAGGAACTCGATGATCTGTTCGCTAAACTTAAGATCACTCCCTGTCCACATTGCAAAATTACGAGAGCCCTCATCAAACATGGCTTGCTGCGGGGCTATGATCACAACCATCAACTGAACAAAACCTTTCGTGCTGCGCGCGTCTTCTGCAGCAATGGCCATCGAGCCACTGGCTGTGGGCGAACCTTCAGCGTTTGGATGGCCGACAAAATCAAACGCCTATTTCTTTCCGCCTACAGCTTGTTGCAATTTCTAAGTAATGCCGTAGGCTCGGGAAACAAGCTGCAAGCTTTTCGAAAGCTCAATAGCGGCCTGAGTGATTCAGCCACCTATCATATCTGGAGACGATTTCTAAACGCTCAGGTCGCTATCCGCACGGCGCTGGCTGGATTGTGCGAGCGACCGCAAATGGTATCGGACTGTCCTGCCAAGCTCACGTTGGCACATCTACAAAAGGCCTTCAACGAGCATCCGCTCTCGCCGATCGCAGCCTTCGGGGCCGCGCTGCAACGCTTCTTCTTCTGAGTTCTCGTCTGAGTTCTTATTGGCAATTGGTACCAACCAGCAACAAGCAACATCAATCAACCGAAAGATGCATCCGACCGCGACGAGCTCTCCAGAATTCTCAACAATTCGGCCAACACCCCGCAAAATGGCCTCAAATCTCTACAGTCACAATTCGGCCAAAATGCGGCCAAAAATGCGGCCAAAATTCGGACGGTAACACTTAGCACTTCGATTGAACTTCGATCCAAGTTGAGATTGGCACAAGTGACCCGTTTCCCACGCTCAAGTTTCAATTCGAACTCAACACAGCCTCCTCGATCCAGTAATTCACTTGCGACGGTCTCGCCCACGGAAACCTGTCGCACTTAGTTATCGGGCTAAAGTTGCTGGAATGCAAAAGATTCCAGCGATTCACTATTGTCAACTTTCAAAAAGTAAAGTTCTGTTGCCAACAGCTCCACATGCAGATCTTTTGGGAGTCGAGTAACTCGGTCGCGAGTTGAGGCACTGATGATTGTCGAACCATTCTGATCGAAAACTCTCCACGTGATGACTCTGCTGCTTTGGTCGGTAGAAAGGACGAGGGAGGTGGTGCCGATGGGGATAGAATAGAACTTGATACTTTGTGGATCGATAGACTCTACATTGCCAACGCTTAATTCGGCCCAGTTGCGGCTAATGCTGGTAGCAATTGCGGCTTGACCGCGAGTCGATATGCCGTCGCCGCGAACGACCAATCGATGGTCCCCAGGAATCCCAATTTGCCAGAGCAGTTCACGGGGACCAGAATTGACCGTAGGGACAATTCGATTTAGTGGATCGAGTAAACTAAAATTTGTGCTAAATAGATTACTCATTCTTCCATTGCCAGCGTCTACTCGCAGGCTGGTTACAAACTCACCTGGCTGTGCCTCAAATGCGAATTCGAACTGTTCCAATCCGTGCTCAAACGACATGAGATTTGGAGCATCGAAGTCTAGTTCACGGCTGATGCGTTCCGGTGCAATCGCACGCCAAGGTTGACTGCTCGCAGTTGAACCTATCAGCACGAGACGCGGAACGAAAGAAGCCGGGCTAAGCGGTGAAAGGAGAACTGATCCAAAGTGTGGTCGAACATTGAGTCCGTTCACCTTCAGCTCCACGACGTAAAAGACGACGTCACCCTCTAGCAGCAACGGTTCTGCGAGTTCGTCGGGTATCTGATACGCATCAAACTGACCGACGGCAGGCCCTGGGATAGACGTATCTACTGGCAATGGATCTGTTGCAGAAACTTTGGAGTAACGAATGATGTAGTCTACTTGAGACGGGTCGCCGGTCAATCTTTCTAGTCGCAGATCAATCCGATCACTTTCCGGCCGAACAAGCCATTGTCGATCCGTAAGCTGCTTGGCCGACTGGTGTACGCCGACCAAAGTAGTCGTGATGCCCCCACCAACGTCTTGCATATCGAACAGATAGATCTCACCCGATGTGGCGGCAAGCTGTAGATTCTTAATCTGCCCCGGCTTATCTAGCCGCCCGGCAATCGGAGCGTTGATATCCGTGACTGTTTCATTCTGCGCAGTCGTCGCGAAGCTTTGGTATCCGACTCGGTTAACCAGAACAATGTAGTGGCCACTAAGCGGCGCATCAAAGTACTGATCGTGGTTGTCACTCTGATTGATCGAGACTTGGCGTCCGAGCGGGTCGAAGACTGCCCGCACCACTTCGGTTGATTCGAGCGAAACGAAGTATTGGCGCGTTCCTGCGACCATACTAACTTCGTAGGTATCGAGTGGCCAAATATCTGAGTTGCCAAGCGAGCGATCCACGGGCAACGGAGAAAGCCCACTTTCTCGATAGAGTCGGAAGATTCCATAGGCCGCTGGTGCATCAATCGCTCGTAACCGATATCCACCTGGAGGGAGTGGAATGCGAACAGGTTGTTGTGCAGTTCCAGGGCCTCCAGCAAGATTAGGGCGAAGTTCGTGAAGCAAATTGCCGAAATCGTCAAAGAGTTGGAAACGACTAAGCGGTCCAATGACCTGATCACCAGGCCAAATCAGTACGTCGTCGCTCGGCAAGTCGAAGGCATACTCTAAGATCCTCGCCTCTCCTTCAATTGATGTTTGGTAGGTATTGCCGAATGACAGCAATTCAGCGTGGGGAGCAAAGTAGTTTGCCCTAACTCTCGATGTCGAAGATGTTGTCTGGTAGTCGAATGTGTTGCCAGCCGCGTCCTGGACGACGGCGCCCAGTTCAACGAGATACTTGACAGAGCGATTAATGGTCGGCGGAGTAATGACCAGCGCTCTGCCACTACTTGCAATCTCCGCTGACTGCGGCACGAGTTCAAATCTCGGAAACTCGCCATTTACGTTCCAAGTGTGAGCCCCCGTCTTTTCTCCCCAGGTGATATCGTAAAGCTTGATTTGAGTGATATCCAAAGACGGTTCGCTGACGATTTCACTAAGAGGGATGATGATTTGATCAGGTGACTCCATTAGGATTTCCCCCAAGACATTTGAAGTCGGCTGAGTTCTATCGAGCACAAACTCTATTGACGTCCTATCAGGCAGCGATTCCGGACTTGTAGAGTCACCTACTTCAAAGTCAACTTGGTAAAGTCCATCGCTTGGCTCGTGGCCTAGAAGAAGACCGATCGAATCTGAAGAAATCTCGAAGCTACCCGTTCCTAACAAATGGTCGCTTACATCCTGCCATGGCACATCCTCAGCCAGTCGAATTCGAAAATAGTCGGCGGAGCCTTCCACGAAGCCTCGAAGTGCTAGATCAGTGGTCACTCCGTCGTTGTTCGCACCTGAGCCAACTCCTGTGTCGTTCTGTAAGCTTGCATCGATAAACAAGCCGCCGTTCAGCGCATTGACCACCAGCAGAATATCAATCGGTGAATGAATGTTGTCACCGCTTACGTCGTAGAACGGCTCGGTCGAACCGGCTTCGCGTGCTGGCAGCACGGAACTTATCTCTGGACTATTCAGACGATTAATTCCCAACAGCACATCGAGGGGGCTAAGCTGACCATCACCGCTGACGTCCCTCGAACGCGACGAGTTCTGCCAATCCGACGCGAGAAGTCGGCGCGTCTCAAGCGATTCAAATTGCGGTCTACGTGCCATGCAATTCAATTCAATTCCTAAAATAAGTGTGGCGAGGCAGAACCTTCATTTTACCCCACAGCGTATTCCTTCGCGAATATTTTATAGCTTTTATACCAGTGAAGCCTTGCGGGGCATAACAATTCATGAAGGCCACTGGAAGGTGTATTGCATAACCGGAAGTTGAATGCGATGATCGCGATCAAATTCAAAAACTTTCGTCAACATAAAGAGTAATCGTGTTTGATTCGCTAGTGACAACGCTTAAATCAGCATGCTGCGCTATCTCTTCAGTCAAGCGACCCTGAATCGTCGGCGTAGCTGGTCTTCAGAGCATTGACCAGCAACTGGCTCCCTTCCAACGAGGAATTCACCGCGGAACATGTTGAACGGGATTACCGTGCGGGTTTGCCTAATTGGCTCCTGCCCTAGTTCAGTCCCCTCCCCGAATGATCGCTGATCGACGCTACCATTCAATGTTCTCGATCTCTTGCTTATCGAGTAGTTTTGTGGTTCCGTCCGGAAAAATCGCCAGTCCCGCTTCAACGGAGCTCTTGCCCACAGGACGACTGACATCGTCAAAAGTATAGTCCCTTGGTTCTAGCCAGTGTATAGCAGACTCCCGGACGAAAAGCAGGAAAATTCTGTCGTCAAACAATGAACTTGTCGCTCGCCAGTTTTCGTTGCGATCGTCTAGTCCATACGATTGGGCTGGATTGGTCTTGCTATCATTTGGCAGTAAGAGAAGTATTTGCGTAAACCTACTAGTCCCTCCACAATAGATTTCAGATACACGCTCCTTACTATTCGTAGATTTAATGTCAATCAGATTCGAGTTTGGTTCCACATTCCAAGGCACAGCAAGCGAATAGCGATTGAAAATTTCGTTTGCTTCCAAATATGGAAGTATCAGTACGCGCCAGCTGTGGAGTAGCTTTCCATCGGGGTCGGAAACGGAAGCAGGTGGCCAAATGCCGTTTACGGATTTGTATTGCAAGAAGGCTTCAGCAGTCAGCTCCAAACGGTTTCTGTTACTCGGTATGCTGTCGTTAGAAGGCGGCGCTACGCACGATCCGATCGTCAAAAATATCCAAGAAAGTGCAGAGGGGTTTAACTTCATTTCAAACGTCCCTTGGGTATGGGTGAATTCGAAGCGGCGTTTGGAACCACCACAAACACAACGGACCAATTCTTGGTCACGTCTCCTTGGTAATTGCGAACTTCCCTCCAGTTCTCCATGGTCCCGTTCCGTCTTCCCAGTACCAATCTTCAGGCGTCCCAAGCAGTATCGCGAAGTTACACGTTGGAGTTGTGTCGACCTGATTTGCGGGAACTTGGAAATTCCCTTCAAGGCTCCGATGGTCAGATGTTTGGAAGGGTATCTTTTGGGAGTTAATCGGGTTGCGCTGCAAGACTGCGACCGCGCCTGCGCCATCGAGTTGATCACGGAGGTATCTTAGAGCATCATCCAGTGTTCCAAACGCCATCGCACCTTCCACTAGTTTTAGTTGGTGCGGTGCGTTCGGCTTAAGACCTAGACGCATTGCAACTATTCCACCGCACCCATAACTGGTCTCAGAAGGTTTAATATCACTGAACTTAAAGAATGAATATGGAGAGTAGTGACCAAGTTCAACAGGCAGTCCAAACGAGTCCAGTTCTGGCCGAGGCCCAGTGTAAAGGAAACCATATTCAGGATCCGAATGAGGTTTAGCATTTGGCCACCTGTGTGGAACCACCGTTTGGTCAGGAGGTATAAGCTGGCCTTGTGGCTCTTGCAACCCATTTGGGTCTACACTCATAGTGGGATGATTCCCTACGTACCGGTACAGATTTGCATCACCGCCAGCGAATCCGATAGGGTCTTGGCTTAGCCAACGTCCGGTGGCGGGATCGTACCAACGAGCACGGTTGTATTGCAATCCAACGTCCTCGTCCCAGTCGCTTCCCGTGTAGCCGAACAATTCGTCAATTGCATCCGCATGGGATTTGGCTATCTGCGTTCCGCTGGAGTTGTAATCTACTTCGCGAACTCGATTGCCGAAACTGTCGTAGACTACGTGCTGGCGGATAACGCCGCTGTTGTCGACGACATCGCGAATGCTGCCGAGGTGGTCACCAAGTGTCCACAATGTTTCGCCGGTTTGACTTGACGCTGACCCCGATGAGACCACGGGTCCATTGCCATCGTATTGCTCATCGGCCAGGACCTGATCCACTGCATCGCCAAAAAGATAACGACTGGCAACTCGGAACGATTCGTTCGTCCCTTGACCGTCACTATCGACTAGTCGCAAGACTTCTTGCCCGTCGGCCCACACGAACGCTTCACTCCGCGACCATGTTTCGCTGCCAATCCAGCCATACGTCGCCGTTCGCTTACCGACACGCTGGTCGAAGGCGTCATAGACATACTCAGTCCGCTGTGAGTAATAATTCTGATAATCCCCAGGCGTATTGGTCCCACCCGAGGTGTACACGTTCGGGTAGTAATAGTAAGGATGAGTCGTTACCGAGACCAAGCGATTACGATGATCCCAAGCGTAACTGGTCGCCTCCCAGACGCCGGTTTTGCTTCGCAAAACCACATTGCCTTCGCCGTCGTATTGGTAGTCATACGTGCCATCCGTTTGCAAGCGGTTATGCGAGCCACTGGCAGACTGCGATGTTGATCCCGACTTGCGATTGCCGTTAGAATCCAAGTTGTAAGATTCGGACGTGGGAACGGTAAACGGTGGCGTCAGACCGCTAATGGCAGCGGTCGACGCAGCCGTCAATTGGTCGCGGTTATCGTAGGTGTAGGTGGTTTTAAACGCGTCCCAGTACGATGAAAAATCAGTCAGTCGATTAGCTTGATCGTAAACTAAGAAATAGGCGGCCAGCGTGTTGGTCGTACCTAGCGAGGCAGGGAGCGTGCTGCTGCCATCCCACGTTTGTCCCGCAGTAATCTCCGTCTTTCCATGAGTAATGCTGGTCAGCCTGCCGGCTTGATCGTAGCCCATGCGGCTGTGCACTTCCAGAGCACCGGAGCTGGCCGATGTGGCTGAGTAGCGTTTGAGGTCTGTAAGCTGTGAGGCTGCGTTGTAAGAGAAGTTCGCAAGTTTCGGTGCGACAGCGTTGGCACCACTTCCCTGAGTCTGAGCAACGCTCGCCAAGCGGTGCATCGCATCGTAAGCGTAACTGTTGCGGAAGTCGAAGAGACCTCCGACAATGGAACTATCAGAAATTGTGCCGCCGAAATTGGCTTCCAACTTGGTTCGATTTCCCACCACATCATAATCGCGGTCAAAGATCACGCTCGTCCCGACAAAACCAGTCAACTGTCGCTCAAGTTGAAGTTGACTGCGATCATCGTAAACGAACTCGAAGTCCGTGGCCAACGAATCCGAATCAGCGACACCTGTTAGGCGACTGGAAGTGTCGTGGGTGTATCCCAATGTACGATTAGTCGTCGTCCCTGTTTTCCATGTCTCGGTCGTGGTGCGATAAAGTTTGTCATAATCGAACTCGGTAATGCGACCATTGCGATCAACCATCGATCGCAGATTTCCAACTCCGTCGTAGGAGTAGGTTCGCTCATGATCAGTGGTGCCGTCAGACTTGTTTTCCGATACCAGTTGACTGAGCTTGTTGTAATCGTAGGAGGTTACATTGCTAAGCGGATCGGTCACACTCACCAAATTGCTAAAAGCGTCGTAGACTCTGGTGGTCGTTTGAGCAAGCGGGTCGGTAGTTGTCAGAGGTCTAAACCACGCGTCGTAGCTAGTGCTGGAAGCGTGCCCCAATGCGTCCGACGTCTTGAGAACATTCCCCAATCCGTCATAAGTAATATCGGTGAAAGGGGCAGTCAGCGAGCCAGCACCATCGGGATCAGGCTGGGTAACCTTCGTATTTCGTCCGCCTAGATCGTAGCTAAAGCTGGTTACGCGTCCCTCTGGATTAGTGACCGAGTTTAACAGATTATCGATGGAATAGTCATAGGTGGTGACAGAACTGTTGCCTCCGACCGGTGGAGCGGTAACTGTCAACGGGCGACCGCGGCGGTCAAAATTAAACTGCGTAGTACGATCATTCTCGTCCGTGACTGAGTGCGTCAGTCCATCAGCCCAGTAGAGTACTTCCGGTAACAGTTTAGTTGCTTTTTAGTGTCGGCTGGGCGATGCGTGAGCGTTTTGGAACTGCTGTGTTGGCGCTCTACCAGGCGTGCATGGTTCGGGGCGCTGCGATGAGCTTGCCGTGAATGTGTGAAACCGTTGCGATTTTA
>JBGSJT010000246.1:0-15335 GCA_041741715.1 Pirellulaceae bacterium | reverse complement strand
GGAGGAATGTTGTCACCGTGATTGTCCCAGGTTCCCGATGCAGTGTGATAGCTCAAATCAATGGTGACGAAGGCCACGCCAGCTTCCACCAATCGTCGGGCCAATAACGCTTGCTGGCACCACAGGTGCTGGCCATATTTTTCACGCATGGTCTCTGGTTCTCGTGCGAGGTCGAAAGCCTGCTGCACACCATCGCCGGTCAGCAGGTTGACCGCTTTTTGTTGATAAGCATCCAATGCCTGCATATTGCCCGACGTATCCAACTCGCGACGCATTCGATCGAGCTCCTTGAGTAGGCCCATCCGTTGCTCGATGCGTTCAAAGCTGAGGTCGCCAGCCAGTTGAAACATCTCGGGTCTGGAAACCTTGCCGGAGTCCACGCCAACCGTATCAACGATGGGAAGCTGGGAGGCTGCATTTCCCATGAATGGATCGTATTGTTGACCCAACGCACCCGCATAAGCGATATGCGATCGAGACTTTTGAAATGCCACATAGGGAGGGATCGCTTGGTCGGCCTGCTCGCGAAATTTGGCTGCGATGGAAGCGATGGCCGGGTAGCGATCTCCGTCGCGATTGACACGTGGTGCCGCTGCGCGATTGCCGGTCTGCATGACTTGATTCGGTTCGTGATTGCTATGTTGACAATCAACCGAACGGATAATCGTAAATTTGTCCAGCATCGCGGCTTGTCTGGGAAGATGTTCACAAATGAATTCGCCCGGTATCGCAGTGCGAATCGGTGAGAACGGCCCACGATTGCTAAGCGGTCGATCGGGTTTCATGTCCCACATGTCGATATGACTGGGACCGCCGGTCATCCATAGCAAGATGACCGACCGCCGCGAGCGATCCTTGCCGGCTGCCGTCGATGCGTCGGCGCGGAGTCGGATTAGATCGGGAAGCGTCAATCCCGCGATCCCCGCCATTCCCGCTTTCATCATATTGCGACGACTGCTTAGACACAGACCTTCATGCCACGTCCCACCAAATGTTCTAAAGGCATGATTGTCGTGAGTGCGACCACAAACCCGATGATCAGCGTGTCTAGTCACTGAAATCTAGCTCCGAAAAAAAGTCACAACGTGTGTAAGAAATTGCTCGACGCCTATTCTGATGCAATAAAGTTTTTCCGTGCTCATTTCCAATGAAGTTGGACACCTCGTCCACTACGCTGAACCCTAATTCTTAGCTTTGACAAAGCACAAGTCGCATTGCCCAATTTTTCTGTCGTAAAATCTTTCTGTCGATCCCCTTGGTTGACGTCACGACTGAGGTCAACACGCCTCGCAAAACTGACTACCGTATCTTTTTAATTGGACGGAGGTAGATGTATTGTTTGTGCGGCACTGCCTACTTGTGCGTCTTTGATAACGATCGTTTCCGGCGCGTCTTGGCCTGCTTTGATGTTGTATGTTTTGCCACGAGGCGCTCCAGGGACAAAGCTTTTTCCATTCACGCGGACAGTGTATAGGATCTCACCGCTGGAGGTGTCGACAAGCTGAACGACGGGCGAATCAACATCAAAGGTCAACTCTCCCAGTTTTCCCCAGGACGGCGGATTGTAATTATCGAATTGGGATATGGTGCGCGGCCAGCCGGGGTACTGCACAGCGGTCGGATCGGTAATGTCAACATTCCGCGGCCAACATTCCATAGTGATCTGCCGCGTTTTCGTGTTGAGACGAACAATACCAAAGCCCGCCGCGCGGGTGTTCAAAAGATTACCAGCCGGTTTCTTTTCGGGGTTGGCGGCCGCGTAATTGGTGACTTTGTTGCCAAAGCCGTCGAGTAGATCTCCCGTGTATTCGGGGCTGCCTGGTTCTCGGTTCTCTCCGGGTTGCAATGGTTCCCACCAGCGGAGATAAAGATTGGCGATCGAGGGGACACAAAACGACCAGATGGCGTCGCGGTGTTCATCAACGCCATGCTGGAAGATTGTGGCCAAGTGTTGATCGCCGGCATAGTGGAAGGCAAATCCCTTTCGGAGTGCCTCCAGCGCACGATTGCGTCCCGTTTGTGGCCAACCGTTGGAATCCATGTCCGCATGCAAACGTCCGTTGGCGTCGCCGTGAATGTGTGCACCACCGCAGAAGATCGTTTGCGACAAGGCAACTTTCATACGTGCGTTGTGCCAGTCCTGAGCCCAGGCATCCAGGAAGTCCAGTTGTCGTTGCCCAAGCAGAATTGCACCGGGTACATCGACGCTGGCGGGATCGTACTCCGGATTGCGAATATGGTCGGGGCGTGGTCCCTGTTTGGGGACTCGGCCTGCGGGACCAGTCTTGAATTTGCGGTCCTCCAGAATGGCAAAGTCGATATTGCCCCAATTCAAGTTAGTGAAATAGACACCAATTCCTTGACCAATTTTTCGTGGATCGACCGCATCGGGAAAATGGCTCGTCTGGGCGCGTTCGACTTCTTGGACATAGATTCCAGGTTGGGCGTAGCCACCATCTGATGCGCCGCTGAGCGTCGAAATCTTTCCGCTTTCACCCCACAAATTAGGCTGCCCCACGTCATGGTCATCGGGCAGAGTAAGTGTTGGGCGGTCTCTGATGATGTCACCAAAGTCGCGTCCAAATTTCAGCCACGCCGCGTAGTGTCGATTGTGGTCGTAAACTTGATCCCCCGAGAAGAACAGTACGTCGGCGTCGACCTTTTTAACATTGTCGATGATGTCCTGGCGGGAGATATCACCGCCATGCGCGGGTTGAATGGAGTTACCGGTAAAACCAGCCACGACGATTTCGTCTTTGTCGACCGGGTTCTTGCGAATCAGGCCCTCATATTTCGCTTCTGGTCCATGCAACACGCGGTACGCGAAGGCTTGGGTATCATCCCAGTTTTCGACTCGAAACGGTGCTGTCCAGCCAGGTTCAATGACGGTCGTTCGAGCAACTTCAACCCACTGGCCAGCTTTCTGTATTTCCAAGCGAACCGTTTTGGAGTCGCTCGATTCAAGTGGATAAAGCTGGGCGGTCAGCTTCAATGTGTGGTCATGAACGGTATACAGTGCGAAACATATTACTTCACTGCGTTCCACCTCGGGGATCGTCAGGTCAGCGCGTGCGGCACGTTGCTGCGCGTTCTGCTGAGCTCTGCTTTGTTGTGTTAGGAGCGAAGAACCAGTCAAGAGCAACATTATGCAGGATATTGCTAGCGGCTTGTGATTTTGGAGATTCATCGATTTGCCTATCGTTCGAAGTGAGTCGACTCGCATCTGCGGAGCTGTCGTTAGTTGTGCTACCATCATAACCCGCAGCGTCAGCCAGGAAGAGAGTCAGTGGCTTTTCTTCATGGCTGGTGTCTCAGTGTTACGTGGTTGCCGCCATATTAAGAACAGGTAGAGAGGAATCAAAAAGTGGGGTGCCTTCAGCACTGCCTCGTGAACATATTGATCGGCTCCCCAGTAGTTGAGTCCCCACGACATACCCGCCAGCGGGCGAGCGATAGCGGTCAGGAAACCCCAGACCGCCGCGTACCCAGCACTCACCCGACGTAGAACGGGGATGCAGATCGCAATGCAGACCAAAAAATCGAGCACGCCCGCAGTGCGCAGAATGATTTGAGCGGTGGGATATTCGACGCCGAGGACGAGCGACGTCATGGCATAAAAATTTCCCGGAGTCGGCCACAGCCCAATCGCATAACAGCCGTGACCGGCAAAGGTCATCATCAATGCAATAACAGCCAAGACAACGGTAGCCCGGTGGCGAACTCCCAAGGCGAGGGCCAGGACAAGTAGAATCGGAATCAGCATCTGACCACCATGTTCAATGAACATCGGTAGCTGCCGTTGGGCGGAAAGGTAGGCCGCGTAACTGAGCAGAGTCAGCCACACGCTACCAAGTACCAACCCCGACATTTGTATCCAGGATTTTTGGCGGACGGTCAGGGACAATACAGTACACGTTAGATACAGCCACCAGATCCGGGAGATCCACGTTTGCACAAATCCATCGTCGGCACCCGATCCGACAAATTCTTCCCAAGAGATCCCGAGTCGCGATGCAAGTTCGTAAGTGGACTCTTGCCAGAGGAGCACACCATAGGGGCCCTCCCAATAATAGTTGACCCAAGTCCAACCGGCGAAGCACAGAAACGCACCCACACGTAGACAGAGTAGTGGTAGCCTATTACTTTGATTCGACTCGTTCACGTTTCGCCTGGGTGTTGTGCTGTTCGCCTGATTGCTACAGATTATTCAGGACCCTTCAGGGATTAGGAAATAAGTCGTGATACGCTTAGTCGTTCCATCTTGGTCGCGACCGGCTAATAAGTAGCAATAAATTCACCGGTGACAAAAAACCAGTACACACGCAATCAATTTTTAAATCGAGACTAAATACAGAGTTCATCGTCGATTCCCGATTCTTTTCAATCCGTTCTTTGTGTTTGTCGGTCTATCAGGGAAAGTGTACTTTTTCATCACGGAGCGAAGTTTTGCAGATGGTTTCACTGAAGTAGGTAAGCATCGCTTAAAAGCCTCAATTGCTGTCCAAAGTGAACAAGAGAACGACTCATAGCAAAGTTGTTCTTGGCCAGCATTTTGTTTTCTCCGACGCGGTTTTGTTTCGATCAGCTTGACCGAGTGAACCTCTCCGAATCTCGTGCTGTCGGGCGTCCTCAACGCTCTGCTTGGGGCGATAGCAATCGTCAACTATTGGTGAACTTGTTCCAACACCGCACTTCTGATTCGAAACTGATGTTTAATGGTACCGCCATCGGACACGATCTCGTCGCGAATCACATCCGTTTCACCAAGCTTCTCAACAAGATTCTGGTTTTCCTTCAGGAAAGTTGCAAACTGCTCCTTCGCAGATTTTGGATCGGTTGGGTGGACGACAATTTCAAAATCACTCATTATTTGGGCCTTATGAAAGGTTTTGCAGCTTCAGCGGCAGCCTCAGCCGCAGATTCGGAAGAAAAGACTCGGGATTTGTAAAATTCACGCACATGGTTCAACTCGTGACTCAGAGTCTCGATTAAATCTTGCGGACTGCGTAGACCCTTGTCAAACAATCGCAGTTCGATTCGACCGTCTGCAACACGCACCATATCCCCAGGTTCCAGAGTTTTTGGATTGAAATATCGACCAACACTCCCAAAATCGTACTCGTTACCGGGTGCATAGATCAACTTGAACTGACGCATCTCTATCCCATGCTCGTGGCCGAGCCGATAAGCGTCATCAATACTCAGTTGCGGTCCGTCCGTGTATCGGTCCATGCTGGTCCGCTCAATCCTAATTGCTGGCAGTTAGCCAACCGTTGACTTGCATCCATTCGGCTAGGCGGTCCATGAAATGGTCGGCGCCTCCACCTCTGTTGACAAAGCCGTGCGCGCCCATCTGATAGATGTGCATCTCCACTGGCCGGTTCGCCTCGCGCCAGGCCGTGAAGGTATCGAGGGCGACTTGGCATAGTCGATCGTCGACGGCAGCCGCCAGGAACAACGGCGGAGCGTTCTCGGGAACAATCACTGTTCCATTTGGACTGGGACCGGCATAAATCATGGCGGCAAAATTCGGCCGCGTGGCTGCGTCACTTTCGATCGCTGTGCGAACCGGGGCGCCACCAGCGGAGAAGCCAATCATGCCGATGCGATCGGGTTGAAACTTGAATTCACTCGCTCGCGAGCGCAACAATTCCATCGCGCGGCGTCCATCGTCGGCTGATAGGGCGCGCACATCTTGACCGGCTTGTGGATCGGTCGCGGTGCCACCTTCTACCTGCGATGCATCGTAAGTCAGTCGATACTTGAGCACAAAAGCATCGACGCCCAACGTGTTGAGCTTCTTGGCAATGTCGACCCCTTCGTAGCTCATCATCAACGTGCGATTGCCACCACCAGGCGCAACAATCATGGCTGTGCCGACTGGCTTGGGGGCGGGAAAGTAGAGGAGCGTAGGACGGACCACGTTGCGCACCTGCGGCCCCGATTTGCCCTCGATGACTTTTTCCGTATAGTTCCACTTCTCCGAACCGGGAGCCACTCCTTCATAGAGTGGTAACACTTGCGCGGCTCCAAATGTGCCAAGCGAAGTGTCCTGCTGCGCGGAAAGTTCTATCGACAGTGCTGATAAGAGTAGAGTTGCCAACAATAATCGCATTTTGCTGTGTGCCATGTTTGGACCTGAGCGAGAGGGGGAGTGAGAGCGGACTAAAAAGATTCTAGCTGATTTAACTCGGCGATGCGGCCGATGGGGAGCGACTGACTAATTCTACCCGTTCACGCGAAAGTCGCTGATCGCTCCGCCGGTCAGTCGCTTTGGGGTCACCCGGTAACTTGACGCTACCGAAATGCCTATAGCGAGAAGCACTGATCGACGGAGCGATCAGCGACTTTCGGGCAATTTCGTGAACGGTAACAGCTAATTCTACCCGATTCGAATGCTTCCCGGACTAAAACGCATCGACAAAAAGATGTGCGGCAAAAAGATAATACGGGACGTCTCGCGGACCAGGCATTCCAGCAAGTGGAAGAGCACAACTGCCAGTCAAACAACAGTTGAATAATTCGACACTTCTCGCTGCACACCACCAATCTTGCATCGGCGGGATCATGACTGTTTAGCAACTAATTAAACTTTTGCTACAATTGCAACTTCATCTTCCTTTAGTCCCAACGGGTTTTTCATCATGGTTTCAATCGCAGACATCGCGACTCACACCCTTCTAATACGGCGTGCTGGGATGTTGTGCGCGTGCCTGATGGTGGTTGCCCAGACAGATTCGGAAGCGGCCTCAAACCGTCCCAACATTGTGATCATGCTGGCTGATGACATGGGCTTTGGCGAACTGCAATGCCTGAACCCAACGCGTGGCAAGATCAAGACACCGCACCTAGACGCCATCGCCGCGAGTGGCATGGTGTTCACCGATTCCCACAGTGGATCTTCGGTGTGTACTCCCACGCGCTATGGACTGATGACCGGGCGTTACGCTTGGCGGACGCGACTACAGGATGGTGTACTGACGGGCGGCGAGTCGCTGATCGCTGCCGAGCGTTTGACGTTGGCTAAGATGCTGCATACCGCTGGCTACCATACAGCCGTGATCGGCAAGTGGCACTTGGGGATGCTCTTTAACGGCGAGCACATTCCGGGGGAAGTGCCAGTAGGCGCACATGTAACTCATGGACCGCTCGATCGCGGCGGCTTTGATGAGTTTCATGGATTTCATCACGCGCGACAAATCGAAACTTGGATCGACAACGATCGCGTGACCGCTGAATTGGAACCTGTCGAGATGCTCCCGCGACTAACTGCTAAGGCTGTCGACTACGTTCGTGGCCGCAAGGATAACTCTCAGCCCTTCTTCCTCTACATACCTTGGAGTTCCCCGCACAGTCCGGTGGTCCCCAGTCCCGAGTGGCAAGGGCGCAGTGGCCTCAATGACCACGCTGACTTCGTGATGCAAACCGATGATAGCTTTGGTCAAGTCGTCGCGGCACTCAGAGAAACAGGCCAGCTCGACCGGACACTCATCCTGTGTAGTTCCGACAATGGCACCTCAGCACCAACCTCCAAGCTGACTCAGTTGCAGAAGCTCGGACATTTTCCAAGCGGCGACTTGCGCGGTTCCAAGGCCGATATTTGGGATGGTGGACATCGCGTTCCATTCCTTGTTTCCTGGCCGCAGGTGGTCGCGCCAGGTTCGCGATCTGAAAGCCTAGTTTGCTTGACAGATGTGTTGGCCACCGCTGCGCAAATCGTCGACCAACCTCTGCCCGAAAATGCAGCCGAAGATAGCTTCAGTTTTCTAGCCTCGCTGCAAGGCAAATCGGAACCCGCGCGACGCGACGTGATCCACCATTCGATTGCTGGCTACTTTGCCATTCGTCAAGACAATTGGAAGCTGTGTTTATGCCCTGACTCGGGTGGTTGGACCGATCCCAAACCGTCATCCAAAAACTGGAAAGCCCTTGAACAAGCCAGCCTGCCATTGTTACAGCTCCACGACATGACTCACGACATTGGCGAACAGACGAACCAATCCGAGGCGCAGCCCGAAGTAGTTGCGAAACTACAGGCTTTGCTGCGTGAGCAAGTCGCTCGCGGCCGCAGCAATCCGGGACCCGATCAAGCCAACGATGTCGAAATTACTATCGACAAACGGCCAGAACCACCCAACCGCGCACCAACAATTCCGCACCAATGACCAACACAATTAGTCCCAACACGAACCATAGCATCGTCATCTTGGTTCAGATCCTTTCGAATGATTGATATTGGCGAATATTTTTCGCCGTGGAAGCTGCCAGAACTGAGCGGATCATTTTAACGCGGCCGTCTCCTCCAGTGCCTTGTCATTGCCTGCTATCAATAGCGTGTCACTACTCTTTAACACGGCATCTGGATCGGGAGTTGGGGTGACGCGATTTGTCAGCACATCCTTCACGGCGACGACGGTGATGTCGTAGTTTTGACGCAATGCCAGTTTACGCAGTGTATGACCCTGCCACGACTCGGGGACCGCGATTTCCTGAATGCTAAAGCCATCGGACAAACGCACGTAGTTGAAAACCGCCGTCCCCACGATGCGCGTCCCCAAGCTCAAGGCCGATTCGCGTTCGGGAAAGACGGTCTCAGTCACACCGATCCGCTTCATGACGCGGGCATGATCACGGGAGACGACTTTCACGAATACTTCGGCTACGTTCAGATCGTGCAATCCCATGGTGGCTAAAATGCTGGCGGTTATATCATCTCCAGTGGATATTACACCCGCGTTGGCATCGCGCGCGCCCAATCGCTCTAATAGTGTTAGATCTGTGCCATTGCCGACGACCGCCTTGGCCACCATCGGTGCGATGCGATCTACGGCTACGCCATCCAAATCGATAGCAATGACCTCTTGCCCCTTCGCAGAAAGTATTTCCGCGACACTCGAACCAAAATTTCCAAGTCCGATGACAACAAAACGTCTCATGGTATTAGGCTTTCGTGCAACAGTTCGATCATCCTACGACGACATCTTCGTAGGCATAGCGATAGGGACTGCGCCGCGCACGTTCAATAACCAACGCGGCGGCGAGGGTCATCGGTCCGACACGTCCCAAAAACATCAACAGTGTCACCAGCCAGCGACCCAATAGTGACAATTTGGACGTTTCGTTGAGTGACAGCCCAACGGTATTGAACGCGCTCACCACTTCGAAAGTACGCGGTAGAAACGTACTTTGTCCCACCGTACCGGGTTCACTGACCATCAATCCGAAACTACCTATGGCCATGACTGCAAACGTGATAACTGCCAAGCCAATCGCGCGCTGGCTGGTATCTGGCGGAATCGAGCGATTGGCGAACACAGTGGTCTCATGACCGTGAAAGCGAGACCAGGCCAACAATACAATCACAGCAAATGTTGTAACCTTCATCCCTCCGGCTGTGGATCCTGGGCCACCCCCCACAGCCATCAACAGCATCGTCAAGAAATTGGTCCCGTCTGTGGCTTGAGCATAATCGATTGAATTGAAGCCAGCCGTGCGTGGCGTGATACTCAGGAAGAGAGCGTTGGTCACTTTATCGCCGGTGGCCAAATCGCCCAATTCACAATTCCATTCGAAAAAGGCGAAAATCGGCCAAGGGATGAGTATTAACAACAATGTGGTGAAAAGAATTAAACGCGAATTGAGCGACAATCGCTGGAAATCAGTCCGTTGGCGACGACGAACATAGAGCCAGGCTTCTTCCAACGTCACAAAGCCCAGTCCGCCAGCTACCACTAGGGAGGAGATAATTCCCAGTGTCAACGACGAGCTTTGCCAACCGACGAGCGAATCACTGTTGGTCGAGAAGCCCGCATTGCAAAATCCACTGATGGCATGGAAGACTGCTGGCCACCAAGCTTGCTGCATACCGAGGCTCCAACTCCACAGGCACCACAGCGCCAGCGCTCCGACCCCTTCGATGACGAAAGTAAAAAGTACTACGTCACGCGTCAACCGACGCAGGTTGACCAACGGACTCCCCGCCCGTGCATCATGGGTCAGAGATTCACTGCGAAGGGAGAGTCGAAATCCCAGCATCTGCACTATTAGACTGGTGAAGGCCAACATTCCTAGTCCGCCCAACTGTATAAGTAGCAACAAAAACGCTTGGCCAGCTGGCGTGAAATAGGTTGCGGTATCAACTACTATTAGCCCGGTGACACACACTGCGCTCGTAGCCGTGAAGAGCGCATCGGTTGGTTGAAGTCGAGGACCAGTGTAAATGCCTGGGAGGAAGAGCAAGCCCAGCGTCCCCAATCCGATCAACGTCAGAAAAGAACTGACCAATAACTGGGGGGGGGAGATCCGTTGCCAAAGTCGGGTTGATCCGTCAAATGAAGCATCCCACCGCGCTAGATAGCGGGCACGGTAAACGCTTTTCGCGCGTGTTGTGCGCAAGGTTTTCACGTCCTAGAAAGCTTTCTCTAATACGGACTAATCAAACTATTCCGCCTCTGCCAGGAATTTTGATGAGTATGATCGTGGAGTGCCGAGAATAGGAAGGGGGGATCCGCTGGTATTGCTTCCAATGGCCCTTGTTTGGCAGCTAGTTTTTGCAAGAATAGTAACTGACGCCAATTCTATGACCCTGTGCGGAAGTAATCTGCGGCAAATGTTGAGTTCAAGCGGCATAGTTCGATGGGGAGTCCACCTGCTGTGTGGCTGGTTGTTACTCGCCACACTTGGAGGTGTCGCCTCCGCGCCGCGCTTAGCCTATTGCTCGCAAACCTTTGAACTGGCGGCTGCTGTTGCCCCGATGGCGGTTGACTTTTCTGATACCGCCCTCCAGCAGCAGTGCCAATGTTTGGTGAAAGCTGACCAGCAGTTCAAAGCGTATGCACGGAAAGTGGGTTTGTTCGCCTCGATAAAACTCCAGCCTGAGTTTGGACTGTCCACAGTGCATGCAGTCGAGTTGCCGAACCTCGCGTCTCTCTTCGCACTTGGTATCGCGCTGCGTCTCTAATCGGTGGGTCGTCAGCCTAATGGAATCGTATTGTCGATTCCACTTCTATTTTACTTCGCGTGGCTCCGTCAAACCTGCTTAGCTGCGAGTGCATCACACTCACAACGCTTCTGATCGCTGCCACGCATCATTCCTCAATTGCTCTTCGGGCGCTTTGACTTTCCGCGTGGAATTAGGGATAGCTACGCGCTCACAGAGCCTACAGGTTGAGTTTCCAAGTCTCCAATTACAAACGACACTGAGGCAATTACGTGGCTATCATTTCCGAAACTACTGGCGATACAAGTCCGATACCTAAGTCAGCGACTGCAGTGCAGGCGACCCCTGGTATGCCTACTAAGCTCGACTCGCGATTGAAGCAAGTCAAACTATTCACGGATCAAGGTGACTATCAGCGAGCCTGTGATGCTATACCAAACAACAGTTCCGATATTGAGGTGGTCAATTGCCGTGCGGTGTGCTTGATGCGTATGGGAAAGTTTTCACCTGCCATCGCGCCCCTGCGCGGCATCGCGCTTAATGCAAGTACCTTTCACGTGCGGCCTGAAGTTCCCGAACATATTAAGATAAACTATGCTATCGCCCTGTTCTTTGGAGGCGAACCCTCGGGTGGCTTGGAAGCACTGTCGGACATTCGGCGCGAGGAAGATCCGCAAGTGCGGATAATTCGCGAGCGGGCTAAGGCGTGGGCTGCAAGCATGAACTGGCTACGACGATTCGACTGGTATGTCAATCGCATCGCCCCCAAGCACGGCCCGACACCCGGGGCGGAAGTGGTTGGTTACCTGGCATGGGAACTACCGTCATGAACGTAGCTCCTGAAAAAATTGGCTCCCGAAAGACGTTCTATGAAAAGTGGAGCGTGGCGGTGGTGGGCGCTACACTTTGCTTGTTGCCGCTCGCCTTTTACTGGGCAGCGGTGGCCGTGCAAAGTAACGTCAATCGCGTCGAGGATTGGTTGCCCAAGACGTTCGATGAGACCAAACATTTGGCTTGGTTTCGCGAGCATTTCGCCTCGGACCAATTCGTGATTGTCAGTTGGAAAGATTGTCGATTGGATGTCAGTAATTCCAAGTCGGACGATCCCCGTTTGACGCGGTTGGCGCGACTGTTGGTCCCTGACAAAAATCGGGAGAGCCCAGGAAACGCTGTTGCGGTCGCGAACTCCCAAGTTCTAAATCCCGTAATCGAAGATATTGGTCCCGAAGACGCTGCAGCCTGTGCAAAGTACTTTAAGTCGGTAGTGACAGGTCGAGAACTACTGGATCGATTGACCGGGCCTCCGCTGAGTTTGTCTGTAGAGACTGCTGTCAAGCGTTTGCAGGGGACGATGATCGGCCCCGATGGTCGCCAAACATGCCTAGTTGTTACTCTTCACGCGGCAGCGCTCAATGAACTAAAACAAGTGCTCGGGACAGGCCAGCATCGAATCTTTCGTGAAGATGTGCCACCAGGAATTCTGCGACGCATGATTGCAACAGTCGGCGTCTCGGACATCGACGTTCACTTGGGCGGTCCGCCCGTCGATAATGGCGCCATCAACGAAGAAGGTGAACGAACCTTGGTGCGACTAGCGGGTCTCTCCGGGCTGCTCGGTTTGGGACTCGCCTGGTGGTCACTGCGCAGTATCCCTCTAACGCTCATCGTATTCCTGTGTGGTGTGATGAGCGCCGCCAGTTCGCTGTCTATCGTGGGTATTTCAGGGCAAAATCTCGACGCTATCCTGATGTCGATGCCGTCGCTAGTCTATGTGCTAGCCATCTCGGGAGCGGTTCACTTAGTGAATTATTATCGTGAAGCTATCGAGTCGGGAGGACTCTATGCAGCAGTTGAAAGAGCGGTGCAGCACGCATGGAAGCCAGCGCTGCTGTGTTCCGTCACGACAGCCGTAGGACTAATGTCTTTAGCGGCAAGCGAATTGGTGCCGATTCGAAAATTCGGAATTTTCTCAGCGGCGGGAGTGATGAGCTTAGTTGGGATTGTCTATTTCTTTCTCCCCGCCGCCCTGCAATTGTCGGGCATTGGAAAGAGATGGTTGGATCAGGAAGTCGACGCTCAAATAGCTCGGTCTCGACAGACAAACAACGGGGAGCGTCTACACAAAACGAAAACTGCCAGCCGAAACAGGACACCAATGCGGCCAGAGTCAATCTATCGCAACGCGTGGGAGCGTCTAGCTAGTGGTATTGTCGCTCACTATCAATGGGTTGGATTGGCCTGCGCGTGCGTGACCGTTGCCGTCGGTTTCGGTTTGAAATATTCCAGTTCGAGTATCGACCTACTCAAACTCTTTGATCATCGCGCTCGGATTCTACAAGACTATCGTTGGCTGGAAGCGAACCTGGGAAAGCTGGTGCCGCTGGAGATCGTAGTTCGGTTTCCAGTGATGGCTCAAAGCGAGACATTAATTGCCAACGGTCAGGAAACTACCTGGAGTGCGCTCAGCTTCGTACAGCGACTGGAGACGATCACGCGCATGCAGCTATTGATCGATCGCAAATTCGGGCCCGTGGGAGAAGATGTAGTGGGACATAGCCTGTCGGCTGCTTCGTTCGCTCCCGATCTGCCGCCAGCCACCTCGGGCAACTCAGCCTTTATCCAACGCAAGATCCTCAATGCGCGGCTCAGCCACAGCAAGCAGGAATTGTCCGATGCGGGGTTCCTCCGCATCGATGATCAAGATGGCAGTGAACTATGGCGGATTAGCTTGCGAGTAGCCGCCTTTCGCGATGTCGATTATGGACGATTCGTCAAGGAACTCGAGCAGATCACACAACCTCTGTTGGCCGCATACCACGCTCGCGCGGATATTTTGACAAATCTGACGCGACTGGCCCCAAATGACTCACTTGCCGGAAAACGCGTACTGTTATGGAGTTGCGTCCATGAACCGCAACCCGAACAGGTCGGCCAGCAAACATTTCAACTGGTCTTGCAGCGACTACTCCAAGAGTATCGATGCGACGTGAGGCTGCTTACCAGTGATCCTCGGGCTACGCCGCTGACGGAATTAGAAGCCCATGACCGACTCGATGCGGTCGTGGTCTGTGGAGATTTCCCGGATGTCGATTTGGCGATGCTCAAGGCCGTCATCCCGGATACGATCGATGCCAGGTTGTCAGTTGGTGAACATGGTCCCAACAAGGTGGCCAGTTCCAGGGCAAGCTCCCAAGGCACAGTCATTTCCAATTCTGAAATAAAGGGAGATCATCCCCTGACTGCGGTTTACACAGGCGTGGTCCCGATTGTGTATCAAGCGCAACGAGCCTTGTTGAATAGTTTGGTGGAGAGTACTTGGTGGTCCTTCTTGATCATTACTCCCATTATGATGATTGTCTCTCGGAGTATATTCGCGGGGGCGATAGCCATGCTCCCCAATACCATTCCCGTGGTGCTCATTTTCGGAGGGATGGGGTGGCTGGATATTCCGATCGACATCGGTTCGATGATGACTGCCAGTATCGCGCTGGGGGTGGCTGTGGATGACACAATTCACTTCCTCGCTCGCTATCGTGAGGAGCTTGAGCACGCACCCGATCGCCAGAGCGCAATCATCAGTACCTACGGACACTGCGCTGTGCCGACGCTACAAGCCGCATTGATTAGCGGACTGGGATTGTCGGTGTTTGCCTTCAGTACTTTCACGCCCACGCAGCGCTTCGGATGGCTGATGCTCAGCATCTTGCTGGCGGGCGTGGTCGCGGAGTTGGTCGTGTTGCCAGCGCTGCTGGCCAGCCCGCTTGGGAGAGTTTTCGGTCGATGCAAGCCTCCTGCAGTCGTTGAGTTGCCAACAACCGCGCAGACTGTCAAGCTCCCTGCCACTGGTTATAGTGTAAGGGCCGCCTCCTAACGTCAATGCATTGAGTTCAGTCCGAGTCAACCATAATTTCACATCTTAAATAGCCTTGAATACAACCATTGAAGCAAGGTTAGCAGATGTTTCCCGTTGAGATCTTCCCAGCGACGCTCAATAAATTGGCATTCACTGTTCGAGTTGTTGTTTACGGACGACGTTTTGTTGATGCTGTTTATCTCCGCTGGCCCCAGCTCGGCGGCGGTCTAGGTCGCGGATGTCTTCGATGTTTTCATACACGATGAGCGTATCTCCCACGTGTATTTCGTCGTTCCCGGATCTGACTATTTCATCTTTTTGCCGCACATTTTTTTGTCGGAAAGTGCCAGTGGCTGATGGGGAGCGACTGCGGAACTGTGGAGCGGTCGCGAATTGACCAAGCCCAGTACTCGTCGACAAAAAGATGTGCGACAAAAAGATGAAAAGCAGCGAATGGTTACGAGAACAGGGGTTGGTTCGTAGTGGACGAGGCAACGAGTCCTTGTCGTGAACCGGGGCAGTAGGACTCGTTGCCTCGTCCAC
>JBGSJT010000245.1:0-20566 GCA_041741715.1 Pirellulaceae bacterium | reverse complement strand
TTAACCTCCCGTTGACGTACAAGAATAGAAAAGGACCGATCCCAATTTCGTCGCGGTTTTGGACGTCCGTTGTCTTGTAAATTCTCTTGCCGTTAACAAACGTCCCATTTGAACTCCCAAGATCCTTGATGATGGCTGTCGCACCATTCTTAATGAGCGATGCATGGCGCCTCGAAACCAACGGATGATCCAATCTGTGAACTTGGCGAGTTGCTTCACGCCCTAGGATCAATTCCATCGAATCGGTCAGAGCGATCTCGAATCCAGCATCTGCCTGCTGCTGCGAGCTTCCCAATCGGGTCTGATCGTCCTCGATAGCCTCCTCCTCAAAGATCAGCAGAGTGTGTCCGATGCAAATTCGATCGCCTGTGTTCAGGTAAACACTATTTCTGAGGGATGCTCCATTGACGGAAACTTCGTCGGTTGGCACCAACAGGTATCCGGAAGGCAGACGCTGGATCTCACAATGCTTTTCCGAATTGCACATGGCATCGCCGACTACACAGTCGGCACCGTTCCCGCTGGCTACCAAAAACCGGTCGCGTTCGATTTCAATTCGTTTGCCGGACTTCAAAAATCGGATCGATGGCATGTTGTATTTAGAATGTGTCGAAAAAAGGCTAGCGACTGATTGAGCCTCGTTTTTGGGACTTCACTGGCGTCAGATTTTGATGACGACATAAAGCGGGACAATCTTCCCGCTTTGGGATATGATACTGGACTCCGCCGCCGGAAACGTATCCGCCCGAACCGTGCTGCAGCGTCTGTTTACTCTTCGGTGAATCTTCGATAGTGCCCGATCGGCTGAAGACACTACGCGCCAGTTTTGGATCGCTTGTCGGTTTCAGCGTTTTGGATTCTGACTTTCGTTCGCAATTCACAATCGTTGTCCCCTTTTCCGTGTGATCCGCAGGGATGCGAATTGGCCGATTTTCAGACCAAACATCCACGGTTCCTCGGGTGTGCGATTGCAGCACAGTCATTTCCTTCTCAACTGTGCAGCACCGTGCTTGGTCACGATCCGTCATTCCCAATCTCTGGGTCGGTACGCCGCTCTTTGTAAAATGCTCGCCATACTGCTCCTTGCGATTCAATTCGAATTCTTTAGCTCGCGGTTTATCACCAATTGAATGCTGGGCTTCATGACCCGATTGATCACGCATGGAGTGCTGGACAAGTTTATCGCCCGGCTCGACAATTTGAAGCGTCACTGGTTTATGAAAGTCGATTGAATTAAGCTGCTGAAGCACTCTCTCTCGATCGACGACGTCCTGCCCTTCAGCCCCCGCGGTTCGGCAGTGCGTCTCAAGATAGCTGACCGCAATGTCAAAACGCTCATTTTGCAGTTTTGATGCATGCGGACCTATTCCGTCCAGGCGTGATGCGTACCATTCCCTGTTCTCGCTCATGTTTATAGGCGTAGTAGTATCTTCTCTCATGTCGTTTCCTTGCACTGGGGTGGGGTTCGGTGTGCCAAAATGGCCTTCCTAGCGTTTCAAACGCAGAAAACCAGAATCGCGCTCAGAAAACGCCAACGCTTTACTTCCGGCTGCGTGAGATCTGCATTGGGGCGGCGACTAACAGACGCAGCGACCATCCCAACCTGTCGGCCAGCAAAGTACGGACTAGACTCGTCGCTAGTTTCCAGAAATGGTCAAGCCTGACCAAAACGCGGGGTGCGGCGTTCCAATGTTTGCTCGCCGGTCTTCAATCCATTTGAGTTGAGCGTTTCGCAACGCAGCAGGCGGAGAATCACCGGCCGCCAAATTCTCGAAAAACCATTTCGTAATCACCTGCGTTTCCAGGTCATCAACGCCCCACAATGCTCCGAGAACATATCGAGCGCCTGCTAGGTGAAACGCCTGCTGAAGACCACTGACCCCCTCGCCGTTGCGGATTTCGCCATTGGCTGAGTCGCACGCAGATAACACGACCAGCTCGGTGCCTCGCAGGTCCAGGCCGAGTATCTCGAGTCCGGTCAATATGCCGTCACCGAAGGAGCTTGCACTCGTTTTCGACTTGTTAGCTCCGGCCAGGATCAATCCACATCGTAAGAGTGGGTTCATTGAGGCATCGAGTTCCGATTGCTGCGTTCGTGTGATCGACCGAGAGCGAGCATTACGAGCATCACCCTGCATCGAGAGACCAGGGCTTTCGATATCAAATTGCGAAGGGTCGGGTAGAAAGATCCCGTGGGTCACGAAACACAGAACGCTTGGTCGCTCAATTTTGAACACCTCCGATTCACTCGCACGTTCACCGAGTAATAGTTCCGCGGTTACATCGTTACGTTGAGAAAGTAGGCTCGCGATTATTCTCGGCTCGTCACTCCGCCCCCTGAGTCGATCAAACTGTTCTGTCCAGTATTTTCCTGGCACAAGAGTTTTCTCGGTTGAACCATTTTCTCTCGGGATGTCTTGCCTTTGCTTATCAGCAAAAACTGCGATATCGTAAGCGGGGTCGCCGATCACAACCGGTGGGTTTGAACCGTTGTCGATTGCGATCGTAGGTGTAGTTAGTTGTCGTCCAGAGTTAACTAAACGAATCGCAACTTTCTCTATTAAAACTTTGCCCTGGTCATCAACTGGCAATGCGGACCAAGGTGCCAACCAGAGCTCCTTGTCGGGCGACAAAATCAATTCTTCTTTTCCCTCTAGGTACTGGGCGAGCGGAGCATATATTTTTCTCGCTAACTCGCGAAGTTTCAAATTCAGTCTTGTAGCCACGACATCCTCGCCGCCGAGGCGAAGTATTTCATCTCGGTCCGTTGTAGTTTGGAACCAGCGACGGATGTTAAGTATGCGTGCGTCAATCGCCTCTGCCTCTCCAAGATCGACGACACCGACAGTTTTGGAATTTTGTCCGCCAACGATCCAAGCAACATAGTGCGGCGGTAAAACGACGAGCTCCTTCGTTGTACTGTCAAACTTCGTTGGCACGAACCGCAGGATGTCAACAAACACTGCGTTATTAGGGATGCTTTGTTGCAAGTCCGCTAAACTTACCCACGGGCTGACAGCCGTCGAAGTTCCGAATTCAGCCCCCAGTTCGCGTGCGACCACGGCTAACTGCTGCGACAGTTCAGTGTAGCGTCGGCGATGTTCCGCACGCTCATCTACTGACGGTACATACATCGCGTAGGCAGCGATTCCGTTTCTAAGCTCCACCAACTTACCCGTGAGCTTGCTGTCTTTGGTCAATTTCTCAAGCGAGGTTTGCCGAGCGGAGGACTCATACCCAAGCCACTTGTAGTTCGTCAGCCACTCCGCTGACTTCTGTGTAACATCTGGATCTTCTGCATTTTCAAGAGCAAATGTCCAAACGGGGGCAAGGTGTCGTAGGTTGTAATCCACGTAGATCGCTTGCTCTGCGTCAGGGAGCGTTGGCAGCACGGTTTGGAGCCGCCGAGAGGCATACCGAATGCAATCATCGAAATGCCTCAACGCCTCATTGCGATTGTTTGTACCGGAGAAGTAGATGCCGAGCCCCTCGTGCGCATCCGCAAGCTCCTGATTCTCAGGAAGTAGCGCTTCGTCGAGGATTTTAATCGCTGAGCGAAACGATTCTTCGGTTGGACCTTCGCCAAGAAACATCGAATTGAGTCCGATGTTGTAGAGTGCTCTTCCCGTTCGATGGTCGGTTTCTCCAGCAATCGCTTTGAACAATTTGCATGATTCGGTCGCTGCAAGCATCGCGTAATCGTATCGCTTCAGAGCGAAAGCTCCCGTACTAGCGTTTCGTAGAATGTCAGCAAAATCGAGCAAAGACTCCTCTCGATACTTGATTGCCATGTCGACTGACTCGAACAATCGATCCATGCCTTCTTCTAGCTTCCCCTGCGAAACAAGCGATTGACCGTAATTGCTAAGGGCAACTGAGCAGGTCATGCTTCCCTCCGGGTGCAATTTCCGCAACAGCAAAACGGCATCTTCATAGTTTTTGCAAGCGGATTCAAAATCCGCTTGTCCGTGCAGTAGCGTAGCGAGCTCGTTTAGGCAAACCGCTAGAATGACCTCACACGACTCGCCGCCACCTCGACCGATCTCAATTGCCCGATCGAGTTCCAGGCGCGCTTCGCCGTTCTTATTGCTCTCGATCAAAATAGAGGCCAAGCTTTTGTGAGAACCGGCAAGGAATCTTCTAGGACAATCGGGCAGCTCCTCGGCAATTGCTACGACCTCGCGACTCAGCGTCTCCGCCTTTTGAGAATCTCCCATTCGCTGGAAATCGTGGGCAGCTACCGCCGCATAGTGCAAAAATTGCATCCGATCGTCGCGGTATGCCATTTTCGCTGTGTCGAGGGTGCCTAGCAACATTTCGCGTGCTTCAACAAACCGATGCAAATCGACAAAAGCGCTTGCGAGTTTTGCTCGTATTGCTACGACAGCAACCGGGTCCGGGGGATCCGCCTCGTCAAGCTTTTTGAGCAATTCAACCAGCAGGCGAATGCCTCCTTCGAGTTGTCCATTGTCTAGTAGGAACGTTCCAAGCCGATAGCTTTGTAGTTGAACTGTGAGATCGTCTTCTCCAACGGCTTTCACCAGGATTGACAGTGCAACTGTTTGAAAACTAATTGCCTTAGTAAACTGCCCTGCCCCCGCCATCTCTTGAGCTTTTGCGAACAGTTCATTTGCTCGTTGACTTGAGACATCAGTCGCAACACTCTCTTGGCCTTTGAGCGGCGACTGAAAGCACAATCCAAATGCAATCACAGCACCGACCACAAGCTGTCCATGAAATTTCGAGGCCTTCATAGTTCGCATACTTTCGATACGGAAGAGTTTCCAGGTTTTCGAGGAGTCATCTTGCTAGTCAACATTGAACCAGTTGGCAGCAGAACGGAATTCATCGCCGAAATATGGCTGCAAAAATATATACAATTCACGACGTTCACCGGATTCGATCTTTTCTGTCTCGGCTTTATTAAGGAACTGTCGCATAAAAGATGACTCGTTCCTGAGCCTGTGGCCGAGTACGTCATTGGATTGGTTGACCAAGTTCTTAACCAACTCGACCAGCGTGGATTTACTCTGTACACCCCTTATAACGGAATCCAACAGACACAGAAAATCATGCCTACGACAAATTTCATGAGGAGAATACTTAGCGAGCACTCGAACCATCGATTCAACGGTGCGCGTCCAAAGCAGATTGATCTGTTCGTCGGATGGACCTTCAAACTTTTTATTCCACCTTTTGTTCCACCAAATGGTTTCGCAAATACTCTCGGGTACGAGCGCAACTGCTTCAGCGGCGACATCATCAACTTCCACTGACGTGGTATTCTCCCAAATCTCCAAGACTCCGAAATAGTCCGTCAGCTCGAAGTTCTCCGGATTGCCTGCGCAGAAGGTTGTCCACGCAAATACTGCTCGCTCGAGAACCAGGTTGTTACTGGAGCCTAGCGCAATGGAGATTGCGGGGGCGATCCGATCTGCTCGTCTTTTTAGAAGTGGATAAAACCAGATCTTTTGGTTAATCACACGAGGACACACGACTGCTAATGCCGACACCTGTAATGACCCAACCCCGTTCCTTATTGATTCCAAAACAAGTGAAAAAAGCTCATGCTCATTCTCGCTAGCGATGATATCGCGCTCGTCAAATTCATGGAGTTGCTCGATCAGATTCTTAGCCCTGTCCGAGTTGCGGACTAGCCTAGTTTCGAGAAGAGAGAAATTAGAGCAAGCCAACGACTTGACCGAGCTTTCGAAGTCCTCAATATTCAAACAATCTAATGACAGTAAGTATTCGACAACGAACGGACACACAACATCGAATAGATCACCCGAAAAGGCACCGAATTCGATCCACGGTGTTTTTTTAGTACTGCTCGGCGGATCGATTCCAAGCCTTGCCCTTACTTTGGAGCGAAAAGTATCGAAGATCCTTTCCTCGTATTCAAGTCGCATGGAACACCAATCTCCGACTCACGGTCGGTAGTAACGAATGGATGCAGAGAAAAACGGGCGATCTTCGCGTCGAAAATCCACTTCATCCGTGCCATGCTTTTTTGTCTCGGAACCAGGGACTATGATTCCGCGTGTCTTGATCTCGCCCAAGATGGACCTGGAAAGCTGTCCCCTTAGTTGACTTACGTTGTCTGCCGTACCGTTTGGAAGAACAGTGTCCTGAATCACTCGGTAAGGCTCGTCTTCACGAGCGAGATTTTCCGAGCCTTGATCTTTTGTCTTTTCGCCATAGACGGTTAGCGATATTAAACCTGCCTCTTGTCCGTAAAACTTGACCGCATCGATTGCGTCCGCGCCCTCAACAACCAAGAATGGCTCGGTGGATCCATCTTTGCCCTTAGTTTTTTGGTATCCGGGCACCATCAGCGATCTAGCGTTCGGCTCAAGCACCCAAAAGCTGCATCGGTTGTCGGGAAGTCGCTGGCGATAAAGTGTATTCTCGCCATTTACCTTAAGCACGACACCATAACGCGCTTCGTCGGCCAAGTTCTTTCGCAGCAGTCTAAACGTGACTGCTTGGCCGGCTTGCGGTTCGCGGACCTTGCAATCAATAGCGCCAGTTTTTGCGTCTCGAAGAAACTGAAGCTCTTGCTTGATGCCGTCAAATTCAATTTCAATCGCGACTGGCGCATCGTCCCGCTGCAAAACATGCTGACCGGGTACTTCTTTGCTTTTTAAAGTGCTTTCAAGAGCGGATTCCTCGAACGTGTCCTTGCTGACTTCTCCCTGACGCTTGGCTGTTGAGCGACCGACAAGATACCCTGCACCAAGGCTCGCTTGATCCTCTGAACTGAGCACTGTCTCGAATGCAGCTTGCTGAATCAGGTCTTTTTGGCCCTTAACGAACGCGTTGAGTTCAATGTTGATATGAATCGAATCGGCATGAATGTGCGCCACGCCATAGACGAAGGCATCTGGCACTGCTTCGTCTTTCTCGTCAATCGACCATGCCAGTTTATACTTTTTGTTGAACAACTTTTCCCGCTTAATCGGATCCTCTTCGTCCAAGTGCGTGGCATCTGGGATTCCGCTCGCGGTCGCCGAAGCGTTCCTCACTACACCAATCTGTTGTTCGATGGCGTCTGCTGATGGCGGCGTTGCCACAACCAGAGCTTGTTCTGTTTTTTCGGCTAATCGCATGTTGAGCGTGCCTTCACTTGCTGAAAGCTTTTGCCCTTCACGTCTTACAACAAATTTCAGAACGCCAACAACCTTTACGTTTCTTTCACGTAGCGAGTCCAGCATTGGTCGTACGTGCAAGAGCAAAGCTTTTTCCATTGCCAGCTCGTCAACCTTTTCTCCAGCACAAACGGTTGGAGCGAGGCTCAATACTGTGTAAACAACGCCAAGCAAAGCAAATCCAAAACGGTTAAGTACGCTGCGTTTTTCCATTATATTTCCATTTTTTGAGAGGTATTCATCGTTTACTTAATGCAATGTCGTTATCGATCTGTCTTAGATGCAATTAGGCATCAGTATCAAAAACGGAACCGTCTAAACGAGTTCCCGTCGCTTTACCAGTATAGTTTTGGTATCCATACTTGTGCTTGCCGCTTAACAGTTCCCCTGTGAATTGATCCCCTTTGAGCTTCACCTGGAGAATTTCGCTACCACCAAGTGCAGCGCCGGTAAAATGCAGTTCGATCTTCATGTTGCCGCCTTCGAGCGTCCCAGAGACTTTCGCATGCGTCGCTGAGCCCTGCTCATTTGAATCCGGATCCTCTTTGACGCCGAACAGTGTTCCGCGAACCTGGTTTCCATGCATATCCAAATGCACGAAGTATTCGATTTGCAATTCTGCTGGATGACTTGCGTCACGATGATCAACGAAGCGATCTACCGCGATCCGGAACCGCCAAAGACCAGCCGACTTTTCAACTTCTTTGGCGTTTTTCGTGGCGAGAGCGAGCTCGTCTAGTTTACGCTTCAGCTTGCGATTCTCCGCTTTAACGACTTGATAGCCCGCGATCGCATCAGCGGAGACAGTGGTTGCTTCTTGCGACTGAACGCTTTGAGTTGCCTTGGAAAAGAGAACGACAAAGACGAGCAGCACGATCAAAATCAGTCCCAGTGAGTTCAAAGCGATGTCCGCCAATGCGTCGCTCGACTGCGTTTGTTCTTGACTTCGGTTGCTGTAGGTACGCTCCATTTTTTCAACTCCCTAGCCTCCCGAATAATAACCAGCAGAGCGATGCAGCACCCGCACCGAATGCAACTGGCAGAAAAATCTGGTTCGTGTTTGATTTCGCAAATGCAACAAATCTCGGTACGCCGCTCTGCGAGCCCTGCAAATCGAACCTTGGCAACGGTGGCATGTTCGCAACTTTCGACATAAGAATTTCAAGGCGTTCAGAGTACTGATCAACGCTTTGGGCCATTGAGGTGATTCTTGCTTGCTCACGCATCGCCGTTTTGTCGAGAAGCATCAATGCGTCGTGCCTTCGCACGGCTAGGTCGCTAGTCGACGCACGTAGCAATGGAACGAGCTGTGTTTCCGTCACGATCTCGATTTTATCCACCAGTTCATCCGCGAGGAACTGCGTACTGCTAAACAATAACTTGAGAAACACACCTCCAAGGATCGCACCGAACAAAGTCGTCGCGAACGCAGTTGCCATACCGCCTACGGCACTCGTCAACCCCGCAGTTAAGCTTGAGTTGCTGGCAACTGTCGCGTCAGTCGAAACTTCCAAACCGCCCACGGTAGCATGCATCGCACCCGAAAGCCCCTCCAAGCTATTGGATAGCCCCAGAACGGTGCCAATCAACCCCAGCGTCAGCAGAATCTGACTTGCAACTCGCACAAACCATTCCTGCCCGTAAAGGCTACTTCGGATCGCCCCAAGGGATACCGTCTGGGAAATGTCGCCGTCGTACGACATTCCATAAATTTGCTTCATCCGATTGGCGTGCAGCCCCAGCAACCCCAGACCTGCTAGGTTTAAGTCGCCACTGGACCGGTTTACTCGCAATCCTTGGCGAAGATGTTGTCCTTCTCGGACCAAAAACCAGGTATTTCGAGCATTCACTGCCAGGCTGAAAACGAAAACAGCGACGATGACTTTAGATACCCAGCTCCTATCGATCAGTTTTGATTGCGACTCGGGCAAGACGCGGTATCCCTTAAGCTCTGCAAACAGCGCGAGCGACACCGCCACGCTAAGCATGAAGACGATACACCATAGCAATTTCGTCGATTCAACTCGCATTTCAAAACCCCAGCCGAACGTCGCAAAATCCTGGATCGAGGCAACTTTCTCATTCGTACTGCAGCAGAGAACGCCAACGGCATCTCCTGCGCTCGCTATTTTCTGGAAGTCTCCAAATCGAGCTCTGATTCGCACTCCGCGATCATTGCTTTAATTCCGACGTTGTCTGGATCGAGAGCCATCGCAGACTTCAAGTCAGCGATCGCCTTTTCGAACAGCTCCCGCTGCTTGAAAATGCCTGCTCGTTTGAGGAAGGCGTCTGATCTTGTCGGGGAAATCTCAATTGCGATTGTCAGATTTGCCAGAGCGTCGCCAAATAAACCAAGCTTCAATTCTGCTACACCTTTACCGTAAAACGAAGCCTCGTTTTTTGGATCAATCAAAATCGCTTCGTCATACTCTGCAATAGACTCCTCAAAGCGATCTTGTTGCTGAAGCAAATTTGCCAAATAGAGATGGGCATCTGCGTTGTCAGGGTTTATTTCGATACCAGTTTTAAAATCCGCGATCGCTTCTGTCCGCTTTCCTTGCCTGCTCAATGCCAATCCTCTTTCAATATGTGCAACATCATTCCCGTCGTTCAGTTTTATTGCGAGTGTGAGGCTTTTGACTGCGTCGTCAAAACGTTCGAGCCGAAGTTCAGCTACGCCTTTGGAAAAAAAAGCTCGGTCATTCAATGGGTCTAACATAATCGCTTGATCGTATTCCACGATAGCCTTTTCATAGCTACCTTTGGCAAACAGCAACTCACCTCGCTCTACCGCCTTTTCAGAAGTATCCGTGTCTACAACAGGCACTGGAGGCCGAGACAGATGATCTAAAGAGAACACCAGCAAAAAACAGCCGAACAGCAGAGCAATCGCCAAATGCCAACGATTCATTCGTTGCAATCGAGATTTCTGCGCAGGTGGTTGAGCAATTGTTGATGGATGGGTTACAGCGTCTAATGCTTCAACGAATTCAACGCACGAACTGAACCTTTCTTTCGGTTGCTTTTTTAACGCAGTATTGAGTACGCGATTAACCGATTCTGGGACGCCCGTTAATGATGGGACGGGGTTGTGCTGCACACAGTGCGACAGCTGCATGTCGGGCACATCAGAGAAGGGTGGTTTACCCGACAACATTTCGTATGCGACGATGCCAAGAGCATATTGATCCGACGGGGCTTGCAACGCTTGTCCTGCCCATACCTCGGGCGCGATGTATCGATAAGTTCCAGCTGGTGGTTGTAGGTTCGGCTCGCCAAGGTTGGTTGCCTGGATGAGCTCAGCCAGTCCGAAGTCGATGAGGATGGGGACCAGTTCTTCATTCGCTTCCGACACGATGATGTTTGCTGGCTTTACATCTCGGTGCAAGACATTGTGCAGATGCGAATGGTCAAGTGCACGAGCGATGGGATAAAGTATTTTGCAAACTTCGTGAACTGTGAAAAACCTTCCTTGCGATCGTTTTCGCAAGCAGTACTGTGCGAGAGTGATGCCCTCATGAAATTTCATGACGACATAAATGCCTGCTTTGGGGTCTGTTCCCATCGCATAAAGCGGACAAATATTCTCGTGATGGATTGCTCCCACGATTCTGAAACTATCTCGAAATCGATCGAGTTCCGTTTTGTTATGTCGATGAACCGTCGACATAAATTTTACGACAACTTTGTGCGCGTGATCCGATGCGGATGCTCGCCATACCTCGCCCATAGCACCTTGATCTAGCGGGATTTCAAGTGTGTACGCATTACCAACTACATAACCACGCTTTAGCAAGCTGGAGTCAATTGGCATTAGCTCGACATCTTCTACTGGTTCCGAGTCGATGACGGATTGGATAGCTTTCGAGAGCAACTTGGCTGACTTAAATCGCTTTGTGGGATCAGTCATCATGCAAGTGTTGCAAATGTCGAAGAATGCCTGCTCGCTGGCATTGCTCGATTCAGCCCGTCGCTTCTCGATCTCTGCGGCTATCACTCCAAACTGATTTGTTTTTGTGATCTGGAGGAATTCCTTTCGACCAACAAGCATTTCAAAGATCGTTACACCTAGCGAATAGATATCGCTCGCTATTGTCACCGGGTTGCCGCACAATTGCTCTGGTGAGACGTAGTGAAGCGTTCCCAGTGCCTGACCGACTTGCGTCAATGGCTCATCTTGCGATGCCGCTTTCGCCAAACCAAAGTCAGCAATCTTTGGAGCGCCCTCGTCTGTGAGTAAGATATTCTCTGGCTTCAAGTCTCGATGTATTGTTCCAGCGTCGTGCGCGTACTGGATCGCATCGCAAATGGGAAGCAACCACGACGCGATTTGCTGCATGTCTGCCGGACCGAAAAGCAATTGATCGGCAATCGTGCCACCGCCGACATTCTCCATCGCGAGGAATGGCTGGTCCTCGGAATCACCGCTTTTCTCTACCGAGACGATATTCAGATGCTTCAGTCGATGCATCAGTTCCGATTCCCGCTTGAATCGAGCTTTCAGCTCAGCATTTGGGTAACGATGCTTCAGGATCGCAAGTGCCACGTCACTACCTGTATGCCGGTTCGTTGCACGAAAAACGATCTTCATCGCTCCACGACCGATCTCCTCGATGACGACGTAGTCATCGATTTCAAGGGGTTGGTCACCGGGCGCGATTTCGATTGGAACTGGCATCGGGCGATTACTGAGAGTCGATCAACGTTTGACAAGCATTCCAACTGAATGCGAACGCTGATCTTGTGTCTTTCGTACGCTTTGTGCCTTTTTCCGAATCAGCGGCGTATTCGTCAGCAATACGTTCGAGCAGATACTCATAACCAGAAAGCAGTTTCCTCAGCTTCTCCTTTTCACTATCAGTTGGAGTATGCTCTTTGTCATCATCAAATAATCTACTGACCTCGAGCAATAGAATCCCCGCAGTGAGAAGTCTCTCCGAGTCTTCATCATAAGCTAGTGTTGAAACGTGGTTTGCGAAAACTCGATTGTACCTATCGGACTTTATAGCCTGGAGCACTTGATCAAAGGACCTTGTATGGCTCGTCATATTGATGACTAAACCATACTTGCGGGTTTGCCAAAGTAACGCCGAAATATGTTCGTAAGAGTAAACGCCGCGCGAGCTCGCGGCGCTGATCGCGCGCTGCCCCCCAGGAATAACATCGGTTTGCTTTGAAATGCGATTCAGAAAATCGTAATCGTCGATATCGTCCATGGCGAGTGAAATGCGTCCGCCGATTTCGCTGCATTTACGTTCCAAATCTTTTTTTTCTCGAATACCTTGCTCAGTTAACTTTCCGTTAAATAGCGTGGCTCTTTCCGTAATTTGTTTGAATTCTTCGAGTTCGCGAATTGCCTTCAAGTATAACTTGGAGTCTTCCTCAATGGACCTCATCTTTTCGCTGGACAACTCTTCTCGAACTTCTAACATTGGCATTTGGAATCCAATTAATTTGTCAATCAATCGCCACCTACCGACCGCAGATCTGATTTCTGCCATGCTAACCTGCGTTTCCGAAGCTAGGAACCTTTCACACTTTTGTTTTGCCGATTGCTTTCCCGCGTTTACTCTGGCGGCGAACGCTTCAGCGTTTTGCTTAGAAAAGTCCGCAGCCTTGCCTTCGTCTTTTTTAACTCCATAACCTTGCTCATAACAGATTGATAAGAGACCGAGACTAGATTCATCACGTTCTGCAGCGGCAGCGGTTAGATATTGCACTGCTTTTTTCCTGCCTTCTAGCGAGTATGAGCATCCATCGCCATAGTGCAATCTTCCGAGTGCCGAATTGAAGAATGTGTTAATTTGTTTCTTGGCCTGCGTATCTCCTTTCTTTGCCTGTTTCGCTAGATCTCGATAATGCGGCGAAATGCGTTCAAGATATTTGTCAAAGTACTCCATTCCCTTTTCCTTACTTTCGACGACACCTGCGCCATCGAGATAACAGGCCACCAAAAAGAGAAGGCTATCTGCATTTCCAGCAGTTGACGATGCTTCGAACTCTTGCACAGCTTGCTTCAGTTGGTCAAGTGATCCAATTATTCCTCGATGATAGTAAACCTTGCCTAGCTCGAGATGTTTAATGCCGAGGCGATCCTTCCCATCTTTATGAAAGAAATCCATGTAACGATCGGAGAGGATTTTTGAAAATTCAACGTCCTTAACCACTCCATCTCCGTCCTTGTAGCACGCTGCTAGGTACATCAGGGCAGACTTGCCACCGCCGTTGACTGAACTATTGAACCATTTGACGGCGGTTGCAGCATCTCTCGGGGCCCCACCCGATCCTTCGTAGTATCTTCTGCCAAGTAGATATTGTTCATAATGATCGTTTCCTCGTCTTGCAGCTTCAGTTAGTTCCTGAAGGCTGGATGTTGCGTTGATGGTACGCTGCGCGAACCCCTGCGGTGACGCAACGACGATCAAACAGATGGCAATTGACAATGCGAAAAGCTTCTTCATAAGCGAGGTCATTTATGATTTCCTAGGAATGGTTGTCTAGGTTGCGACCAGGCAAGCTGGTTTAGGCCCAGAAAGGAAATGGTGTCGATTGTTAAGCTACTGAATGCAAATTGCCGACGGAAGTAAGCGGATTGGCCATGTTCTGAAGATAGTTTGGAAGTGCCAGTCGACTGCCGCCTTGGTGACGCTCCAGACGACTTTGTCAATTTATAACTTGCGATCAGCATCAGCTAGTCAGCAGGCTTTCAAGCCGAATCGTTTTCGTGCTGCAGCAGCGTGTAGAAGAACTCAACGATGTCGCGTTCCGGTACGCCAAGCTTCCGCAGGGTTGTGTACGACCAGGCGTCCGCGTCGTGCTCGTCGAATTCGGAGTAGCCAAGTCCGACGAACCTCTGCAAAAGGCTGGCCGGTAGATCGCCGTAACCGCCAAGAATTCGGGAGGAAACGTCCTGCGAAAGTGCCGCTTTTGAACAATGGCCCCGTTCGACGTGACCTACCTCGTGACCGAGTACAAAGAGCAATTCGTGATCGTGCTGCAAAGCGTCCAGTAGCCCCGTTTTAACGTAAATGTGCCCTCCGTGATGGGCAAAAGCATTGATCTGCGAGTCTCGAATGACGGTAAAGGTGTATTCCCTACCCTTCGTGCGAAGCAAAAATCCCAACAAGGGAGCGGCGAGCTCTTCGACTCTTTGGCTTTCGGCCTGATCCACATCCATCGTGGCGATCAGTTGCCTGTGTACGGCATCGCCGAGCTCCCATTCCTGATCGATGGAAAGCGGCCCCACGACTTCGCCAAAAACCTCCGACCCAACACGCAGCAGCCGGTTTTTCAAGTCGACGGCGACGTCTACAACATCTTGAGGCTTAGCGGACCCCTTCGGTGGTGACGCCGCGTCACCCGGCACTTCCCTTCTCGCAACCTTGCCTAGCTGCCGCAGGTGCAGGATTCTTTCGGCCGTCGCCGGATGCGAGCGAAAGTGCTCACCCAGAGTCCTCTCGAAAATGCCGTCACTGCGACGCTTTGCCGCAGGCAGCGGCCGGTCGTCAGGAACGTCTTTATTGTCGACCGATACTCTCGCGCTCGCAGGTTTCTCGGGAAATACAGCGGTTCTAGTTTCGGCGGCTGACTCTGACACAGGTTCAGAGTCAGCACTCGGCTTCCGCGTCGCATCACCGGCAGGCTTATCCACTGATGCGTTTGAGCGTCTCGGCGCGATATCGGAGAAATCGACAAAGATCCAGCTCGCTAAAAGAAGAGCAGCAAGAGTTGCTACGCGATTCGACATGGTTTTACATTCCCAGGTTGATTGTGTGACGAAGTGCCGATGGCCCAATCCCAAATATTTGAAGCGAAAACACACGATGTCGCATGTGTCATCGGTCTCCTGGAATAAAAACGGATTCGCGTCAATCGGCGCTCCCGGTTGTTTTCGATTTAATCACACCAAAGTTTGAGCAAGTTTTTTGCCATTGTACCGAGCAAATAGTGCTCGCCCTGCGTCTACATAACGATTGGAAAAATGTCTGCGAGCAATTTGCAGCCTTGTTTCTGACAGTTCAGATAAAACATTTAACGAGCTAATCGAATATCCCCGCAGGGGATAGTCATTGTTGTGAGAACGAAACTGTCCGCTTTATCCATCTGAGAATTGGGGCGATTCAAAATGTCCTGGATGATTTCGTGGTATCTGGAGCAAGAAATCGATGGTGAGTGGTACCACGATGAGCGTCCATGGCTCCCGGCCCAAAGCCCGCTTAGTCTTGCATATTGCGATGATTTTACCAACGATACTCAGGGCCTATCGCTCGATGTCTGGCACATGCTCTCAAAATTGGCCTGCAATGGCTTGCCGCACGACCTTTCTTTTGAGGTCGATGCAAAGATCAGCCGTTACATTGCGCACGTTGATGAAGAATTCCTCACCTGGCCAAGCTTTGGTTGGTCGCTCGTTTACGACATCTTAGAGTCGGATTGGAGCTCAGCCACTGTTGACAGCCCAAAGAAAAACCTTGCAATTAAGCAATGGCTCAAACATCTCGCATCTCTCGGCAATCCGTTTTCACTTCGACTTGTTTTCATGCTCGCCCGTTGAGTAGGGCTCGCTTGTTCTCCGAGCGGCGATGCCTATGCAACCGTTGCTTGTCGAGCTTGCCGGAGATACCCCCAGTCAATTTCTAACCACCGCTTATCCAAACTTTTGTCAGGCTAGACGCTCAATCGACGCCGTCACCTGTCACCTGTGCATGTGCGCATCGAAATCTTCGCTTCCCCGCAATTCCCGTCCAGAAGCTGAAACTAGGGCCCCTTTGAGTCGATTTCCAAGAATTTTTCGCGAGTTGCCGAGCGACTTGAGTATAGACCGCGTTTAATTAACAAACGGACGATATACTCGAATCCCAGAAACTTCTCACAATAGCTAGGCATTCAACCTATGAGCGCACAGAGCAGCAGCCCGAAGCCATTTCTAAACCGAAACTCCCAATGCACGCCGGACGAACTTTCTCTTGCGGTGATTGCCTTAGTCACGAGAGTGTTTGTTAAACGCATTCCGCTCAAAATGCAGTCCGCGTTCTCAATCGATGATCTTGCTCAAGAATCAGCGGCGAAGCTGGCATTGCTCTTCGAGGACTCCGATGCAAACGTTGAATGGACTGACGCGTACGTCTTGGCTGTGGCACAGCGAACACTCATAGACAGAGTTCGAAAACACTTCGCACAGAAACGTGAGCCCGATGGCGGCTTCGCCAACACTGCGCCTCAGTCATCTATGAACTTGCTGGGCGAACTCACTAAGTCAGAGAAAACTCCGAGCCAACTATCGATCCTCCAAGAGTTATGGCCGCTTGTCAATCAACATCTGAACCAACAGGAGCAAATGCTCGTGGAACTGCGTTTCATCCAAGAGCTTTCAAATTCAGAAATCGCCGACCTGTTAGAACGCACCGAAAGTTCTGTCCGCGGCCAGCTATTTCGCGTTTACGAGAAGCTTCGACGAGAGCTTAGCAAACGTCGTGATTTTGAATCGTTTTTGTAAAGTCAACAAATGCAGATCCCTTGGAAGCAACCGTTTTGGGTAAAAGAACGCTTCGCAAGAAAACTTGTAATCAATCATCCAAAACAATGATTTCACTCAATCAATTTAAATCCGAATTATCTTTGCCAGTTCTTGCCTCCCAGATGAAAACATTTAGCTAAATGAGACATTGAATGACGATGACAACTTTCTCCGACCGTAGAGTTTGTGTTTTTGCTTGTTGTATGACTTTGTGTGTGTTGCTTAGCGGCGGTGCACATGCACAGACGTCATTGACATTGATCGAATGTGAATTCGACAAGGCCGAAGGCGTCTTCTCGCACCATCTTTCCGCAGATGGAAAAACGGTTGTTGGGCACGTTCGAATGGATGGTATCGCGAGGGCTTTTGCCTGGCGGAAAGCGAATGGACTGAAGCTGCTACCGGAGTTCGAAGTCGGGACCTTTGAATCAGTCGCTCTCGCTTGCTCTGCCAAAGGTGGTGTTGCCGTCGGTTACACAGTTGACAGGGGTGATAAGCGTGGGAACAAGCAAGCCGCGATTTGGATTGGCGGTAATAAACCGATCCGCATCGCCAACTTGGATTCAAGTTTTGCGTACGAATGCCTCGCTGTCAGTGCTGACGGGAGGACGGTTGCCGGTCATATGAATGACTCTACCGGATTGAACGAGTCTGCGTTTGTCTGGACGGCAGAGAAAGGAGTATTGCCCTTGGAGTCGACCATTACGCTTTCTGGTAGAACCTATGGCGGCGAGTCTTCAGTCAGTGCGATTTCACAAAATGGCCAGGTTTGTGCAGGAAGCATGTCGTCAAATGAGATTGATTTCACCAACGCATGCGTCTGGGTTGATCGTGTAGGGGCACCGATTAGTCCTCAAGAGTTTAAAGTAGGAAGGCTCCCTGCGTTTATCAGCACTCGAAGTTCCGTTACTGCAGTTTCAACGGATAATGCGGGCACGGTGGCTGGTCTCACTGGCCGGTTCGAAAACAAGAACAACGGCAAAGTTCGTGGCTACCACATATCGAATCAAGTCTTCTCCTGGCTGGAAAATCCAGATGGAAATATTTTGAATTACCCTAACGCAATTAGTGCCAATGCGAACGTCGTGGCGGGTCGAGGAAGCGGACGAGGTCGTGACGAAATGGCCAGCTATTGGAGCAAAAACACAGGCGTAGTCTCTCTCGAATCACAGCTATCAGAAACCGACAAGAAGCTGGGGCTAAAGTTGACCAACTGCACAGGTATTTCCTCTGATGGGAGCACGTTCGCCGGGACGGGAACGGATGCCATTGGTAAGAAGGTATCTTGGTTATTAACGATCAGACCGTAACGGAAAACTCGACGTACGCTCGGCGCAAGACTAGTCCGTGGCTTCTGGTCGTGCTCCCTAAAATACATTCCTGCTTAATCCGCTCTATATCATCTGGAGAGTTTCGTGAAATTGACTTCGTTAAAGAACCGCAAGCGAGTGACAACGCAGAACCCTTTCTCTGCCGGTCTTGTGTTTGCATTTCCAGTCGCCTTTTATGGTTGCTCCAAAAACTATGGACAACGTCTTTGTCGAATCGCAAGCTGAGCCAATAGTAAAGGTGGGTCCACCACAGACTACTCTCCGGAAAGTATGATGCTTCGCGCCTCGCAGGATTCATTGCTCGATGCATCCGGACTCGAATTGCAACAACGCTGATTGCTATTTACGACCCGTCTTGGCAGATTCACGAACTTAATAATTCCATTGACAAAAAAGCGTGACTTATGCAACCGCCTCTGCTCAGTTGTGTTGCGATCTTACAACTATTCGCACTCTGCTGTTGTCCGACTGATTTGCTCGCACAGTTCACGCCTTCGCAAGAGCAAGGGCTCGCTCAAGCAATGCCGTTTTACAAAGCGGCAATGGAGTTGGCCGCCCAACAGAAGTACGACGAAGCAGCTACTGTAATGGCAAAAGTACTGGAGATAACGAGGGAGACCTTTGGCAAAGAGCACGGTGCAGTTGCAGGGAAGTGCCTAGACCTTGCCTCGCTTCTGGACCATGCTGGACAATTTAATCAGGCACTGACCTACTACGAAGAATCGCTTCGACTGAACTTGAAATTCTTCGGGCCTAACCACGAAGCGATTGCAGAAACTCGTCGCGTTTACGGAATTTGCTTGACTAACGCTGGAAATCTGAGAGAAGCAAGATCCGAGCTCGTTCACGCAGCCAAAGTCGCCGAAATAGTCTATGGGAAAGATTCCATCGAGTACCCTCGATTTCTAAACGATCTTGGTTACTGCTTCGTTCGTTCTGGAGATTGGGATCGGGGTGAAGAATACTACCGGGAATGCTTGGCTCTCAGGTTGAAGCAGGTCGACTGCGCGCCGCTCGCTCTTTCAACAACGCACAATAATCTTGGCGATGTTTTAACCAAACGTTGTGACTATGCGAATGCCCGATCGCAATTCGATCGAGCAATTGAGATTCTTCGAAATGATGACGTTGTTTCGTCAAAGTTGAGTATCGCAAACACCACCAACAACATCGGTTTTCTGTACCGCAAACAGGGTGACCTAAAGAGTGCAATCACTTGGTACGATGAGTCTCTCGCAAAATATCTCGCGATCCTACCGGCAACGCATCCTACAGTCGCCGGAGTGCTGTTAAATAAAGCGACGTGCCTTCTAATGCAAGGTAAGTACCAGGAGTGTGTTCCAAATCTAGCATCAGCGTTAACGATTTTTGTTTCAGCGAATGGCCCGAACCACCCAACTGTCGCATCGGTGCTGAGTGTTTTTAGCCAACTGCAATTCAATGCAGGCGAGTATCGCGATGCCGTAGAAATGTCAAAGCGAGTCGCAGCCATTCGGAGATCGACAGTAGGCAATGAGCATCCCGATACAAAATTTGCCATTTACGAAGTCGCTCTAGCCAGTCTCTACCTTGGTAATACGAGTGATGCGGAACGAGCTTTCACGGAAGCTGAAAGTGGACTTCTGGTCGCGTTGAACGAATCCAGCACTGAACTCGCGTCTGTCCACTTTGGAGTAGGCACATTCTTTGCCTCGCAAAACCGCGTGGAGCGTGCTTTGGAAAGCTTCGATCGGGGGCAAAAGGTAATCGCGAAGAACATGGCAGATGTCCTGCCCGGCTTGCCGCAAATTGAACAAAATACGTACTTTAGCACGCTTTCGCTCAGCGTTAACCAAAGCTTAGCTTTTGCTCTGGCTCACTCGGACCAACAAAGCGTTGTGGACGCTTCGTATGAGTGGCTTGCTAACAACAAATCAATCGTGCAACAATCGGTCGGCAGGCAACTACGGCTTGTCAATTTGGCGTCTAAGAATAACTTGACGGCCACGCGGTTAGTTGAAGTGCGACAACACATGTCTAGTCTCGCGTTGACTGAGGCTACGGACGATACCCGGCAAGACCATCAGTTGACGCTAAACAAGCTCATCGACGAAGAGTCAAATCTTACTAGGCAACTAACCCGCGACTTTGGCTTTCCTGTTAAGGCCGAAAGCTGGCTGAAACTTTCCGCTATTCGCAAGTTGATTCCAGGCGATACGGTAGTTGTTGACTTTGCGAGGGTCACCCCTTCGCAGTTTCAAGCCGACCAGCATGAGTATATCGTCGGCGAGGATCGCTATGTGGCATGGATCGCTCCTCCATTGAACAAGGGAAGTGTGAGGCTTGTTGATCTTGGTCCGGCTGAAGCAATCGATTTATTGATTGGTCGGATTCGCATGCGGATACAGTCGGATGGTGACGAGAATGGCATAATTGAAACGAAGGGTGAATCTATCGCCGCAACTGCCCTGAATAATGGTTTGCGAAAACTACGAGATTTGATCTGGACGCCTCTCAATTTGGATGCCGACGATTCAAAAGGGTCTAATTTTTTCTCCAGAAAGCAATCTTTGGTTGGTGCCCTGGTG
>JBGSJT010000244.1:0-5305 GCA_041741715.1 Pirellulaceae bacterium | reverse complement strand
CACGGGAGTCTTTTCGAACCAGTCGCATCCTAATTACTTTTCTTGAGTTCGAAGTCGTGGCCCGCGCGAAGAAGCGTGGGTTGATCCCAGATGGAATGTTCCTCGATGGGAGATGACCGTATGAACCAGCTTCAGTGCTTCAGTGCTTCAGTGCTTCAGTGGAAAACCTGGAACTATGCGGTGAAGATCGCGAAGCTGGTGCGGCTATGAATGCCGTACAAGCTCTCGATAGCGCCTCCTTAGTTCCGAGCGATGGGATCCCGAGCCAAGCTAAGAATCCGAGATCCTCCACTCTGGCCGTCTTGGGATCGAAGCCAAACGATGGCCTAGCTGTTGAGCGATCGTCGCGGTTGAGTGTGATTGTGCCGTGCTACAACGAAGCGCCGACGGTAGTTGAGCTGTTGCGACGCGTACGTGCGGCCTTGCCACTTTCTCAAATCATTGTGGTCGACGATGGTTCGACAGATGGAAGTCCTCTAGAGCTCCGTTCTGTGGTCAGCGAACTTCACGTCGAAACCTGTTTGTTGCCGGAGAATCGAGGTAAAGGAGCCGCATTTCGTGCGGGTCTGGCGCGGGCAGACCGCGAGTTTGTCGTGATTCAAGATGCAGATCTGGAGTACGATCCCCAAGACATCGACCGATTGTTGTCGGTTGCCATCGGCGGCGGTTGGGATGCGGTCTATGGTTCACGCTACTTGACGCAGAGGCGACGGCAGCGCGGTTCACGCTGGAACTACTTGGCCGTTCGGTTTCTGGCGCTAGTGCTTTTTCTCAAGCATAGATTGCGATTGAGCGACCCGGCTACGTGTTACAAGCTTTTTCGCCGCGATCACTTGCAGGCAGTTGTTCTTCGGAGTGAAGGTTTCGAGTTGTGCCAGGAGTTGAATCGTGTTGTCGCGGAGCAGCAATGGCGCGTGATGGAACTACCGATTGGCTATCATCCTCGCAGTCGAGCGGAGGGCAAGAAGATTCGCGCGGTCGATTTCTGGTTTGCATTGCGAGCGCTGTTCCTGCGATCGTCATGCATCGTTTCGTTCGCCTTGCTTTCCTTGTTGTTCACTCAGGACTGGCTGCAACCGCATGAGTGCAGATACTTCGCCATCCGTCCCGCTGGCAGAAATCGGGCCAGCAACTTCGTTTGATACGCCTTGCATCATCTGGGACTGCGGCGTTGTATTACCGGGAGAGACGACGCGGATTGCATTTCCTTTGGATTTGCCCAGCGTGTCATCGGCAGCAGAAATTTCTAGGGTCGATACAAGCTGCGATTGCAGTCACGTTTCCGTTCGCGACATCACTACCAACGGCAAGTCAAATATACTTGCCTGCATCGTCATCGATCGATCGGATGAAACCGCGAGTAATGGGGAGCACAAGTTGCGAGTTTCGATTTTATTCACCACAAACACAAGGGAGGTTCACGAAGCAGTGATTAATGTGAGACTTATGTGACAGAGCGATTCAGGTTGGAGCGTTGGAGCAAGAGTTTGTGATCGATGTTCCTACAAGTGAAATTAGGCTCGGATGATGACTTTGGGCTCGCGAGGGCGCATCATTCGGAGTGTCCTTTGACCCTTTTAGCACGAGGTGTGAGATGAAGAACGTTATTGCGTTCAGTCTGTGTTTGACGCTGGGACTGTTATGCGGGAGAGTCTATGCCGGATACTTTTCGGAGACGTGCTTGGCCTCAAGTATCGGCGGAAGCTGTCCCGGCACTTGTGTTAGTGGCGACTGTCCGACTGGGGTTCCTTGTGGAGTGGGTTCCGCAATCCGCAGAGCATGTTCGGACGGTTGGGGCGGCTGCACTAAGAGCTGTGGAGGCACCTGCGGGGCCGGTGGGGCTGCTTGCGACTGTCCATTGCCACCGAACACCTGCTTTTAGACAGTAGCGGAAGGGGGCAGAGTTGCACTTTCTCTGCCACCTTTTCTATGACGGCAGCATCACAATACCAGCCTAGGGTCGACATTCATGTACACGCAAGGTTTTACGACGAGTGCGGCAATAGTTCTGTTTATCGGGCTACATTCCCAAATCGGCTTTTCCAATACAGACTTAGAATTCGTGTTGGATGCGCACGATACAGCACTGCAAAGAATTGTGGCCGTCGATGCGACCATCGTGTCAACGCGAACGCTTCTCAATGGCAGCTCAATTGTCCCTCAGAAACTTTCCAGTTGCGACTGGACTGAAGATTATGGCGCTGGATTGTCTCGCCAACGCATCACGCAATTTGACCTTGCACCGGACGAAGATGGGCGAGTAGTAGATTTTGCCGACTTGCTGGAAGATGGCGAGCAGTCGAAGGTCATTCTGAATTGGAATCCGACTCGACCCTACAAGCTCCATCCGTGGCGGCAGGGAAGTCTGAAAGCGCATTTCGAACCGATGGGTAGTTTGACCCATCCGCGATTTTCGAATCCTGACTGTAGTTTTGCACTTTTGCGGATTCAGCTCCAGCAAGCCGATGCCCGTCGCACGTTGCGGGATTTGGTGAGAGAATCTGGTTCGGTCAAAGTCGAGAAAGACGCAGACGTGGACGGGCACTCGTGCTGGGCAATTCACATCGCGCATCCTCACTCGCGGACGAGGGGTGAGTTTTCCGGGGCACGATTTTCAGTTTACTTAGACCCGCAAGTTAGCTTTTTGGTTCGCAAGTGCATTTCATTCGATATCGATCCGGCACCGCGCAATCCGCAGACGTGCGCTATTGAAACACATCGAATGGTCAAGGAATTTCGAGGGATTGGCGACGGCATTTTTTTTCCGGAAGTGGTCGAGGTCGTTTCATATGCCCGAAAATTGTTATCAGACAAGCCAAATCAGGTGCTCCGCTTTGAGGCCCAGAAACTAAGAATTAACAGTCCGATCGATCCAGCGGTGTTTGAGTTTGTTTATCCAGAGAACGCACTGGTTTATCGATACCCAGTCGAACACGGAAAACACAACGTGTGGTTGTGGGGCCCCGATAACAAGCCGTTAAAGCAAATCGTTGAACAGTCGGATCTGGGCCCCTTGCCGGTATCCGGCGACGAAGGGACAGGATTGGCGCGTATCATTTGGTTGGTTGTTGCTGCTTCTTTGGTATCTGTCTTATTAGCTGCGGGATACAGGTGGTTTAGAAGGTAGTCCAATGAAGCTTAAGAGAATCACTGCATTTTCCGGCAAGCAATCGCTCCTGGTCGCGGTAACTGCGATTGGCTTTTTAGTGGGCTGGCTCGTATTCCGCCGAACGGAACCCATAGCGAGGGTGCGCCTTGAGCCAGCTTATTGGTCGTTAAATGATGAGATAGATGTGGGTGAAGAAGTCACTATTCCTGTCCGCTTACAGAATAACTCGAACAGCGACGTTTGGATCAAGGATTTTGGGCTAAGTTGTGGATGTATGCGGCTAGCTCAAGCCAACGGTGCCGAAATGACGGTGCCGACGAGAGTTGACGCAGGAGAAACGGCCGAATTGCAGGTCGTTGTTGGAGCCAACGAAGTCGGCGGTTGGACCCGCAATAGCGTTACCCTCGATTGTGATCAGGCCGGAGAGGCCTTCAGGCTTGTATCTGTATTCGAATTCTATACGCGAACGGGGCCAATTGCTGAACCCGCATTTGTCGCTATCGGTGGTGTGGCACCAACGGAAGACATAGTTGGAAACATTGGGATCGTAATTGCAAGTAAGGACGACCAAGTTAACTGGGAGCGTGCCACCAGCTCTGACCCCGAATGGCTAGATTGCGAACTTCAATTTTCTAGTAAAACGGAGCCGAGAGCAGACCAAAAGAAGGCGATAGCTACTATAAGCTATAGGCTGCACAGTCTCAATTTCGGCGCTGCCTACGACGGGAGGATTGACGTTTATGAGAAAGGTGTAGACGAGCCAGTGGTTAGTATTCCGGTCGGGTGCACGACGCGGCGGTGTCCATTGAGATTCGACCCGGCCCATCTATTTTTGCCTGCGGACATTCTTTCGAAACCCTATATACGCCGGATACAAGTGTCATCCGACGACGGTCTTGCGGCGTTGGTAACTGCTCAGAGTACGTCCACGTGGATAGACGTCTCAAAAGTGCCTTTCCAACAGAGTCAGAATCTCACTCTGTTTGATGTACGCGTTGACTCGCTAGACGACGTGGACATGTTGGGCGAGATCATTTTTCGGATTGACGCAATGCCAGGAGCCTCGTTTCCGCTTCGTGTGCACATACGGGAAGGACAGGCACCTCCGAGTCTAGGCGAATAGATTCGATTGAGATAACGGGAAAATGTCCCTTCCGTAAACGCAAACTCGACTTGCATAGAATACAAGGTGCAAACGCCGACTCAAATTCGATTTAAACCATTTTGTTGCGTCGTCCGCGTCTCGATTTCCCCATATCGATACCTCAGTCGATTTGCTGTGGCTCGACTAATCGTAAAAAGGCGGCTTTCGGGTAGATTCGCTTAAAGAAGCGTTGCAATTGGACAAACCAATTGAACTAAAGCCTGTCAAAGGCATTCTCCTTTCTGCGATTGAATACCGAATCAGTCCTATCATTACACTTGCGGACGACACGTGACAGTTGAAATTGAATGCTTCTTCACAAGGCTCAACCGAGTTCGTTTGCAGACCATTTTTACGGTGTAGCGGATGCCGGTGAGCGGGGGTTGCCGGTTGCTGTTTTTGTCCAAGGGACATTTCTTGGCCAGAGCACGCAACACTGAAACAGCGACCAAGAAGGTAAGGCGCGAAAGCCTACTAGCGACGGATGGTTTCGCAATGTTCTCGAGCAGAAATATGCACTCATCTGGAAATTCCGAAGCGCCAAATCGCCTTTGGATGCACAAGTTTCACGCTTGATCGAACAATTGTTGTTTATTGTTGTAGCCGTTGACTGATATCAGATGAAAAATAATGTCGACGGCAAGGAAAAAAGAGAGGCAACTATGCGTCCACGAACTGTGCTCCATAGGCCTCAATTTGTCGACTGTTTTCGAGACGTTTGTGGCGCCGAGATTCATCGAGCCTTCACACTCGTTGAACTTCTTGTCGTGATATCCATCATTGGCATTCTCATTGGCCTCTTGTTACCAGCGGTGCAAATGGCGCGGGAAGCTGGGCGGAGGATGCAATGCCAAAATAATCTGAAGCAGATTGGACTCGCGATTCAAATGCATCACGATGCCCACAAACGGTTGCCGTCCGGTGGCTGGGGTTACCGCTGGGTCGGGATGACCAGCCGCGGCTTCGGTCCCAAACAACCCGGCGGGTGGATCTACCACGTCTTGCCACAAATCGAACAACAATCCGTGTTCAATATGGCACAAGGAAATACC
>JBGSJT010000243.1:0-9791 GCA_041741715.1 Pirellulaceae bacterium | reverse complement strand
GTTCAAGCGATATCAGAAATGGCTGCGTGCGTTGCCCTTTACCGCCGCCGTCAGCCGCGTGGCAGAAGACTTAGGCTTGTTGGCCAGTGCGGCTGCCGGCGGCGAAGGCAACGAGACAGCCGGCGGCTTGTTGAAGGCGATCGAATGGTTGCGACAGCAGAGCTTTGACTTCGACAGTGCTTCCGACATGATTACCTTTTTTGAAGAGCTGCTCGAAGTTGATGAAACCGAAGGCTGCACTGCCCTTCCTCCGGACGCTAATGTCGTGCGTGTCATGAACCTGCACAAGGCCAAGGGCTTAGAAGCTCCGATTGTCTTTTTGGCAGATACAGCGATGAAATACGTGCATCCCATTCTCTGCCATATCGATCGGGCCAGCAAAGAAGCCGTGGGCTATATGGGTATCACTGCTGAAAAAGGACAGTACGCGACGAAAGACGTTGCCACGCCGGAGAACTGGCAGGGCTTTCAAGAGGAAGAGCAACGCTACTTAAACGCCGAAGCGGATCGGCTGCTGTATGTCGCAGCCACTCGTGCTGCCTGTGCAATGATCATCAGTGTTGGCAAGGGCAATTCCAATTGGAGTGGACTGCACCGTTATCTGAACGACGCCCCCGAGGTCGAGATCAAAAGCGACCAGCAAATCCAAAAGGCTTCTTGCAAGATAAAGACAAAACCGAAATCCAAGGTCAAGTTACTATCAAGCGATCAAATTGAGTTGAAATGGACGACCGCGGCTCAGCCAAATTACGCGATCGCGACTGCCAAAGAGCTCGGGCTCAAAGGCACAAGTCGTCCGCGATGGGAAACATCCGGCGATTACGGCTACAAATGGGGGTCCGCCGTTCACGAACTACTTGAGATCTGCACCAAGTCTCCCAAAGCCAACTTGCGCTCTTCTGCAATCACGCTTGCCAGTGAATACGACCTCGGCTCAGAACGGGTCGATGAATTACTCACCACTGTGAAATCGGTCACGAAATCCGAGATCTGGAAACGCGCTCAGGCTGCATCTCGCTGCTTCAGTGAACTCCCCTTCGAGACCTCAACCACTGACGACAGCGGCAAGCTCACCATCAACCGCGGCGTTATCGATCTCATTTTCGAGGAACCCGACGGCTGGGTGATTGTGGATTACAAAACGGATGACATCACTGAAGCCGACATACCCTCAGCCATCGAATACTACCGCGGTCAACTCACCCGCTACGCCGAAAGCTGGAGCCAACTCACCAACCACCATGTAACGGAGCTCGGCCTATATTTCACAAGGCTCAACCACTACGACCGGATCCTGTGAATAACATCACCGATGTCGATACGCGCCGCTTTAACTACCGGCGACTACTTTTCCATATGGGAAGGCGGCAAGACCGTCGGCTCCGGCCTATACCAAAGTAACCGCCTAGCCCATAACCCATCGCTCGCGAACTGAATCATCAACTCGCAGGTGCTTAGCGCATTCGGCAAACAAGCACTCATCTAAGATAACGACAAACGTTTTAAGATTCGGCCGCTAGATGGATGTGCGTCTGAATCGTGGCGAAAATCGCTCAGTAGGTAAATCAATCTGTACATCAGATTATGGAATGCGAAGCTGATCTAGTTATAATGTTCCCAATATTATTGCGTTTACCGCATTCCTGTTGTTTGGAGTGCGTCGCTCCAGCCGGTATCATCGTTGCTCCGAAGAACGAGTTTAGCAACTTGATCGCGTCCGGAAGGTTGCTTATCTTCCAAATGAACGCGACGTAATAATTGGATCATTTGCTTGCCAACAATTTAGGCGTTGCTAAAGAATAAGTGTCCGCTTTTATTTCTTGGCTGGGTGAATTTCGTAGTTCCATTCACCATGAAATTTATTTCTCTTGATTACGACTTCGCACAACTCAGCGTCGGATACCTTGCGCCCTTTAGTATATTCCTTCTGATCCAACCAAGCATGCACTTCAAGTCCTGAACTTGTTTTCGTTTGTCCGATTAGGTTGACTACAATCTCTTCCGTCTCAAGAGGAACGCCTCGCCAATTGCGAGTGATGTGACAGAACAACTTGTGTTCAATTTTGTTCCACTTGCTGGTTCCCGGCGGGAAGTGACAGAGTTCAAAAATTAATCCTGTCTTATTGGCCAGCTTCTGTTACTCAACTCGCCACAACTTCGTGCGAGGACTATTACTTCCTCCACAGTCGGCTGTGACTAGTACTCGGGACGCCGCCGGGTATCGCTTTTTGCCAAGCCTAATCCACCATCGTCGAATCGCAGCCACGGCAAACTCTGCGGTGTCGCTACTGATACCAACGGTGACACCGGCTTCATTGAGTCCGATGTCGTACACGCCGTAAGGGACAGCTTTGCGCTTTGCAAAGTCATGTGCTTCAACCTTTAACGGGTCTTTCTGTTTACGATAGGTCTTACCTGAATTCTTGTGATTGCCCAGGATTTCCTTCTTTTTCGTGTCGATGGAAATAGCAGGCTGTCCTTTCTTCTGAACAGCCGCCACGCGTTTTGCAATGAACTCGAACTGCGCATTGCGATCGGGATGTTGTTTGCCTTCGATCGTCTTCCTGTTCGCTTGCAGGCTGTAGCCAAAGCATTCAGTTCACTCAGGGAGTTCTTTCGCTCAAAGAATCATGCGGCAATTGTCAAGAAGTACCGGGGATCGTTTGGCGGAAGCCTTTTGTTCAGGCCAATTGGTCTGAAGATTATCACTGAAGTGGTCGTCGAGCTCAGCAAGAAACACGATCTTGCTCAATCAATCGAGCAATGTGCATTGCTCCCAGAAGATCTGAGTGAACTGCCGTACGAAGGTTTGATATGGGATAGCAAAAGGTCAAACATGGCGACTCCACTTCGCTCTGCAATTACTCGTGACCTGCTGTTATTTATGTTGAAGGCGAAACCAGATTCTGCATCAATTCGGCAGCGTTATGCGATTGCATTGGGTATGCCGGGTAGCCACTACGATATTTGCTGCCCGTCGGAAGGCAATGTTTTGCATATTAGTACTGCGTGGACGAAAGGATATCCATGGAACAAGTTAGGACCATTGATGGTGTCAAAGTTTCCGCGTTTCTTTACGGCACAGCTTGGAAAGAAGCTGCGACTCAGGAGCTTACCGAACTAGCCATCGCTCGTGGATTTCGCGGCATTGACACTGCCAATCAGCGCAAACACTACGATGAGGCGGCAGTCGGACGTGGGATTGCGGCGGCGATGGCAGGTGGTCGAATTGCTCGCGATGATTTGTTTTTGCAGACCAAGTATACCTTCCAGCGGGGACAAGTTCATCGGCTGCCTTACAATCCTGCATCGCCAATTCCGATCCAAGTGCAGCAGTCGTTTGCCAGTTCACTGGAGCACCTGGGCGTCGATCGAATCGACTCGTATGTCTTGCATGGCCCTAGCCGGTCGGCAGGACTCGGCGCAGAAGACTGGGCGGCTTGGCAGGCAATGGAGAAGATCCATGAAAGCGGTCGCGCGCGGCTGCTTGGGGTGAGCAATGTATCCCTCGAGCAACTTGAGATTCTGTGCAAGGACGCCAAGGTCAAACCGCATTTTGTGCAAAATAGGTGCTTTGCCGTGAGCGGATGGGATCGCGCTGTCCGCACGTTCTGCAAAGCCAACGGTATTTTCTATCAGGGATTCTCGCTGTTGACGGCCAACCGCAGCGCAATGGCCAGCCAGCAGTTGGCGACTCTCGCGCAGCGTCACGACTGCTCACCAGCACAGCTCATTTTCCGATTTGCCATCGACATGGGGATGATGCCGCTGACCGGAACGTCGGACGCACAGCATATGCAGCGAGACCTAGAGGTATTCGACATTCAATTGCAGCCGGAAGAAATTGAGACTATCGAGTGCATTGCGGGGTAAGGCTGTGCAACGATTGCCCGAAGCCGAACTGGAAGCATCTGGTGCGATGCCCGAGAGTTGACGCGCTTCCAGACCTATGAGATTGAATCCAAGCGGAAATGCTAGCGCCCTTTTGCGTCGCGGGCAGGACTAGATTCAACAAGGTGAGACTTGATCCAAAACTTCTAGTATTTTTTCAAAACAAATTTTATCGCTGTCTTTGAGCGTCAACGGAATCGTTCCAGATGACGATGACTGACAGGGGATGTCAGCGATGCAGTAGGCGTTCAGTTGCGGACTACTCGCGCGTATTGAGTTGCTCTCCAAGCTGTGCTATCTGAGTAGTGAATTCCTGTTCTTTGTCACTCCTATCTGAGTGTTGTGCGAGTTGGACTACTGGCCTTGGCTGTTATGCCATGGCTGGTCGCGAGAACAGGTTTTGCGATCTTGGTTGGTTTCTGTCTTGGAGTTTGGTTATGGCAACTGTCTGTAATCATGGAGGGGCTGATAGCGAACGAACGAAGGGTACTAAGTGCAATCATACGGCCGATCACAAGAACGCAGCGGGGGTGCTGTTGGGGTCTTGGATCGAAGTGGAAATTGGGAGCACGATTCGGATTGAATGTGTGGCCTGTAAGAAACTGTATGGCGTTATCGAACGTAAAACGATGTCGCCGGAGGAAATGCAGGCGGCTTACTTGGAGCAGCAGCGCCGCTTGGCTTGCCCAGGTTGTGGCGAGGAGCCGTTTCTGGGTTAACGGGTTGTTATTGAAAAGCTTAAGCATGGCTGGTTTTGTGATTGTTTTCTATCGCTTACCAGCCACTTCTAAAAGATGTCAAGCATTTAGAGCCTTGATGGCGTCCACTCTTGGGCTTGCCCGCCAGAAGAATTGACCGTTGGTTTTGGGAAACGATTTGCTAAGTGGCGACGGATGTGATAGCGAGCGACACTATTGCTGCTCATTGACCGCCGTGAACGATAGACCCGCGAGCTCGTCATCGAACTCCAGTTGCAACTGCAGTTCGATGACCGGTTGCGTTAATCGGTTATTTCGCGTTTTGCGATTGATCAGACGGCAAACTGAGTGGAGGATCGGAAATTGAGTGTTGTTGAAACTTCTGATGTCGCAAAAAATTCAGGCCAAGCGAACTCAACAACCTGCGATCATAGGCTTCATGCATTTGACGGCCAGGGTCGATTGGTTGGTTCTTGGATCGCGGTCGCAGGACCATACGGCTTGCGAGTCTCGTGCGAGGCATGTGGCAAGTTTTATGGTTACGCGCCGTGTCGCACCGAACGGACCGCTCGGAGGCTGCTTGAGGCATATCAAGAGCAGCGGAGAAACTCGACCGCTGCTGCAAGGAGTCGGTAAGAATTCGAGAAAATGTTTGGTGAGGTGGCTGTTTTTCGATTGGTTTCAATACGCAACCGGCCATCGTCGATAGGCCGCAGTCCTCCCCGGCCGCAGGCGCGTCCGAGCCGCGGCGCGGGTGAGGTAGCGTTTGTCAATTCTATCGCCGTGTGATTTTGCTCGGTAGAATGAGCGACTCCCCAACCTACCAGCCCATTCCACAATTGAAGGAAAAATGATGCACCGTGCGATTGCAATTGCTTTGTTAGGGTTAATTACTTTTCCGTTGGTTGCGGCTGAGATGCAGGTGCAGCGCGATATTGCCTATTGCGAGCCTAAGAATGAACGGCAATTGCTCGATGTTTACTCACCCGGTGAGGGCAAGAATCATCCGATCATCGTTTGGATTCACGGTGGTGGCTGGACCAAGGGGAATAAAACGGGCATACAGAAGAAGCCGCAGGCATTTACGGACAAAGGATTCGTGTTCGTATCTACCAACTATCGCTTTGTGCCCAATGTAACCGTGAAAGAGATGACCGGCGATGTTGCCAAGGCGATCCGCTGGGCACACGATCACGCAGGGGACATAGGTGGCGATCCGAACTCAATCTACGTCATGGGACATTCGGCAGGTGCGCACTTGGCCGCGCTGGTTTGCGCCGACGATCGATATCTGAAGGCGGAGGGACTGTCACTGTCCATCATTAAAGGCTGCGTGCCGGTGGACGTATCGGTCTATGATATACCTAAACGACTCAGTGAGAGCGGCGGGACGGTGCCTCCCGAAACTTTTGCGAAGGTCTTTGGCAATTCGGAGGAGTCGTACAAAGACCTATCACCATTGACGCATGTGGCAAAAGACAAAAACATCCCACCGTTTTTGATTTTGCACGTGGCTGATCGACCGGAGACTAAAGCCCAGTCGCACTGGCTGGCCGAAAAGCTAGAGTCAGCCAACGTGTGGGCGAAAGTTGTGGCTGCCGAAGGCAAAACCCACGGCACAATCAATTCAGAATTGGGAGCACCCGACGATGTCCCTACCCAAGAGCTGTTTTCTTTTCTGGAGGTTGACCATCGGCAGTAAGCCAAACTAGGCCTGCCAATGTGGGAAACGGAGAACTGTGCTCAGTCTTTACTAAGCATTAGGATTCAGCGCGCGTCGGGAAAAGGTGTCCGACACCGAAAGTGCGCAGCACCCGCAGGGCCGTGCCGGCTTCTAGTGTCGGACACCTTTTCCAGGACACGTAAATTAAGCCGTGACGAATCACTAATAATAAAGCGAGGCGTGCGACGTCGGATATGAGAGATCGGAAGCGACGGTAATCCAGAAATGCAAAGAGCCAGATGTCGCGGTACCGGCGACACTGGCTCCAATTTCAAGTGATCAGCTCGAAGACTCGTTTTAGATCAGGCTTTGAGGTTTCTGTCGGCAGGACTTTATTAGTTTTTGCCTGCTAGTCACTTTCTTACTGACCGCGATTCGATGGTATGTGCCACGTCACCACGCGATGTGCAACTCTGGCTCGAAGCGAACAGCGGTACTGCTTTCTGTCTCAGGAAAATCCGTAAATGGATTTAATCCATCTACTTCGCTTAGGGAATTACTACCGTATTGGCTACTGATTTCAACCCAGCATCCGCGCCATCAATGTTGGGCACCACAACGAGATTCTAGCCGCAATGGTATCAGCTAAAAATCGAATCCAAGTTCGGCGCTGAACTTGCTTGCGTTAGGCACCTATCTATTGTCAGAAACGTTTTGAGTTCTGTCAAGTTTTTTTGTGAGGCGTGTCGCGAAGGAAATTTTTCAATAGCGGCTGGGGACGTCGGTTTTGATGCTGCGTCAATTGCGTACCACGCAGCGTCGGCAAGTGGCGTGTGGGGATTGGCTTTTCTCAGTTCGTTTGCCTCCGGCAGGCAGATCCGTCGCCCCACTCGCAGGTGCAACTAACGTAATACCGTCCTAAAAATCGAATGGCTGAGTTATCCCAATGTGACGGAGTATGGCGAAGGAATTCTTGATTTGCAGATATTTCGTCGACAATCGCAACAATTTGGTGACGGGCTTGTCCGCGCGAACCAGCAGCCACCAATCGCCCCCACTGCGGCCGAGTTGTCGAGGATGAAAAGCAACGGGGTTTAGCTGCTTGGACACTTGGTACTGCAAACGTTGCCGTCGGCGAAAACGAGTCAACCTCTCAGTGTGGCAGTGGTTGGCAGCAATTGACAACTGAAGACTTATTGGTCGGGAACTGAACAGTACGAAAACTCAAAAATATTTCTGAATTGGGAGCACAAAGACTGGAAAATAGCCACCGAATGACGGACTATAGATCAAGAGCGATGTGCGAGCGGGCCGTCACTGCGACGAGCCCTGCTGAGGAGTATCAATCATCAACGAGGCTTGATGTGACAACACCGACACCAAAGTTCGATCCGAAAATCGCGGAGCGACTGGATAATGCGATCGCGATCTGTGACGCTGGTTTTGCAATGCACGATGGGTTTCTGGCGTTCGCAGGCAATTACTTTTCTCGACCCTACAACACGTATCTGGTCATTCCGTCCGGGGTGAATGAAGATATTCTTCGATTGGGCTGCAACGACGTTGGTCGAAAGGGGAGAGCTGAGTTTGTCAGAATCATCATTCAAGTGCTTACCCAGTGGGGATATGCCGAAATCAACGGTATGCATGCTGACGTACATGTCTCGACACACGTTCAGATTCTCAAGATCGCCGACTACTTAAGAACCAATCATCGGGTCTGCGTGTTGAGCAATAGCAGCCGCCTGATTGAGGATGTTCAGCATTTGCGGAAAGACCATCGCAAACAGGCAAAGGGCATTTCCTGTATTCGATTGTCGGACAAAACCCTGAAGCCAATGGTGGCCCGCTGGTATGACCCTGCGACCTATGCAACCAGTTACGTTGGTCGGTAGTCGCGGGCAGCAAACTAACTGATTTTGTCCGAGTGGCGATATCACTCATGGGAAGTGCGCCCTAACGCGTTGGGTTTACGCCGAGTATCTCTAGCCGATTGGTTCTAATTGAACCGACATTTTGCTCCACTTCATTCCACGAAGAAGGCTTGAACGGGCAATAGACGAGTCCGAGTTAGCGAGGAAGTACGCGCCGATCACCACAGTCTCGCAACTGAGCGGGTGACTGTTGCCCGAACTCAAGCCAGCTCAAGCAACTCGCGATCGGCATTCATCATAAGAGTCTGCGTACGATGAGGTAGCACCATAGAAACGCTACCATTTGTGCTTCCTGTGGATTGAGGATCGCGGTGACTGCGAGCAGCATGAACAAGGGGACTTGGACCTGTAGCATGGTCTACTCCGCCTCTGACTGGCGAGCAGTTGGGATGGCGTCGGCGTAGACTTTCACGGGAGACCGACGAAGGTTCAGAACCGTATAGGGCAGCGGCTCTAAGGCGTGTTGCTTGCGGCGCTCATTGACCAGCCGGAGCAGGTTCAGCAACTGTCGGCGGATCGGTGCGTAGCGGGCATAGGGTATGGCGGCGAATTCTCGGGCCAAGTTGTCGCTGCAGCGGTGTACGGCGATCGACTCGAAGTGAGCCTTGAGTGCAGCGTAGGTCCTGGCATCGATCCGAACATGAGCGCGCCACTTGTGTGGCTCATCGCTGGCGCTGGCCACGCCACTGCGGCGTTGCGAAATAGAGTAGCCTTCGAATTGAATCGGGTGACGGCGGCAGTCCTTCAATTGTTCGCGTTCGCCACCTTGGGCGGTTGGCAATCGTAAGGCATAAAGTCCTTCGGTTAACATCAAGATGAACCAGCGACCGTACCGCAGATACTGCGCATTGGCCACTCCGCGCTTGCGGCGGCTGGACCGCGCCAACTGGCTAATGTCCAATCCGTATTTGGTGACCAGCTTACGATCGACGGTCTCTGCGTCCTTGGCATGAGGAATACTACCGGTCACATACCAGTAGTACCCATGCCTCAAGTAGCTGGCCGCGATCAGTTGAACCACTCCTTCGGTACTGGCTGCTTGGCAACGATATTTCATGCTCCTCCATGGTTATTTCAATTCACGATAAAATGTGGACGTTGATTTTCGGTGGCGTGGCGGTGTTATCCGCTACCCACGTCGCGCTCAACGTCCAAAACGCATAATAAACCTTGACTGACAACAGGCATCCACCGCTCTGAGCAAGTTGCAAGACCGAACAAAGGTCTCGAGCAACTCGCTCTCCACAGCGAATGAATACGCAGCAAAATGCTATGGCTAATGGCAGTGCACTGCTTTCTACAGTGCACCCGCGCAATTCATAGCACCTGTGCTTAAAAACCTTCGGCGAAGACCACCGCGTCCACAAGACGCAACTCGGGTATTCGCCGTCAATCACGCTAATTGGACAGAAGTTTCCTCCCGGAATCCTCTGGTCAATTCGCTAACTGCTGCCAACCAAGGCCCAATTAGAGAGCAGAGCAGACCGCTCGGAGTGCATGCTGCAACTCCGAGCGGGTCCGACTCCACCCCACCAGGACGTCTACGATTGGGCTTTATCAAAGCCCCTCGGTTCTTTCGTTATCACTCCCCATGGACATCACTCC